>NZ_JBAKHX010000004.1:0-368850 GCF_036906915.1 Micromonospora sp. CPCC 206061
GCGCGCCGCCGCCCGCAGACCGCACAAAGCGGAGGGAGCGCAGCGACCGGAGCGACTGCGGTCTACAGGGCGGCCTTGAGGCGCGCGAGCCGCCGAGCCGCAGGCGAGGCATCAGGCACAGCGCGCCGCCGCCCGCAGAAAGCTAGCCGTAGTGCTCGTCGTGCGCCTGGCGAGGGCCGCAGACCGAGGCGCGGCTGCATGAGCAGCGCGAGCCGTCGGCGTCCATGCGCACGACCACCGAGTCGCGGGGCACGCTGTGGCCGACCACCCGGCCATCGCCCTCGGGCGTAGAGACGCGGGTGCCGATCGCCGGCGCCGATGCCTGAAACTTCTGGTACAGGGGGTGCTCGTACTTCAGGCAGCACATGAGCCGGCCGCAGGCGCCTGAGATGCGCAGCGGGTTGAGCGGCAGGTCCTGGTCTTTTGCCATCCGGATGGTGACCGGCTCGAAGTCGGTGAGGAAGGTCGCGCAACACAGGTCGCGGCCGCACGAGCCGATCCCACCCTGCACCCGGGCGGAGTCGCGCGCCGACAGCTGGCGCAGCTCAACGCGGCAGCGCAGCGTGGCTCCCAGGTCGCGCACCAGCGACCGGAAGTCGACCCGGTGCGGTGCGGTGAAGTAGATGGTGGTGCGCGCGCCGCTGGTGCCGCCGCCGCCCTCCTGCACGTGGTCGATGGCGACAACCTTCATCGGCAGGCCGTGCTCGCGGATGAGCCGCTTGGCGGCCACCTTGGCCTCGGCCTTGCGCTTGCGCAGGGTCTCGTCGCGGCGCAGGTCTTTGTCGGTGGCCATGCCGGCCAGGCGCGGAAAGCCCACCGTGTCCTCGTCGACCCACTGCGCGGCCCACACGCACTCCGCCACCTCGGGACCGTCGTCGGTCGGCACCAGCACGTGGTCGCCGACGTTGGGACGGAGCTCACCTGGGTCGAGGTAGTACAGGCGGCCGTACCGGTTGAAGCTGACCGCGCACAGCATCCCCATGCATCACACCCTACGACGCGCCATCGGTTTACCAGAAGGCGAGCCTTTCGGACTATCCGGCTGGTACGTACGAATAGGACAGGGCCGCGTGCCGCAACATCACCGCTGAGCCTTCGTTGGGTCCGGGCATACACCCGCGATTCGCGGAGGTCGCACACATGCTTCTGGTCAAGATCGCTGCCGCTGCCGCTGCCGCCGTTGCGGGCGCCGTCGCTGTCGGGCCCGCACCAGCCACGGCGAGCGAGCCTTGCACGCCCCCGTACGCGGCCGGCGCCGGTGCCGAACTCGTCCGCCTCGACGCGCTCGACCTGCGCCCGCTGGGCCTGCCCATCGGGCCGGTCGCGGACGTCCGGCTCGCGTCCACCCGCTCCGGATTGGCGGCCAACAGCCCCATCAACGCCGCGGCGGTCGCCCGGTACCTCGACGCGAAGCTGGTCGGCGTGCCGCTGCCGGCCGGCCCGCTCTCGACCTCGGTGTACCAGCAAGCACCGCCACGCAACCCGAAGCCCGCCATGGCGCACGCCATCCGCAAGGATCTCGGCCTCGTCAGGGCTGGCACCGGCAACCTGATCGCGCACGCCCGCGGCACGTCGTGCGCCTCCCGAGCGGGCGAGGTGACGTCTTCGAGCGCCCAGGTCGCGGGCGCGGAGATCCTGCCCGGGCCGGGCGGCACCGCCCTGGTGCGCCTGCCAGCCAACCTGCGCGGCCGCACCAGCACCGGCCTGACGGAGGAGAGCGGTGCCGTCCGGTCCATCGCGACCGCCGCGGCCGGGCTCGCCGACATCCGCCTCTTCGCCGGCACCCCGACCGAGATCGCTATCAAGGTGATCAAGTCACCCATGCTCACCGTGATCGCTGGCGGGACGGCGTCCACCACGAGCGTCCGGTACACGTCGCCGCTGCTGGAGATCTCCGGGCCGGGCATCGCAGCGCGCCGGATCGACGCGCCTGGCGAGACCGTCGACCTGGTGCTCCCACGCACGACCGGCGGCGTCGACGCGGCACGGGTGAACGCCAAGGCACAGCGACTGCCACTCGTGGCCGGCGACCCGCTCGTCGAGACGCTCGGCGCACTGCACCCCGACCGGCTGCGCGGCGCCACTGGCCGCGAGGAGACCGGACCACTGACGCTGCCCGCCCTCTCGGGCCTGCCCAATCCGGGAGAGCTCGTCGCGGGCGGGGTGCTGCCGGTGCTCGGTGGAGAGGCCTCGATGATCCGGATCACGCTCGGCGACGTGCGCAGCGAGATCACCGAGCAGTCGGCGCGGGCACGCGCCGCGTCGCTCCGGATCCAGGTGGCAGCCGGGGCCAGCGTCGTCGACCTCGCCGTCGGCGACCTGGACGCCGTCGCGTTCGCACCGGCTCCGGCTGGCAAGCCTGTGCCGCCAGGCGGCGGCGGACTGCCGATCACCGGCCGGAACGTGGGGATCGTGGCCGCCGCGGGCGCGCTCCTACTCGCCGCTGGCGGTGCCCTGATCGCGACCGCACGGCGGGTGGGCGCCAAACACAAATAACGGGGGCGAGGGCTGGCCCAATCGGGTTGGGTCAGCCCTCGGTTCGGACCATTCGCGGTCGGACTTACGGATGAATCATGGAACCGGCCCACGACAAACGCGACCCTTCGGCGTTGAGTGGGATGTCCACAGACCTGCGGGGGGTGCAGGAAAGGGCCACGGCGCCGCGCCACTTTGTTTGAGCGCGGCGCCGTCGGCATTTCATCGGCCCTGGTCAGAGCCTTATTCGCGTGGTCGAGTCGATCGACGGCGCACCCGCCTCGGGCGGCCGGTAGGGCAGCTCGGCCAGCTCGACATCCCAGTCACGCATCAATGCCTCAAGCCGGTCGTACGCCTCGTCGACGGCCGCGAGCACCTCGGCCGCGATCTCCGCCGCCGCGACCGCCGACTCCAGACCCACCGGCTCGGTCAACACGGTCACCGCCTCAGCCGAGCCGAGCAAAGGCACCAGCGCGCGAGCCACCGCACCCCGGCTCTCCCGCACCCACCCGGCAACCGCCTCCCCGTATGCCTCCGTGGTGGACAGCTTGGCGGTCAGCCCATCGAGGTGCCCGGCCAGTGCCGCTTGGTGCGCCGCGAACACTTCCGCACCGGCGCCTTCCCACGAGCCGCGCACCGAGACGGCGGTGCACGCGTCCGCGTACTCCTCGATGAGGCCTTGGAACGAGGGCGGTGCGGGGCGCAGCGAGAGCACCGCGCTCAACGCCGCGCCCGGGAGCGCGCCGAGACGGCGCAGCAGCGGCCAGATCCGATGATCTGCGGGGGCGCCGGCGTGCGCGAGCACGCCGTCTACGCGGTCGAGCAGCCCGGCGGCCGCCGGCGCCACCTGGTCGAGCGCGTCCATCACGGCACCTCCGGCTGGCGCTGGCGGGCCGCCTCGTCGACGCCGGCATAGTCGGCGGCGACGGCGCGCAGCGTGCCGGCGGCGTCAGCGATGCGCGCGCCGGTCGCCGCGGCCTCACGTGCCCGGGCGCCGATCGCGCCGACCCACTGGCCGTGCAGCACGCGGCCCAACTCGCCGAGGCGCCCAGGCGCACCGGCAGCCAGCGTGTCAGGCGACGGCTCCAGGCTCATCAGCCGGCCGCTGGCGGCGGTCAGCGACTCGGCAGCGGCGTCGAACCGGCCGGCGAGCTCGCGCAACGCGTCCACAACCGACCTCCCTCAGGCCTCGCCGATCCGCCGGTAGTCGGCGAACATCTCGGTGTGCAGCTTGTCGCGCGCCCAGCGCGCCGCGTCAGCAGCGGCGGTCACGGCGGCATGGATCGAGCGGGACAGCTCGGCGTTGCTACGGCCGGCGAGCTCGCCGACGACACGCACATCGGTGATGTCACCACTCGCGGTGACGGCGATCTCGACGAGGCCGTCGGGCGAGCGCACGGTCACCTCGAGCGCCTGCGCCGCCTTGTCGAACTCGGCACGCAGCGACTCGATGCGCCGGTGCCGCTCGACCGCCTCTTCGATCCAGGCTTCGTCGATCTCCCGCGCCATCACCAGACCGTACCGGTGCCACCACGCTTCGCGCTGCCCCGCGCCATCCCGCGACACGCCGACAGACGGCGTAGGCGAACTGAGTGCGGTCAGCCGCGCCACAAGGAGAGCATCATGGCCTCTACGGCGATGCGGGGCTTGACGTTGACCTCGATGGCGTCGCGGCACGCGAGCACGGCCTCCAGCCGCCGCAGGGTGCTCTCCGCCGTCCACTTCTCGGCCGCCGCCGACGCCAGCTGCTCGGTGTCGGCGTGCACGACCGCCACCGGCGCGCGCATCTTCAGCGTCAGCACGTCGCGGTAGAAGCCGGCGAGGTCGACCAACGCCCGATCGAGCGCGTCACGCTGAGCCCGGGTGGCGCGCGACTTCTGGCGGCGTTCGAGGTCTTTGAGCTGGCCGGCGGAGCCCCGCGCGGCACTCGCGGCGCCCCTGCCGGTGCCGCCGGCTCCGAGTGCGGTCTCCAGCGCGGAGCGTTCGGCCGCGTCGGTCTCGGCGACCGCCGCTTCGGCTTCGGCTTCGGCGGCCGCGATGAGGGCGGACGCCGCGTCGAAGCACGCGCCCACACCGGTCAGGCGCCGCGGCACGGCGAGCACGGCCTCGCGGCGCTTGCGTGCCTCCGGGTCGCGGGCGAGCCTGCGAGCCCTGCCGACGTGGCCCTGAGCGGCCGCGGCGACCCACTGGGCCACATCGGGCGAAACGCCGTCGCGGCTGGCAAGCACACTGGCGATGGCGGAAGGCGGCGGCTGGCGCAGCGGTATCACGCGGCAGCGCGACCGGATGGTCACGGAGATGTCGTCGGGGTGCGTGGACGGCGTGCACAGCAGGAAGACGGTGCGCGGCGGCGGCTCTTCGATGGCTTTGAGCAGCGCGTTTCCGGCGGCCTCGGTGAGGCGGTCGGCGTCTTCGATCACCAGTACCTGCCAGCGCCCGCCCGATGGCGCGCTGGCCGCCCGCAGCACGAGCGCCCGCATGTCGCTCACGCCGATGGAGAGCCCTTCCGGCACGACGAACCGCACGTCGGCGTGGGTGCCGGCGAGAGTCGTGTGGCAGCCGTGGCAGTCGCCGCAGCCGACGCCGGTGGCGCACTGGAGCGCAGCGGCAAACGCCCGCGCGGCGACCGAGCGTCCGGACCCCGGCGGGCCGGTGAAGATCCAAGCGTGGGTCATGCCCTGACCGGGCGTGCCCTCGATGATGGCAGCGGCGGCGGCCGCCGCGTGGCGCAGCACGCCCACGGCCTCGTCCTGGCCCACGAGATCGGCGAAGACGCGACTCACTGCCTGTCGACCTCCGCGAACGTGTTGAGCGCGTCGGTGACCTGCTCAGCCGGCGGCGGTGGCGGCGGCTCTGGCAGGATGTCGCCGACCCGGTCGACGACCAGGGCGGCGATCTCGCCGGCCGGTTGGGTCGCGTCGACCACCAGGTAGCGCTTCGGGTCGGCATCGGCGAGGTCGAGGAAGGCGTATCGCACCCGGTCGTGGAACGCCACCGACTCGCTCTCCAGCCGGTCGGCACCGGCACCTCGGGCGGCCACGCGCTCGAGCCCGGCGCGCGGGTCGATGTCGAGGAGCACCACCAGGTCGGGCTTGAGGCCGCCGGTCGCCCAGGACGACAGCCACGACACCTCTTCCACCGGCAGCGTGCGGCCGGCTCCCTGGTACGCCAGCGACGAGTCGACGTACCGGTCGCTGATCACGACCGCGCCCCGGGCGAGCGCCGGCCGGACGACGGTGGCCACGTGATCTGCGCGGTCGGCGGCGTAGAGCAGCGCCTCGGCACGCGGTGCGAGGCCGGCGCCGCTGTGCCGGCCGAGGACCAGGCTGCGGATGCGCTGCCCAACCTCGGTGGCGCCCGGCTCGCGAGTCACCACGACCTCGTGCCCGCCGCGACGTAGCGCGTTGGCCAGCGCGGTGACCTGGGTGGACTTGCCGGCGCCCTCACCGCCCTCGAAGACGACGAACACGCCCTGTGGCACGAACTTCTCGCCCGCCGACAGCGGCCGGCCGCGGATGGAGCCCCAGAGGTCGGGCAGCACCGGCACGCCGGGCTTGTCGTCCATCTGGCGGAACGCGCTGATGCCCGTGAAGATCCCGAACAGGCCGGCGGCGAGCAGCAGCAGCCGGGTCGACGATATGGAGATGCCGAGGTCGGCGATGGTGAGCTGGCGCGAGCCACCGAGGCCGACGAGGCTGGACGAGAGCGCGATGGCGAGCATGAGCACGACCCGCACCGCCGTTTGCACGAACGCGAACACCCGGCCGCGCACGTCGTCGCCGACCTCACCGCCGAGCAGTGTCACGCCGGACAGGAACGCCATGCCCGCGCCGGCGCCGACCAGCAGCGCGCCGAGGATCGCCATAGTCAGGTGGATCGACGTGGCCAGGACCAGCACCGACGCGCCCGCCAGCACGATGCTCATGCCGAACCACCGCCGGCGGGACAGGTCGCGCACCACCGCGGGGCCCAGCGCGATCCCAACGCCCAGACCAACGAAGAGCGTGCCGAAGAGAAGGTAGAACGCGGCGTCACCAGCGTTGAGCGACTTGGCGAAGAACTGCGCGGTGCCGATGACGATGCCACCGCCCGCGAAGGCGCCGAGGATGCCGAGCACCAGCCCGCGCACCAGGGGCGTCTGACCGACGTACTTCCAGCCCTCGACGAACTGCCGCAGCATGCTGTGCTGCTCGGTACGCGGCCCGGCCGCCCGGCCGCTGATCTCCTTGATGCCGACGAAGACCACGAGAGCCATCGCGAGGCGGGAGAGCGCGTTGAAGTACAGCGCCAGGTTTGAGGCCTCGGCCCACTCGGGTGGCGTGGTGCCACCGGCGCGGGTGACCCGGTCGAGGGCAGCGATGCCGAGGCCGGCGAGCACCGGCGTGACGCCGTACGTGGTGATCAGCGTGAGCTGGTTGGCGATCTCGAGCCGGGCCTTGGGGATCAGGTTGGGGACCGCGGCCTCCTTGGCCGGTATCCACATCAACGTGACCGTCTCGATGAGGAACGTGGCGATGGCCGCCCAGCCGATCGTGATGCCGGGGGCCTCCGTGAAGAGGGCCACCGCCGGGATCGACGCGAACAGCACGAACCGCAGCAGGTCGCAGACAACCATCGTGAGGCGCCGGTCGAAGCGGTCGGCCATCACCCCGGCCACCGGGCCCAGCACCAGGGCCGGCAGCAGCCGCACCGCGATGACCGAGCCGAACGCGAGACCCTTCGCCGCGCTGCCGCTGACCTGAGCCGACGCGAACGTGGCGGTGGCGAGCAGGCCGAGCCAGTCGCCCAGGGACGCCACCCCGGTGACGACCCACAGCCGCCGGAACGGCCGGATGCGCATTACGGACCGTAGGGCCTTGAAGCCGGACAGGTCTACCTGGGTGGAGGACGCCTTTTTGCGCGCACCGCCACTCTCCGTACCGGATTCTGTCTCGATGGCCCCGCTCCTCTGCTGCCGGCTCACACTCTAAACGCGGTGCCTGACGGGTTGACTCCTGCCACCATTACGCGAAGGTATTTCGCATTAGCGCCTACTCCCAGTAGCGTGCTCGTGTGACATCGGAACGCGCCGCCCTCCGCGACCGCCTGGACCGGGCGACCGCGCACCTCGATCCGCCGTTCGCGGTCGTCGACCTGGCCGCGTTCGACGTAAACGGGGCGGCGATCGCACGCCGGGCCACCGGCAAACCGGTGCGCGTGGCGAGCAAATCTGTGCGGTGCCGCACCCTGCTCAGCCGGGCGCTCGCTCAGCCGGGCTGGCACGGGGTGATGTCGTTCACCCTGGCAGAGGCGATCTGGCTGGTCCGCACCGGGGTTACCGAGGACGCCCTGGTGGCGTACCCCACCGCCGACCGCGGCGCGGTCGGCGAGCTGGCCAAAGACGACGAGCTGGCCGCGACCGTCACCCTGATGGTCGATTCACCCGCCCAGCTCGATCTGATCGACGCGGTAGCCGCTCCCGACCGGCGCGCCGAGATCCGGGTCTGCCTCGAACTCGACGGCTCGTGGCGGCCGTTCGGCGTGCACATCGGGGTCCGGCGGTCACCCGTGCACACCGCCGCCGACATCGGCGCGCTCGCCGCGCACGTGGCCGGGCGGCGCGGATTCCGGCTGGTGGGGCTGATGGCGTACGACGCGCAGATCGCCGGGCTGGGCGACGCGCCGCAGCGGCAGGCGGTACGCGGTGCGGCCATCCGCGCGATGCAGCGCCGCTCGTACCTGGACCTGCTGCGGCGGCGCGGCGCGGCCCTGGCAGCGGTACGCCAGCACGCCGACCTGGAGTTCTTCAACAGCGGCGGCACCGGCAGCGTCACCGCCACCGGCGCCGACCCGGCCGTGACCGAGGTGACCGCCGGCTCGGGCCTCTACGGCCCGGCTCTCTTCGACGAGTACCGGGGGTGGCGCCCCACGCCAGCTGCGTTCTTCGCCCTGTCGGTGGTACGCCGACCGGCAGACGGCATCGCGACGCTCGCCGGCGGCGGCTGGATCGCGTCCGGCCCACCCGTGCGCAGTCGCCAGCCCCTCCCGTGGCTGCCCGAAGGGCTGCGACTGGTCGGATCGGAG
Organism: Micromonospora sp. CPCC 206061; assembly: GCF_036906915.1. Lineage (NCBI taxonomy): Bacteria > Bacillati > Actinomycetota > Actinomycetes > Micromonosporales > Micromonosporaceae > Micromonospora > Micromonospora sp. CPCC 206061. The sequence goes on from NZ_JBAKHX010000004.1 coordinate 8,539, forward strand.
GGCGCCGGCGAGGTGCAGACCCCGGTGCGCGGTCCGGCAGCCGCCGACCTGAAAGTGGGCGACCGGGTGTGGTTCCGTCACGCCAAGGCCGGCGAGGTGTGCGAGCACGTCAACAAGCTGCACCTCGTGCGAGACGGCGGGGTCGTCGACACCGTCCCCACGTACCGTGGCGAGGCGCAGGCGTTCCTATGAGGGCGGGGTGTCGACGTGCCGGTGCAGGTACTCCCGGATCAGCGTCTTGGACTCGTGCAGCACCGCCGCGTCGCCGTCCACGTCGCGCCGGAACGCCAGCTTGATCAGCGCGTCGGCCGCCTCGACGGCGATCTCCAGCGCGAACCGCAGCCGGGGCTCGTCGGTCACTCCGAACTGACCCACCAGCACATGGGCCAGCCGCTCGGCGATCACGGCGTTGTTGTCGCGCTCCTCGTCGAGCAGGTGGACGTCGACCACGTCGCCGAAGTGCAGCGTGCGAAACCCGGGCACCGTGCGATGCATCGCGATGTACTCGTCGATCGCCGCGTCGACGCCGTCCCACCAGTGATCGAACGACGCGTCGGCCCAGCGCGCGGCGAGCCGCTCCAGGTAGGCCTCCATGTTGCGGAGGGTGAGCGCCTGGACGATGGCGCGCTTGTCGGGGAAGAACTGATAGACCGAGCCGATGGCGACCTCGGCCCGCTCGGCGAGCAACGTGGTCGTCAGACCTTCGTAGCCCACCTCGTCGACCAGCTCAGCGCATGCGTCTAGCATGCGCTGCACCCGTGCGACGCTCCGCCCCTGAACCGGTACCCGGCGCAACGGCCCGCTGGTGACGGCTGAAGTCGACACTCGGCGCCACTCCCTTTCGACGGTGAGAACCTTACTCAAAATAACGAGCGAGGCGTTTACGCAGTGTCGCTGCGCTGATATGAATGTTACTCATATTTGTGGGGAGGGACACTATGAGCCTGGTAGCGGCTGCCGGTGGCGGCGCGTGACCGCGACGGTCTGGCGGAACTGGGCTGGCAACCAGAGCGCGACAGCAGTCACGGCGTTACGCCCCGCGAGCGTGGACGAGGTGGCGGCCGCCGTGCGCGACGCCGCCTCCAGCGGGCGCCGGGTCAAGCCGGTGGGCAGTGGTCACTCTTTCACTGATATCGCCGTGGCCGAAGACGTACGCCTGGAACTGTCGGACTTGCGTATCACCCCATCGGTCGACGCCAGCGCCAAGCTGGTCACGGTGCCGGGTGGCATGCCGCTGCGCCAGCTCAACGCCCTGCTCGCCGGGCATGGGCTGGCGATGCCCAACCTCGGCGACATCGACGCGCAGACCGTCGCCGGTGCCATCTCCACCGGCACGCACGGCACCGGCGCCGGGTACGGCTGCCTCTCCACCTTCGTTGCCGGCCTGACGCTGGTCACCGGCACCGGCGAGATCCTGCACTGCGACCCCCAGGAAAACCCCGACGTCTTCGGCGCCGCCCGGGTCGGCCTCGGCGCGCTCGGCGTCATCACCGATGTGACGCTACGCTGCGTCGACGCTTTCGTGTTGCACGCCGACGAGCGCCCCATGCCGCTTGCCGACGTGCTCGCCGGCCTCGACGGGTACGTCGCCGGCAACGACCACTTCGAGTTCTACTGGCTGCCCTACACCGGCCGCACCCTCACCAAGCGCAACAACCGCGTCGAGGCCAACGACCGTCCCCTCTCCAAGCTGCGCGCCTGGTGGGACGACGACTTCCTACAGAACACCGTGCTCGGTGCCCTCTGCCGCGTCGGCGGCGCGGCGCCCGCGCTGGCACCGGCCATCTCGCGTGCCGAGGCCCGCGTGCTGTCGCCCCGCGTCTACACGGCCCGCTCCGACGCGGCCTTCGTCAGCCCGCGCCGGGTCCGTTTCACGGAAATGGAGTACGCCGTGCCGCGCGCCGCCCTCCCGGAGGCTTTCGCCGGGCTGCGCCGGGTCATCGACACGCTCCCGTTCAAGGTGCTGCTGCCGGTGGAGGTGCGGTTCACCGCCGCCGACGACATCTGGCTGTCGCACGGCTTCGAGCGAGACGCCGCGTACATCGCGATCCACCAGTTCGACGGCGCCGAGTACGAGCCGTTCTTCCGGGCCTTTGAGCAAGTGGCACAGGGTCTCGGCGGCCGACCGCACTGGGGCAAGCTGCACTACCGCGACGCAGAGTCACTCCGCCCGGAGTACCCACGGTTCGACGACTTCCTGGCCGTCCGCGACCGCTTGGACCCGGCTCGCATCTTCCAGAACGCCTACACCACGCGCGTGTTGGGCGCGTAGAACCTCGCTACTCCGCAGACCCTGTGGCCTTGCGCGCGGTCGCCTTCTTTGGCGCCGCCTTCTTGGCCGCGGTGGTCTTCTTCGCAGCCGTCGCCTTCTTCGCCGCGGTCTTCTTCGCCGCGGTCTTCTTCGCCGCGGTCTTCTTGGCCGCCGTCTTCTTGGCCGGAGCCTCGCCCTCCGCGGGAGCCGCCTTCTTCGCCGCCGCCTTCTTGCGCGGCTTCGCCGGGCCGCGCGCCCGCCGGTCGGCCAGCATCTCCGAGGCCTGCTCGATGGTCAGCTCTTCGGGGGTCTGGTCGCGGCGCAGCGACGCGTTGGTCTCGCCATCGGTGACGTATGGCCCGAAGCGGCCACTCTTGATCACGAGCGGCTTCTCGGTGAGCGGGTCGGTGCCCATTTCGCGCAGCGGCTCGGCGGCGGCCCGGCGCTGGCGGGTCTTCGGGGCGGCCAGCAGCGCCAGCGCCTCCTCCAGCGTGACCGTGAAGATCTTGTCTTCGGAGTCGAGCGACCGGTAGTCGTCGCCGCGCTTGACGTACGGGCCGTAGCGGCCGGCTGCGGCGAGGATCTCCGCGCCCTCCGGGTCGACACCGACGACGCGCGGCAGTGTCAGCAGCTTGAGCGCCTCTTCGAGGGTCACCGATTCGGGCGACTGGGACCGGAGCAGCGAGGCGTTCCGGTCACCGGTCGACACGTACGGGCCGAACCGGCCGGACTTGAGCACGACGGGTTCACCGGTTTCGGGGTGCTCGCCCAGCTTGCGCTCGCCGCCACCGCCGAGGAACAGCTCGTTGACCTTCTCCGGGGTCAGCTCGTCGGGCGCCAGCCCTTCGGGGATGGAGACCCGGTCGTCGCCGTTGTCCGCCGAATCCGAGGCGTCGGGCAGGGCACGCTGGAGATACGGCCCGTACCGGCCGACGCGCACCACCACGTCGCGCCCGTCGTCGTCGCGGAAGAGCGGGATCGAGTTGACGCTGCGGGCGTCGATGTCGCCGAGGTTCTCGGTGACCATCTTCTTCAGGCCGCCGGACCGGGCGATGGAATGGTCGTCACCCGTCGGCGCGCCGAAGTAGAAGGAGGTGAGGAAGTCGACCGCGGCGCCGTCGCCCGCGGCGATCTCGTCCAGCTCGTTTTCCATCGCGGCGGTGAAGTTGTAGTCGACGAGCCGCGGGTAGTGCCGCTCCAGCAGCCCCACGACCGCGAACGCCAGGAAGCTCGGCACCAGCGCCTGGCCACGCTTGGAGACGTAGCCGCGCTCCTGGATCGTCGCCATGATCGACGCGTAGGTCGACGGGCGCCCGATGCCCAGCTCTTCCATCTGCTTGACCAGCGACGCCTCCGTGTAGCGGGACGGCGGCTGGGTGTGGTGCCCGGCGGCGGCCAGCTCCTCGGCGGTGAGCGGCTGGTCCTTGACCAGGATGGGCAGGCGCCGCTCCTGGTCCTCGGCCTCGGCGTCCTCGTCGTCGGAGGACTCCACGTAGGCCCGGAGGAAACCGGGGTCGGTGATGGTCTTGCCCGTGGCGCCGAAGTCGGCCTCTTCGCCAGAGGTGGAGACGGCCCGGATGCGCACCGACACCGACGAGCCGACCGCGTCGGTCATCTGGGACGCGATCGTGCGCCGCCAGATCAGCTCGTAGAGCCTGAACTGCTCAGGGGGGAGCTCCTTGGCGACCTCGCCGGGGGTGCGGAAGTTGTCGCCGGCCGGACGGATCGCCTCGTGCGCCTCCTGGGCGTTCTTGACCTTGCCGGTGTACCGGCGAGGCTGCGGCGGGACGCTGCCATCGCCGTACAACTCGGCGATCTGACGGCGCGCTGCGGCCAGCGCGGTCTCCGACAGGTTCACCGAGTCGGTACGCATATAGGTGATATAGCCGTTCTCGTACAGCTTCTGCGCGATGCGCATCGTGTCCTGCGACGACAACCGCATCTTGCGGGCCGCCTCCTGCTGGAGCGTCGACGTGATGAACGGCGCGTACGGCTTGCGGCGGTAGGGCTTCTCCTCGACGCGGGTCACAGTGAACGGCCGCCCGTCGAGGCGAGCGGCCAGGCCACGGGCGCCGTCGGCGTCCAGGTGCACCACCCCGGCACCCGGCCTCACCTGCCCCGTGGTGGGCTCGAAGTCCTTGCCGGTGGCGATGCGGTCACCGTCGAGCGCGATCAGCGTCGCCCCGAACGTCCGCGCGCCCTCGACCTTGCCCTGGACGGCAAGCGTGGCGGCGATGTCCCAGTACTCGGCGGTGCGGAACGCCATCCGCTGCCGCTCGCGCTCCACCACGATCCGGGTGGCCACCGACTGCACCCGGCCGGCGGACAGGCCGGTGCGCACCTTCTTCCACAGGACCGGCGAGACCTCGTACCCGTACAGCCGGTCGAGGATGCGGCGGGCCTCCTGCGCGTCGACCAGGTCTCGGTCGATCTCGCGCGGGTTGGCGATGGCCGCCTGGATGGCCGGCCGGGTGATCTCGTGGAAGACCATCCGGCGAACTGGCACCTTGGGCTTCAGGGTCTCCACCAGGTGCCAGGCGATCGCCTCGCCCTCGCGGTCCTCATCGGTCGCGAGGAAGACCTCGTCGACCTCCTTGACCAGCGACTTCAGCTTGGTGATCTGTTTGCGCCGGTCAGCCGAGACGATGTAGAGCGCAGCGAACCCGTTGTCGACGTCGACACCGAGCCGCGCCCACGGCCGGTCCTTGTAGCCCGCGGGCACCTCGTCGGCGTTGCGCGGCAGGTCGCGCACGTGTCCGAAGCTGGCTTCCACGACATACCCCGGACCGAGATAGCCCGAGATCGTCTTGGCCTTCGCCGGTGACTCGACGATGACCAGACGGCTGCTGGCGTTGCTCGGCACTTCTCTCCTGACCTCAGGGTGGTTTTGTCCGTACCCGGCGGTACCAGAACCGCGGGCCAGATGTCCAACGTAACGCGCCGTCCGCCCAACGGGTTGCGCGGACCAGACGGCGACACCGTACACCGAACTGCAATAGTGACGTCGCACACCGCACCGGGCAAACAACCGGACTCAGTGGCGAGCCTCAATCTGTCGGGGATCAGACAGGCCAATCGGCCTGCGGCGCAGGCGCCGGCCGTTCGCCCACCAGCTCCGCGAGGCGCGCCAGCCTCCGCCGGCCGGTTATCCGGTACGCCGGACCGCCCGCCCGCGGACCCAGTAGCGCGGCGGCCAGCCCCACCCCGGCGAGCGCCGCGCCCACCGCGTCCCAGCACGCCTCGTCGGCCTCACCGAGCCGCAGCACGTACCCGGACGTGTCCGGCCGCCCGGCGCCGGCCACCCACATCCGCAGGCGGGGACCGCTGAGGAAGAACCCGGCTGGCGGGCGCTTGCTCCCGGAGCGCAGCCAGGCCGTGGCCAGGGGTGCCAGCGCGGAGGTGTACGACGTGCGTACCGCCAGGTGTCCCTCGACCGTCGCGGCCTCCCAGGTGGCCGCCAGGCCGCGCACAGCCAGCTCCGCGGCCAGCACGTGTACCCGCCAGGCTGCGTCCACCACGATCGAGACGCGGGCGGTGCCACCCATCCGGACCACCTCACCTGTGCCGGCGAGGAGGCCGGCCAGGTCAGCCGGAGTGGGGTCGTGGGCTTCCACCCCGAAGAGCGAGAGCTGCCGGGCGCCGTCGGACGGACCGGGGCTCAGCGACACTCCGGGACCTCGTCGAAGGCCTTCTTCAGCTCGGGCGAGTCCAGCGAGCTGGTGTCGAGGGCGCTGCGGTTGTACTCGGTGGTCAAGGTGCTCATGACCGTCTCGACACCGTCGTAGAACGGGTCGGCGCGGCCCGCGTCGAGCTGCTCGATGCCCAGCTTCGCCTTGCTGTAGGCGTCCCGCACCGCCGTGAGCGAGTCGAGGAATCCGCCGGCCACCTTGTCGCCGTCGTCCACGTCGGGGACGCCCGCCTCTTTGACCTGGCTGCGGGCCTTCTCGCTGGCCGCCTCGGCCCCGCCGAGCAGGCGTACCAGGTTTTCCTTGGCCTGGGCTGGCGTGGTCTTGGCAGTCATCTGCTGCTGCGTACTGCTGGTCAGGTTGCTGATCTCGGCCCGCCACGGCCCGAGCGCCTGGCACACCGAGGCCGCCCACACCTGGGGCGTCGGCCCGCCCGCACAGGCCCCCAGCAGGAGCGCGAGCGCCGTCGTGGCAGCCGCGAAAACGGCACGGGGCGTACGCATGCGTTGCAGCGTAGCGGTTTTGCAAGGTCGCCTCGTCATCCGTTTTTGAACGGCAAGGGCCCCCTCCGCTGACGGAGAGGGCCCTGGCCTTGGCACGTGATCAGACGTTCACGGTCTCCGGTTCATGGTCCGTGGCACCACTACCGGCTTTTCCCGAGCCAGCACCCGAGGAGCTGTCGACAGCGATCGGCTTGCGCTTGCTGAAGATCACGGCCACGACCACGACCGCGGCCGCCGCCAGGGCGATCGTGATGCGCAGCGCGTCGTTTTCGTCGGTGCCGACGGTCCAGGCCACGACGGCAGGTGCGATCAGCAGCGAGACCAGGTTCATCACCTTGATCAGCGGGTTGATGGCCGGGCCGGCGGTGTCCTTGAACGGGTCACCCACGGTGTCGCCGATGACCGTGGCGGCGTGCGCGTCGGAACCCTTGCCGCCGTGCGCGCCGTCCTCGACCAGCTTCTTGGCGTTGTCCCAGGCGCCACCCGAGTTGGCCAGGAAGACGGCCATGAGGACGCCCGTTCCGATCGCGCCGGCCAGGTACGAGGCCAGCGCGCCAGCGCCGAGACCGAAGCCCACCGCGATCGGGGCCATGATGGCCAGCAGGCCAGGGGTCACCAGCTCACGCTGCGCGTCCCGGGTGCAGATGTCGACCACGCGGCCGTACTCGGGGCGCTCGGTGCGATCCATGATGCCGGGGTGCTCGCGGAACTGCCGGCGCACCTCCATCACGACCGCTCCCGCGGAACGGGAGACCGCGTTGATGGCGAGGCCGGAGAAGAGGAACACCACCGACGCGCCGATGATCAGGCCAACCAGGTTCTTCGGGTTGGCCACATTGAGCGCGTCCTGCAGGTAGTCGGCCGGGTCACCCACGCCGGCGTCCGCGAGCGCGGTACGGATCGTGTCGGTGTACGAACCGAACAGCGCGGTCGCCGCCAGGACGGCGGTGGCGATCGCGATGCCCTTGGTGATCGCCTTGGTGGTGTTGCCGACCGCGTCGAGCTCGGTGAGCGTGCGGGCACCCTGCTCGTCGATGTCACCGGACATCTCGGCGATGCCCTGGGCGTTGTCGGAGATCGGGCCGAAGGTGTCCATGGCCACGATCACGCCGACCGTGGTCAGCAGACCGGTGCCGGCGAGCGCCACCGCGAAGAGCGACAGCGTGATCGAGCCACCGCCGAGCAGGAACGCGCCGAAGACGCCCGCGGCGATGAGCAGCGCCGAGTAGACCGCCGACTCCAGGCCGACGCTGATGCCCGCGAGGATCACGGTGGCCGGGCCGGTCTCCGAGGTCTTGCCGATGTCGCGCACCGGGCGCCGGTTGGTCTCGGTGAAGTACCCGGTCAGCGCCTGGATGGCGGCGGCGAGCACGATGCCGATGACGACCGCGCCGATGGCGACCGTGCGCGGGTTGCCGTCGAGGTCCGGAACGTCGCCGAACTCCGCGAAGTCGCTCGGCAGGTACGACCAGGCGGCGATCGCCACGAGGATGGCGGCGAGGCCGGCGGAGGCGTAGAAGGCCCGGTTGATCGCGGTGAGGCCACTGCGGTCGGAGGCGCGGAGCCGGGTGATGAAGACGCCGATGATCGCGATGACGACACCGATGCCCGAGACGATCAACGGGAAGACCAGGCCGTCCTCGCCGAAGGCCGCACGGCCCAGGATGAGCGCGGCCACCAGGGTGACCGCGTACGACTCGAAGAGGTCAGCGGCCATGCCGGCACAGTCACCGACGTTGTCGCCCACGTTGTCGGCGATCGTGGCGGCGTTTCGCGGGTCGTCCTCGGGGATACCCTGCTCGACCTTGCCGACCAGGTCAGCGCCCACATCCGCGGCCTTGGTGAAGATGCCGCCGCCGACCCGCATGAACATCGCGAGCAGGGCGGCGCCGAAGCCGAAGCCCTCCAGCACGGTCGGCGCGTCGCCCTTGTACATGATGACGACGAGCGCGGCACCGAAGAGGCCGAGGCCCACGGTCAGGAAGCCGACCACGCCGCCGGTGCGGAACGCGATCTGCATCGCCGCCTCGCGGCCACCCTCGCTGGCCCGGGCCGCCGCGGCGACGCGCAGGTTGGCGCGGGTCGCGAGCGCCATGCCGGCACCGCCGATGAACGCGCTGAACAGTGCGCCCACGACGAAGAACGCCGACCGGCCGATCTTGACGAGCGTCTCGTTGCCGTCGGTGTGGTGCACCGGCAGCAGGAAGAGCAGCACGACGGCCAGCACGACGAAGATGCTGAGGGTCTTGAACTGGCGGAACAGGTACGCCGACGCGCCTTCCTGCACGGCGCCGGCGATCTCCTGCATGTTGTCGGTACCCTTACCGGCCGCCAGCACCGCTTTGACCAGCGCGGCGGCGAAACCGAGCGCCACCAGCGCGATCACTGCCGCGACGATGACGAACGTAAGGTTGGTGTCGGTAAGGGACAGACCGCCGCCCTCGGCGGCCAAGGTCCGGGACATCTATGTCCTCCTGTGCCGTTACGATCAGCGCCCGCCGGCGGACGAACCAGCGAAGCGACTCCTGGGCGCCCGCGCGCCAGGGCTTATGAGCAGGTAACCCGGGTACTCTAGCGGCACGTCGTGTTCATGGTCACACCGCCCACCAGGTGTGTGACGGTGACGAGCGCCGCTGTGTTAGCCCGTTACCGGTCGACGGGCCACACCATCCGCACCTCGGTGCCAATCCCCTCGTCTACGGGACGCACCTGGAGATCATCGACGAAACCCGCGAGCAGGGCAAATCCGACACCTACGGTGAGCGCTTCGTCGGTGAGCGACTCGTTCGCCAGCTCATCCGGCGGCAGCGCCGCGATGCCGAGCCCGGCCTCGATCGGCGCACGGTCGATCACACGAACCGTGTATCGCTCCTCGTCGCTCATCTCCACCGTCACCAGGTCGGCCAGGCCGTACTGCTGGTGGAGGGCGACCGCCCGGGTGCACGCCTCGCCGATCGCCAGCCGCACCTCGTCGAGCAGCTCTTCGGCGACCCCAGCGCGGCGGGCGACCGCCACACCGACCAGCCGGGCCGTGCGCACGTGCACCGGCGCCGGCGAGAAGGCGAGCCGTACGGTCGACATCACGCCTGCGGACCGGACGCTTCCGTCGCCGCCTTCACCGAGGAGTACAGGGGAAACACCTGGTCGAGGGCGGTGATCCGGAAGATCTTCAGCAGGGGTTCCTTATCGCACGCCAGCGCGAAGCTGCCGCCCACCGCGCGCAGCTTCTTGAGCGCCCCAACCAGCACACCGAGCCCGGTGGAGTCGAGGAAATCCACGCGGTTGAGGTCGACTACCACGTGGTGTGAGCCGCTGTCGATCAGCTCGACGAGCCGCTCCCGCAGCCGCGGCGCGGTGTAGACGTCGACCTCGCCGCCGACCTCGAGCACCGTGTGCTCGGCGATGGTGCGGGTCGCCAGCGACAGCTCCATCGGTACTCCTCCTGGCGGACAGCTTCTGGGGGGAATCTAACCATTGACCGGACCGTGATGCTGCGCCATGGGTCGGTCGTTTGGGATTTCCGCACACCAGTGCGAGAGTGCTGGGGTGACTCTTGTCGCCGAGCCGGCCGAACTGCTGCGTCGGCTACGCCCCGACGCCGTCACACACGTCGAGCGGGTGCCGGCCAGCCCTGGCGAGACAGCACCATGGCCCGGCTGGGCCCCGGCTGCGCTCCGGGAGGCGTTCGCCGCGCGCGGGGTCGCCGCACCCTGGCGCCACCAGGCCGAGGCAGCCTCGCTGGCGTACGCCGGCACGCACGTCGTCGTCGCGACCGGCACGGCGTCCGGCAAGTCCATGGCATACCAGCTGCCGGCGCTCGCGACCCTGCTAGCCGACCCGCGCGCTACCGCGCTTTACCTCGCGCCGACCAAAGCGCTCGCCGCGGACCAGTTGCGCGCCGTCGCCGCGCTCGACATCGATGGGGTACGCCCGGCGTGTTACGACGGTGACACGCCCCGCGAGGAACGGGAGTGGGTACGCCAGCACTCCCGTTTCGTCCTCACCAACCCGGACATGCTGCACTTCGGCATCCTTCCCGGCCACGCGGCGTGGTCCACGTTCCTGCGCCGGCTCGCCTTCGTGGTGATCGACGAGTGCCACACCTACCGGGGCGTCTTCGGCTCGCACGTGTCCCACGTGCTGCGCCGGTTGCGCCGGGCCGCCGCCCGGTACGGACGCAGCCCGGTCTTCGTCCTGGCCTCGGCCACGTCGGGCGATCCGGCGGAGTCGGCCGAGCGCCTGATAGGGCTGCCCGTCACGGCCGTCACCGACGACGCGTCGCCGCGCAGCGGGGTGACGTTCGCGCTGTGGGAGCCGCCGCTGCTCGAATCGGCCGCTGGCGGCGACGCCGCCCCGGTCCGGCGTTCCGCCCTCCGCGAAAGCGCCGACCTGCTCACCGAGGCCGTGGTCAACGGGGTACGCACGCTGGCGTTCGTGCGGTCCCGGCGCGGCGCCGAGGTCGTGGCCACCACCGCCCGGCGCTCCCTCGACGAAGCGGTCCCCGGGCTCGGCTCCCGGGTCGCGGCGTACCGCGCCGGCTACCTGCGCGAGGAACGCCGCTCATTGGAGCACGCGCTGCTCTCCGGTGAGCTGCTGGGCCTCGCCTCCACCAACGCACTGGAGTTGGGCGTCGACCTGGTCGGGCTCGACGCGGTCGTGATCTGCGGATACCCGGGCACCCGCGCGTCGTTGTGGCAGCAGGCCGGCCGGGCGGGACGGTCGGGCCGCGAGGCACTGGCTGTACTGGTCGCACGCGACGACCCGCTCGACACCTATCTCATCCACCACCCCGAGGCGCTCTTCGGCCGGCCCGTCGAGGCGACGGTGCTCGACCCCGGCAACCCGTATGTGCTGGCGCCCCAACTGTGCAGCGCCGCGTACGAGTCTCCGCTGACCCGCGCCGACCTCGCCCTCTTCGGCCCGTCCGCGCCCGACGTGGTGGCCGGCCTGGTCGCCTCCGGCACGTTGAGGCAGCGCCCCAGCGGCTGGTACTGGACCCACAAGCAGCGCCCCGAGGTCGACCTGCGCGGCACCGGCGGCAACCCGATCTGCGTCGTCGAGTCGGCGACGGGTCGGCTGCTCGGCACCGTCGACCCCGGCTCGTCGCACTTCATGGTCCACCCCGGCGCCGTGTACCTGCACCAGGGCGTCTCCTATGTGGTCGACGAGCTCGACCTCGACGACGCGGTCGCGCTTGTGCACCAGGAGGAGCCCGACTGGTCCACGCACGCCCGCGACGTCACCTCGCTGTCGGTCGTATCTGTTCGCTCCTATGTCGACGCCGGTCCCGTCGGCCTGTTTTTCGGTGACGTCGACGTGACCAGCCAGGTGGTGTCGTACCAGCGCCGCAAGCTCGGCTCCGGCGAGGTCATCGACACCCGCCCACTCGACCTGCCCTCCCGTGAGCTGCGCACCACCGCGGTGTGGTTCACACTCTCACCGGCCTCATTGGACGTTGCCGGCGTCGACGACGTACCGGGCGGCCTGCACGCCGCCGAACACGCCGCGATCGGCCTGCTCCCCCTGGTCGCCACCTGCGACCGGTGGGACATCGGCGGGCTCTCCACCGCGTCACACCCCGACACCGAGGCACCGACCGTGTTCGTCTACGACGGACACCCGGGGGGTGCCGGCTTCGCCGAGCGGGCGTACGGGATCGCCGCGTCGTGGCTCCGCGCCACCCGAGACGCGATCGCGGGCTGCGCCTGCGAGACCGGCTGCCCGTCGTGCGTCCAGTCTCCGAAGTGCGGCAACGGCAACAACCCTTTGGATAAGGCCGGTGCGGTGAAGGTCCTGGACGTGGTGCTCGCGTCCCTCCCACGTTCCGCCGATCAAGACCAAACGCACGTGGCCTGATCTCCGATCCACCACATTTCTCCGATCCAGCCGCGTTCGCCTGCGACTCCCTCCCTACCTCGCCCGCGCTCGAATCGGGCCGGCCCGGGCCTCCTTGCGGACGGTGCGGGTCATCCCCGGCAGCGGCGTCACCTTCACCTCCACCGCGAGGATCACGTCGAACCCTTCGACCACGCAGCGGGTGAGTCGGCCACCGTTGCGGCCGACCAGGTCGGCGGCGCGCCTACACGCGACCTCCTCGCCCTCGACGACCCGTGCGGCGCCGGCGAGTGCGCCGAGGTCAGCGGCCGCCTGCGCCTGGTGCTTGGCCACCCGTGCGGCCCCAACCGCCGCGCCAGCAAGACCAGCCACGACGAACACGAGCCCGATCGCCAGCACCCACAAGGTGGCGGCACCCTCATCCCTTCGAAACCGCGCTGACCAGATCATGGGCTGGCCTCCGGAGGGCCGGGCTCCAGCGCCGCCGTCGCGGTGGCGGTGACTGTGGTGCTGGGCAAGCGGGCACCGAGCGCCCGCACCGAGGCGCGCACCGTCGCTACGACCACGTCTCCGTCCACAAAGATCGAGACCGTCGCTCCGGGCGGCCCAGTGCGTTCGGCGGCAGCCACGCCGGGCTCGCCGCGGGCGACGGCGAGTGCGGCTTCCCGCGCCGCGTCGACGCACTGCGCCTTCGTGGTGACGGCGCCGACCGCGGTGAGCCCGACGAACAGCAGGAGCATCAGCGCCGGCAGCCCGGCCGCCAGTTCGGCGGTGAAGGAGCCGCGCTCGTGGCGACCGCCCCGGCAACGGCAGCCGTGCCGTCCAGCACCGGTGCGGTGGCGGCCGCCGTGAACGAAGCACCGGCCGTTGCTGCGGCCGGACCGCCGGCGCCGGCTCACTTCAGCGCCCGATCGATCACGGTGGTCAGAGCGTTCTGCACGCCTTCACTTGTCAGTACCTTGAGCAGGACTCCAGCGAAGGCGACCGCGGCGAGCGTGCCCACGGCGTACTCCGCCGTGTTCATTCCGTCGTCTCCCCGTAGCCGGACCCTCAGTCTGCGCACGACGGTTCCCCTTTGTCTCGAATGGTTTTCAGAGCACGTCACCGAGCACGGCGACGATCACCGGCACCAAGCCGGCGAGAATGAAGGCGGGCAGGAAACACAGCCCCAGCGGCAGCACGATCAACACACCGGCGCGGCGCGCTGCCGCCTCGATGGCGACGGCCCGGTCGGCCCGCAGGTCATCGGCCAACCTGGTCAGCGCGCCCGCCAGGGCCGCGCCGCTGGCAGCCGCGCGCACTGCGGCGCCCACCAGACGCTCAGCGCCGGCCACAGTGGACAGGTGCGACCACGCCTCCGCCGGCTCAGCGCCCAGCCGCAACGACCGGGAGACGGTCGCGAGGCGCTCCCCGAGTGGACCGCCGATCGCCTCGGACACCGCCGCGACCGCACCGTCTACCGGAGCGCCGGCGCGGAGCCCGGCCGCGATCAGGTCGGCCGCCAGCGGCAGGTCGGCCACCTCGCGGAGGCGGCGCGCCCGGGCGGCGGCAGGCTCCAGCCGGCGTAGTAGCCGTTCGAGCACCACGACAGCCACGCACCCGGCTGCCACGCCAGCCCAGCCGCCGACGAAGACCACGACCACAAGCCCGCCAAGTACAGCTCCGACCCATGTTTTGCGATCGGTCCTGGGCTGTGCCGGGCCGACCGGCCTGTGCCGCAGCTGTGGGCGATCGAGGCGCATCACGGGGTGCCACCGAGCGCGAGTGGGCTGGCAAGGCGGTCGGCCCAGGTCAGGCCCGCGACCTGGAGCACGATCGCGCCCACCGCGCATGCGGCGCCGACCGGCGTGTGGAGCAGGACTGCGAGCGGGTCGACGCCGATCCCGTAGCCGAGCGCGATGCCGCCGAGAGGCAGACCGGCGAGCAGCCACGCGGTGGCGCGGGCGCCAGCGGCCTGAGCAGCTGCCGACGAACGGGCTCGGTCGGCGGCGCGCAGGTCGGCTTCGATCCGCTCGACCAGGTCGGCGAGCGGCGCGCCGGTCTGTTCGGCCAGAGTCCAGGCGGCTCCAGCCAACTCGGCGACGCGTGGATCGTCGAGAGCCGCCGGGGTCGTGGCCGCTGGCGGCAAGCCGGCGCGCAGGTCAGCCGCCAGCGAGCACAGGGCGTCGACCGTGCGTGACCGCCGGTGGACCACAGCCTGAGCGGCGCGGCGGCGACCGAGCGCCCGGACCGCCAACGCGCCGTACGCGCCAAGAGCCAGCGCGGCGACCGGGCCGCCCAGTACCACAGTGCCGACCGCACCGACCGCGACGTATCCCATGAGGACCCGGCTGCTCGGCAACGCGGGCGACCACCGGAACCCGCGACGGCGCTCGCCCACGAGCCGCGTCCACCGGGCCGGCTGTGGCACGCTGACAACCACGGCCGCCAGGACCAGGCACCCGGCCACCACCCACCATTGGGGCGTCATAGCGCGACTCCACCCGCGAGCACGGGCGGCACGGGGACCGAGCGCACGACGAAGAGACGCGCCAGTGCCGGAGCCGCCGCCGCGAGACCGTATCCCCGGCGCCATGCCGGCACGACGGTGACCAGGCGGTCGGCGCCGGCCGGCGTGAGCAGGCAAATCTCGTCGAGTACGCGGCCTCGGGCGGTGCGGCGGACGTGCAGGACCACCTGGAGCGCCGCCGCCACCTGGGCGTGCAGCGCCGCGCGTGGCAGGCCGCCGAGCAGCCCGAGCGCCTCCAACCGGGCCGGGACGTCGCCGGGTGAGTTGGCGTGCAGAGTGCCGGCACCGCCCTCGTGGCCGGTGTTGAGGGCGCCCAACAGGTCGACCACCTCGGCACCGCGACACTCGCCGACCACGAGCCGGTCGGGGCGCATCCGGAGCGCCTGCCGGACCAGATCGCTCAGGCCGACAGAGCCAGCTCCCTCCACATTGGAGGTGCGTGCCTGTAGGGCAACCACGTGCGGGTGGACGGGGCGCAGCTCGGACGCGTCTTCGACCACCACGACGCGCTCGGTGGACGGCACCAGGCCGAGCAGCGTGTTGAGGAGCGTCGTCTTTCCGGAGCCGGTGCCGCCGGTCACCAGGTACGCCAGCCGAGCCGCCACGACGCCCGCCAGCAGCGGCGCGACCGCCCGCGGCACGGTGCCCTGGTCGACCAGCTCGTCGAGGCGGAACGGGCGCTGCCGGAACGTACGCAACGACAGGTACGGGCCTGTGGTCGCGACCGGAGGCAACACCGCGTGCAGGCGGGTGCCGTCGGGCAGCCGCGCGTCGACGTACGGGCAGGCGTCGTCGAGCCGCCGGCCGCAGCCCGCCGCGAGCCGCTGCGCCAGCTTGCGCACCTCGTCGACGCCACCGACCACCGAGGACACCCGCTCCAGCCCGGCACCCCGGTCGATCCACACGTCGCGACCGTTGACCAGCACGTCGGTGACGTGGGGGTCGGCGAGGAACGGCGCGAGTGGTCCGGCTCCGACGAGGTCACTGTGGACTCGGGTGGCGAGGCGCAGTACCGCTGAATCACCAAGCACCGCGCCACCAGGCTCCTCGCGCACCGCCGAGACGACCGCGGCGCGTGTCGCATCGACGCCCTCGACGGCGAACCGGCGGCGCACCCGTCCCGCGAGATCAGCCTGGGTCGTCATGCGCGGGCCTCGCGCGTCTCGCGCATCAGGTCGGCCACGATGCGCTGGCACAAGCTCGCGAGTGGCCCGCGCCCGCTGGACGCCGGTGCCTCACCACGCTCCAGCGCACGAACGATCGCCGATTCTGGCCGCAGCGTGCCGGCCAATGGCACGTGGAGCTGCTCCACCATGTCTTTCGCCTTGAGCCGGCCCGGTGACGGCCCGCGCACGATCAGGGAAAGGTCGACACAGTGCGTTTGGACAGCCGCCACCACCCTGGCCGCGGCGAAGGCGGCGCGCAGCTCAGCCGGCACGACGAGGAAGGTGCGGACGGCAGCCCCCAACGCCACCACAGCCGCGTCGTCGAACTGCCGGGGCAGGTCGACCACCACCAGATCGCAAGCGCGCCGACCGGCGTCGAGGATCGCTGACATGGCCTCGGCCGGCAGGGCCAGCAGCTCGCCGCGATCCCACGAAAGCACGATGAGCCCGCCCCGATTGGGAAGGGACCCGACGAGCGCCGCGGCGTCGATGTGGCCGTCCGACTCGCTCAAGGCCGGCCACCGCAGGCCGTCGATCTCCTCCCAACCGAGCACCAGGTCCAGGCCGCCGCCCAGCCGGTCGGCGTCGATGAGCAGCGTGCGCAGTCCCGCCTTCTTCGCCGTCACGGCCAGCCCACCGGCGAACACGCTCGCCCCGGCACCACCCCGACCGCCCACCACCGCGACGACGACGCCCCGCGGCACCGCATCCAGCGCGCTGGCCGGTTGTGAGAAGCGGTCGACCAGCCACGGCTCGGCGGACGGCAGCACGGCGACATGCTCGACGCCGAGCGGGTCGCTCAGCTCCCACGCGACGCTCGCGTGCTGAGGCGAGGAAACGATGACGACGCGTGGGCGTCGCGGCAGGCGCGCCTGTAGGCAGGGCCTGGCCTGGTCGACGCCGATCAGGACGAAGGGTGCCGCCGCATACCGCGGACGAGCGTTTGCCGGATCGGGCGCCAGGTCGACCTCGCTCCCGCCCGCGGCGGCCAACCGGAGCAGGTCGTCAAGCAGATCGTCGTCGCTGGTCACCACCAGCGGACGGCGCGGGACGAAGATCGCTGGCATCGTGCCTCCCACGGCGGGTGTCGGGTACGGCACACACCGTGGCGCGGAACACCACCCGCACTGATGCCAAAACCCGCCGCCTGTGGACGACGCAGCCAGCTGTGGAAAACGGCCGCGCGGCTTGTAGATCTGCTATGTCAATCGACATAAGCCGGGCGCGACCAGACTCAACCCATGAAGATCCACATCGTACGGACGATAAGGAGGGACGGCCCCAGAAGGGGACGACCCCCGCCGGGGGGAGCCTGGTCGGGTCAGTGACTGAGTAGTGGCGAGTGCCGTTCTGCGCGGTCAGACGCATCGGCGGTGTTGTCGATGGTGATCGACATTGGCCGTGTAGAACGGCGTTCGCTGACTATCTGCTGACTCCTGATGGTGCGCGGCTGACGCCGCTGTGTGGCTTACCGCCCCGGGCCGGAGGTCCGGGGTGGCTTCCCGTGGCGGCGGCTTGCCGCGCACTGCTGGAGCTGCGGGGCGGGATCTCCTCGGTCGGGCAGGCTCGCCCCTGCCCGAGGTTCTCCGGCCGGGTCAAGGCTCGCCGGAGGCGACCGCGAAGCGGCTTGGCCTTGGCGCGGTCGGAGGTTCTCGGGCAGCCGTCTCGGTGCACGGCCGAGGAGATCCCGCCGGGTGACCGTCCTTCCTGTATCTCCGAGGGAGGGCCGGGGTCCGGGGCAGAGCCCCGTCTGTGACCGCTACCGATCCTCGCGCGGCACTCCTGCTTCCGGCTGACTGCTTTCGATGCGTGGTCTGGCTACGGTGCGTTCAGCCGGTCGGACCGAAGGGCGATGCATGGACATCGGGCTCAATCCGCTGATATTCCTCGTGCCGGTGATCCTCGTGGCGTTTCTGATAAGAGCCGTCGCCGCAGGACGCGAACTGGCAGCGGCGGTCGACCGACTTCCGTAACCGCTGCGGTCGCTAGGCCAGCCGAGCCAGGGCCTCATCGGAGCCGGCTGACGACCGCTGCGGAGATCGCCGCCATCGTGGGGGCGCTCGTCGCCGTCATCGCGCTGTTGGCGGGACGCTGATGCATTCGACTGGTCTGTCGAGTCGGTGAAGCGCATCTCCTCTGCGGTGCGGCGCGCTGCGGGCGCCCGAGGACGGCCGTCAGGCCGCCCGCAGGGCGATCCGCGAGCGCGCACGGTGCGCCGCGCTTGCGCGGCGCCTTGATCCAGAAGAGATCAATTCGGCAGACAGCCAGCCCGACAGCCAGCCCGAGTGTCCGCCAGGCGGACCCCAACTTGCCAATGGTCATCGGCTCATTTCCGATACCACCAACTACTTTAGAAGACGTCTGGATCATCACGGAGCGTCGACCGGGTCAAGGTGTGACCTAGGCGGCGTCACGGACGGCGGTGACGGTCTGTCCGCTGTCGACCTTTACTGACCTCTGGATCGGGCACGTAACGGGCCCAGGTGATCTATGGAGCTAGTTCGTACTGGTCACGGCTCATACAATCTGCACGTGAAGGAGCCCGCCAGCAGAGCGCCGAGCGCTGCATTCAGCCCCGAGGAGATCGCGGCCCTTCAAGCGCTGGGGATCCCCGTAACGATGCAGCCGGGCAACGTCCTCTTCGCGGAGGGCGAGCGGACTGATCATGCCGTACTACTAAATCGTGGCCGAGTGAAGATCACCTCAACCGGATCTAATGGTCAAGAGGTGGTACTGGCTGTGCGTGGTCCAGGCGAAATCGTTGGGGAGATGGCTCCGTTGGACCGGCGTCCTCGATCGGCGACGGTAGTCGCGATCACGCCGGTGGAGGTATCGATCGTGAGGGCCGACGACTTCAACAACTTCCTGAACGAGCACCCCCGCGTCATGCGATCACTGTTGACGCAGGTGATCCGTCGTTTACGGGATGCCGACCACCGTCGTGTCGAATTGGCAACTACGAGCGTGATGGCGAGGGTCGCCAGCCGTCTACTAGAGCTGGCAAGTGTCGATTCTGAAGATGAGGATCATTCGGGTCTGAGTCCCGTGCCGGCCATGTCGCAGAGTGATCTTGCTTCGCTCGTGGGTGCATCTAGAGAGGCCGTGTCTAAGGTCCTGAGAACGCTGCGGAGCAGCGGAATTATCTCCACTCACTACAGGTCCATTGAGATTAAAGATCTTGATGCCCTGCGTGGGCTCGCACGGGAGAGTGAGTAGGGACACCATCAGGATTGGTACTACTACACAATCTGACTATGAAGTAGTACCGTATGGGTTCCCCGACCCTCGTCGTGCCCGGAAGGAGGGGACCCCTTGTACCGGCGTGGCTCGTACACCTTCCTTGGCCTGGATATTGAGGGCTTCGAAAGGGACGACCGGGGCGAATGCCTTCAGATCGGTCTTCGGGCTAGCCTCTACGACGCCTTGCTGTCGACGCTAGAGAAGGCTGCTGTAGAGCCGGTAGATCTACTTGATCGAGGTGATGGGGTGCTCGCCATCCTGCCTGCCTCTGTCGATGCCAAAGTGATGTTGACTGCGGTCATTCCTCGTCTGGTGGAGAGCCTGAACGCCCACAACGCGACCGCAAGTGGACCAGCCATCATGAGGCTGAGAGTGGTGATCCACGTCGGCATGGCGGTGCAAGACGGACGGGGTTACATCGGCAGAGATGTCCGGCTTGTCTTCCGGCTTCTGGATTCCGACACCCTAAGGCGGCGGCTGGCTCGCTCATCGGATTCGGTAGTTCTGGCCGTAACCCGTGAGATTTGGAAGGAGATCGATTCGCCACAACTGAAGGGGCTTCAACACTTGCCAGAGTTTGGCTCGCTCACGTTCGAGACCAAAGAGACTCGAGAGCAAGCCTGGGTTGCCGGAATGGGCAGGGCTGTCCCGGTGTAACGGCACCCTCACTGTCTTGGGCTGACTGCATGTCGCGCCCAACGTTTTCGTTGCTCAGCAAGGGAAGCAAGCGGTCCGCGCCGTTGCAGGACGCGGACCGCAGCCAACCTGATCTTCCTTGGGAAGGATCGAGATCAAGTGGCTCCTAGTATGCACACCAAGAATGCTCCAGAACCAAACCCGCCGCCACTGGACGTTCGGCTGGTCGTCCTGCTCGCGGCAGCGGGCGGCGCTGTTTGGCTTGGCCTGCGCGATCCTTTGACCGCCCTAGCGGTGGGTTTCGGGCTTAGTGTGCTGATTGCGCTCCATCAGCTCCTTAAGCCCTAGTCGCAAAGCTCTCATCCCATCTGCCGTCGACCCGCGCCTTTGTTGAGCGGGCCGCCGCCCGGGGGTGCCACGTCAAGCGGACCTTGACGGTCGGACGGCGGCTGGCACCCCGGGTGGTGGTCTGCTCGGCTCGCCCGGGGTCGACGGCGGGGCGGGATGGCTGAGCAACCACCCACGGACCCGCAAGCGGCCGACGGCGCTGGCGTTGATCATCCCCGGAGCCAGAGGGCCCCCGCCGGAGGCGCAGTAAGCCCGACCGCGACGGCGCGACCTCGCCGACTACGTTCGCGCGGCGACTACGCCGCGCGCCGAGCAAGCCGGCCGGGCTGCCAGCCGAGCAACATCACGAACCCTCGGCCCTGTCGGGCTTCGGCGGTCCCGAGGGTTTCTGCATTCGCGCCAGCCGACGGGCGTTAGGCGTGTCTGCCGCAGAGCGACAGCGGCAGCGGCGAGCGCGCGCCCCGGCGGCGGCGCGAACGGCCCGTTTCGGGCCCGCCTTGAAGACGTACAGAAGGTTCTCACACGCGCGCCGGGCAACTTCTAGGTCGGTAGGTTGCCGTGCTCCGCGTAAAGGGTGTCGCCGCGCTCCTTCGCCGCAAGAGCTGTCCGGAGACGACGCACGAGTCTGGGAGGGCTGTACTGATCCAGATCCCCCGCCGCGATGAACCGCCACTCAGCGAGTTCGCCGTCGCCGAAGGCGATGCCACCCTGTTCAGTCTCGGTAAGCGTGCTGCCGTCGAACACGAAGAGCAGCTTGTCGCCTTCGCCGTCTGCTGGTGCCCAGTCCACGACGAGAAGCGGACCGATCGGGATGCTCAGGCTCAGTTCTTCGCGGATCTCGCGGATACAGGCGGCTCGGGGTGACTCGCCGGGCTCGACGTAGCCACCGGGGATGTCCCAGTACTCCTTGTAGGTCGGACGAACGAGCAAGACGCGGCCGGCGTCGTCGGTGAAGAGGGCGCCTGCGGCGATGCGTGGGGTGGCCATGGGTGGGGTCTGGGCTGCCGTCACACGGGGAGCGTAGACGGCTCGAGTCATTCGAGCACGTTGAGGCGGCGAGCGAGGTTGACGAGCTGCGCGGGCGGCTTCCCGCGCTGGCGGCGAATCCAGGTCAACGCCAGTTGTCGGCTAAGGAAGTGATGCCGTACCTGCTCAGGAGCCATCTGCTCGGCGTCGAGGAGCGTGGCTTGTGCTTCCTCGGGGCGGTTCCAGGAGTTGTAGGCGCGGGCGACCTCCAGGGCGTGCCTGACTCGGCGCTCCATGGGCAGAGCGGACGTGTCGACGCGCGGGCCGAGGTCGACGGCGACTTGTACGTCGCCGAGTTCGGCTGCGGTTGCGACGCGGTGGATCGCGACGTTCGTTGGTCCGAACGCTGTCCAGACGTGGTTGGCGTCGGTGCCAAGCCGGCCGGCTGCCTGGTCGGCGACGGCGAGGAAGGTTCGGGTGGTGGCTGCATCGTTGGATCGGGCGGCGGCCATGGAGCCGGCGAGGAACAGGGTGCCGTACACCGATAGAAGCTGCGGCGTCGGCTCGTTCAGGTGTGGTTCGAGGTAGCCGGCGGCGTCCTCGGTGAGTTGGACGGCTTCTCGGAAGCGGCCGGTGGAGTGCAGGGCGTGGCCGACTGAGCGGAACAGGGAGCCGGTGACGACTGGGTCGCCGGTTGGTCGTACGGCGGTTAGTCCGCGGTCGGCGGCGATCCACGCTAGGTCGGATTCGCCGAGCTTGGTGAGCTGGGTGGCGGCGAGCTGGTAGGTCAGGCCGAGGAGCTTGCGGGCTTCGTCCTGGTCTGGACCGTCGAGTCCTTCGGCGGCGGCCTGTGCCATCCGGAGCAGGTCGGGTAGGCGTCCGGCCACGTGGCCGAATCGCGAGTCCTGGTAGGCGCCCCAGAGTGCCGTGACTTCTTGGCGTACGACGGCGAGAGCTGGAACGTCTCCGGTGCCGACGCTTCCGAAAGGGGTGATCGCTCGGTAGTCGGTGAGTGCGGCCCGCAACGCTGGCACGGTGATGGTGCCGCTGTCGTCGGTCCAGTCCATGAGGGACGGCTCGGCGAGCAGGTCGCCGAGCGAGACGTCCAGGACGTCGGCGAGCGCCTTGATGACCGACAGGCGGTCGAGTTCGATGCGGTTGTTCTCGACTTTGCCGAGCCAGTCGGCGGTGCGGCCCACGAGACCGGCGAGTACCTCTTGGGACAAGCCGCGTCGCCTTCGATACCAGGCCACACGCTCGCCAATCGTGAGGCTGTTGGTCATACCGCGCACAGTTACCCGTCCTCCCCGTGGGGTGACGACCCCAGAATTATTTTCCGGGTTGAGGGGCGGTTTCTGCCACAGCCTGTGAGCATGACCGAGCCCAACGTGCCAACCACCTGCCGCCACTGCGCTGGCAACGGCTGGAAGTACGCCACCCACCGGACCGCCGTCCGCGTCATCGCGCAGTCGTGCGGCGACGCCCGGTCGGTATGCCGGCGGTCGTGTGTGGACTGCGGTGGTACGGGTCGGGCGCCGGTCGGTTCCTGAGCTGGCATCGGGGTGGGTGCCGGCGTCGAGCCTCGCTTCTACATCGACAGTGCCCGCCTACCTCGGTGCCCTCCAGCTCCCCTATCGAGTTCGAAAGGTGCTTGTGGTGCCGACGAAGAGAGAAGAGTTCGAGCAGAGTCTGCGCGCCCGGTGGTTGGGCGAGCGGATGCGCAAACTGCGCGACGACCGCGGTTTGACGCTGAAGTACATCGCCGCGTACATCGGGGTGGAGTTCAGCACGCTGGCGCGCTACGAGCGCGCCGAGTGGCCGTTCCGCCAGGACCACGTGGTCGCGCTCCTGGACGCCTACGGGGTACATGACGAGGGCGAGCGGGAGCGGTTGATCCAGCTCGCCAGAGACGCCTGGCGGATCAACCGGTGGGAGCCGGACTTCGAGGGTGCGATCGACGATCCGTCGTTCGTCGACTGCCTGTGGCTGGAGTCCAGGGCGGAGCAGATCTGCGCCTACGGAACCATGGTCGTGCCACCGCTGCTATGCACGGTCGAGTACGCCAAGGCGCTGTTCTACTCCACTCACGGCCGGAACCTGCCGGAGTTCAGGGTGGACAAGTGGCTCGCCCTGCTCGTCGACCGGCAGAAGGTCCTGAACGGACCGAAACCGACCCGCGTACACGCCCTCGTCGAGGAGCAGGTCTTGCACCGGCCGATCGGCGGCGTCGCAGTGCTCCGTGCGCAGTTGGAGCACCTCGCTCGGCTGGCCGCACGTACTGACCTGGCGGTCGAGGTGCGGGTGTTGCCCGCCACCGCCGGAGCGCACGCCGGGCACTTCGGGGCGTTCACCGTCTTCCGGATGCCCACGCCGTACCCGCCCGTCGCGTACGTCGAGCACCTGGGCGGCCGCCTCTACATCGAGACCACCGCCGCTACGCACTACGGCGAGGCGTTCGACGCCATGGTCGAGCAGGCACTGCCGGCCAGCGAGTCCATCAACCTCATCGACCACGTCGCCGGCGAACTCGCCAGCAGCGACATGCGACTCAAGATGGGGAGTGCGGCATGAGTCCAGCGGTCAACCATGACGCGTTTGACGCGGCCGTGACGGCGGCAGCGCAGCGGATCGCCGCCTACGCGGACAAGCACCAGATTCCGATTACGCCTGCGCAGTGCGAAGACCTCGCCGGGATCGTGGTCCGGTTCGCCGAAGGATTCGTGACCGGCGTCAGCTTCGCCGCACACCGGGACAACCCGTTCGCCGAGTAGGAGGCAGCGCCGCCGTCCCGGATGTCGTCAGACGGGGCGGCGGCAGCCTATGCGCGATCCCGTGGGCGGGCCGCTGGATCTTGTACGAAGACACGAGGGAGCAACGATGCCGGCGTATCGGTTCGTGATCCTCTTGGCGCGTCCGGCTATGGGCGGACAGTTCGACACCATGGGCGGCGTCGACGTGCAGCCCGACGACACGATCCAGGTGGAGCGGCGCGGCCGAAGTCTCGCTGCTGCTGCGTCGACGGTGATTCGGGATCTGGAGGCGGTCGGGTTACGGCCGGTGCGGGTCTGTGACGGCGACTGGGTGACGCTGGCTGAGGTCGGTGATCGAATCGGCCGGTCACGCGAGAACGTCAGGCTATGGGCGGCTGGCAGGTACGGACCCGGTGGGTTCCCGCCGCCGCTGAACCCTGGCAAGCAGACGTCTTTCTACAGTTGGGCCGAGGTGTCAGTGTGGCTGCGAGAACGCATGGGCTTCGATGTGCCCGACCGTGAGCCGGTTCTGGCCGCGATGAACCTCGCGCTTCAGGTGCGGAACCTGCTGCCTCGGATGGCGGACGCGGCTGCGGTCCGCGCTCTGGTCGCAGAGGATCCGCTGCGGGCTGGTTGGGCGGAGCTGGTTGCTGAGGTTCGGGCGGCGTGACCTGCTCGCCCGTTGGGTGACGCGTCTTGTTGGGTCATGTTCACAGGGTTTAGGCTCCTGTCTTGACATGACCTGATCTCTTCAAGCTGGGTGGTGGCCTGATGGCAGGCTATGAGGTGCCGACGCCGAAGTACCTGCGCGTGTTGAACACGGTGCGGGAACGGATCGAGAACGGCACCTACCCGCCCGGCGCCGCACTGCCATCCGAATCGCAGCTCTGCAACGAGTTCAACGTCTCCCGTCCCACGGTCCTCAAGGCACTGGGCATCCTCAAGCAGGACGGGTGGATCGAGTCACAGCAGGGCAAGGGCAGCTTCGTACGCGGCCGCCCCCCGGCTGGGCGCGGTGCCCCCGCCTACGCGAAAGACGCGGTCGAGCTGGACGAGACGGCCCGAGTGGAACTGCTGCACGTCGGCCCCGTACTGGCCGCACCGAGAATCGCGGCGGCGTTGCAGATCCCAGACGGCACCCCCGTCTACGAACGCCGACGACGCACCGTCGCCGACGCAGGCCCGGTGGACCTGGTGGCCACGTTCGTGCCGGTCGAGATCGCCGTCGGCACCGCGATCACCAAACCCGAACCCATCGCCGGCAGCGTGGTTGAGCATCTGGCGCGGCTCAAGCAGGTGCGGCCGGACTACGTAACCGAGGCGCTGACGGCCCGCACCGTCAGCGCTGAGGAGGCGGAGCTGCTCGGCGTGCCGGCCGATGAGGCAGCCATCGTGGTGACCGTGACCGTGCACCAAGCCTCTGGTGAACCGCTGCTGACCTCGTTGATTGTGATGCCAGGCAGCCGCCACGAGATCGAGGACGTCTACCCACTGTCCTGATCGGACCAATTGACTTCGCGCTATCTGAAGATCGACCCCCTTGACACTCGCCTGTACTTACAAGCTGACGTAACTTATAAGCACAACAGGATGTTCTGTTGAAGCTTGTCAAGCCAGGAGGTGCAGATCATGGTTCCCCTCTCCCTACGCGTGCCGGTCCCGTTCGAGTACGTGTTCCCGCACGGTGCGCTCGCCCTGGGCGTCGACGCGCAGGTCGACTTCGACCGGCGAGGCGAAGGCGACGACCAGGCGCGGGACAAGGACTCCGGCGAGCGGATCTGGGTCGTCCGCGTCATGGACCTGGACCCCGAAGCCGGACGGTTCGGCCGGACCACTGAAGTCAAGGTCAAGGTGATCGCCCCGCACCGTCCGGTACTGCCCACCTCGTCCGTGCCCGGCTATCCGCCGTCGGTCGAGTTCGACGGGCTCACTCTCACGCCCTATGTGGACTCGCAGCGATGCAAGCCGGGCGGTGACTGCAAGGCCCGGATGGCGTACTCGCTGCGCGCCTCGGCCGTGAAGCCGGCCGGCGTTCTGCCCGCCGCCGCCTGATCCGAAAAGTCTGCGGGGCGGACCGTTTCCCCGCCAAGAGTCCCGGTCCGCCCCGCACCCGAACCCACCCTTGGAAGGGAGGGCCGTCGTGCCAACCGTAATCCACCCTGACCTGATCCCGCCCGGACGCGGCGAGGTCTGGCGACACTGCGAGATCTGCGACGACCTCGCCGCCATGCCACCACACGCCACCATCTGCGACGCCTGCACACCGGTCATCTCGCCGGCGTACGGGCTGCGCCTGGTCGACAGCGACCGGGGGTGGTCGTGATGACCACGCCGGAAGCCTCGTCGTTCGGCGTCGACCTGTCCGCGCTGCTGCGCACGATGCCGGGCCTGTCGGCGACGGCTGCGGAGCGGGCGGACTGGTACGAGCGCAAGGCCGCCCTGCTGTCTCGGGTCGCCGCCGAGGACACCACGTCGAACGGTTGCGAGGCGGCCGAGCTGGCCCGTGCGGCGCGCCTGCGGGCGGTCGAGTTGCGGGAGGGCCGGTGACCATCATGGCTCGTCCTCGGATCGGCCGGCCGTGTCTGGTCGACGAGATCCGCTGCCCGCACTGCGGCGAGTGGGTCAAGCCGCGCAAGTTCGACCTGGAACACATGGCGTGCAAGCGCTGCCGCCGCACGCTCGCAAGGCCGCGGTGGTCGCGGCTGGGGTGGTGGCTGCGATGACCGTTCGCCGTACCGTCGTTCGCCGTCTTGCCGCTCCTGGCATCGCCGCTGTTCGGACTGTCTACATCGGATGTCCGGTGGATGTGTTGCGGGTGGCCGCGTTGGTGGAGATCTCCGCCGCCGCCGCGAACCTGGCCCGCACCGTCGTCCGGATGCGCCACCTCGACCCGGCCGCGATTGCCGCCTACGTCGCCGATCCGGCCGACGCACGGGCCGTCCTCGGGCGCGGCCGGTGGCTGCCCTCCATGACCGCTCACGTGCCCACTCCGCCGGCCGGCAAGCCACGTCCCGTGCGACGCCGTAAGCCGCGTGCTGGCACGTCGACGCAGCTTCCGCTACCGCTGCCCACCGTCGAGGGGAGGTGACCACTGCCGTGCCGTTGATCAATGTGATTCCGGGAGACAAGATCCCGACCGCGCCGTTGAACGTACGGCTGCCGATGTGGCGCGTCCCGTGGTGGCTGCTCGTCCCGTACTGGCTTGTACGCGGCCTCTACACCCTCATCGCGTTCGCGCTGCGCCATTGGTGGGCCACCAGCCCGACCGTACTGGTGTTGTGGGTGTGGGGCCGCTACGGCTGGCCCACGCTCGTTGTCGCCGTGACCGCGTTCGCCGTGGTGTGCGTGTCCTGGTGGCGTCTACACGCGGCCTCGTGGCTGCGGTTCGCCTGGTACCCGACAATCGCCCGGCTGCGCCGAGTCTGGGTCTACCAACGACGCTGGGCCTCGGCGATGGCCACCTGCGGGCTGGCGATCGCGTTCGACCGCGACCGGTACGTCCCTCGCCTGGTCGGCGTGCGCTGCGACCGGTGGGGCGATGAGGTAACCGTCCGGCTCCTGCCCGGTCAGATCCCGGACGACTGGGCCGCCGCCGCCCACCGGCTGGCCTACACGTTCCGGGTCCGCGATGGCCGTGCCCGGTCGACGGAGCAGCCGGATCGGGTGGCGCTGCGGTTCCTCCGCAAAGACCCGCTCGCCTCCCTCGTGAAGCCGCTACCGATGCCGGCCGTGCCCGACTTCACCGCGCTACCCCTCGGCGTCCGCGAGGACGGCGAGATTTACCGGCTGCGGCTTGCCGGCTCGCATCTGCTGATCGCGGGCGCGACCGGCTCCGGGAAAGGGTCGGTGATCTGGTCGCTGGTTCGTTCCCTGTCGGGCGGCATCGCATTGGGGTTGGTGGAGCTGTGGGTGTTCGACCCCAAGGGCGGCATGGAACTCGCCCCCGGCCGGGCGTTGTTCGCCCGGTTCGCCTACGAAAACCCCGACTCCATGGCCGGCGTCCTGGAAGAGGCCGTCAAGCGCATGAAGGAACGCGCGGCCCGGCTACGCGGCGTCGCCCGCCAGCACACCCCGACGACGGGTGACCCGGCGATCGTGGTCCTGGTCGACGAGCTGGCCGCGCTGACCGCCTACATCTCCGATCGGAAGGTCAAGGAACGCATCCGCGAATCGCTGGGCCTCCTGCTCTCACAGGGCCGCGCGGTCGGCGTCCACGTGGCGGCGGCGTTGCAGGACCCGCGCAAGGACGTGCTGCCGTTTAGGGACCTGTTCCCCACCCGGATCGGGCTGCGGCTGACCGAGGACGAGCAGGTCGACATGGTCCTCGGCGACGGTGCCCGCGACCGCGGAGCCCTCTGCGACCAAATCTCCGAAACCGCACCCGGCGTCGCCTACGTCGCCATCGACGGTGTACGCGAGCCCGTGCGAGTGCGGTTCTCCTACCTCACCGACGACGACATCGCCGACCTGGCGGCCGGCTACGCCCTGGCGGGAGGTGCCGCATGAACGTACAACGTGTCGAGAGCGTCGTCCTGGTCCTCATCCTGCTCATCGTCGGCGGGCTCGCCGGGGCGGCGTCGTTCACCCACGTGCACGACTGGACCATGCACAACTCCCCGGCCGGTACCGGGGACTGGTTCGGCTGGGCGAACGCCGCCATCTCCGAACTGATTCCGATCGCCGCGCTGCTGACCATCCGGCGGCGGCGCCGGAGCGGCGGCTCGGTCGGGTATCCGCTGTTCCTGCTCGTCGCCGCCGTCGCCCTGTCCCTGGCCGCGCAGCTCGCCGTGGCCAAGCCGGGCCTGTCCGGCTGGCTGCTGTCGTCTGTGCCGGCACTGGCGTTCCTCGGCCTGTCCAAGCTCGTCCTGACCGTCCCGGCGCCGTCCTCCGTCCAGGACGACGCGAGGACGGCACAGGACGAAGATCGTCCCGACCTCGTACCGGTGCAGGTCAGCGTCCAGGACGAGCAGAACGACGACCAGGGCGCGGTGACCGTGGACCTGATCCAGACGGCACGGCGGCACGCCGCCGAACACAGGGCCGCGACCGGCCGGCCGATCACCCGCGACGAGCTGCGCGCCGCGCTCCGCGTCGCGAGCGGTACCGCGTCGGAGTTGCTGCGGCTGATCCGCGAAACCGACTCGGCATCGCCCGGCTCGGCCCGCCGAGAGCTGGTGCCAGTTACCCCGTTCCCGGCCCGCAACGGCACCACCCCAACCACCACGGGAGGTGACCAATGACCGACCCCCACCCCGTTGACCCCCGGCCCGGCTCGCGCGCGGCCCGGATGCGCCAGCCCCTAGCCAAGGACGCGCTGCGGCTCCTCGCCGAGCAGTACGGCGTGTGCGTCCGCCCCCTCGCCCTGCGCCGCACCGACACCACCACCGGGCTAACCGAGGTTATTGAAGTCCCCTGCGGCGCCCGGCTCGCGGCCAGGTGCAAGCCGTGCGCCGAACGCAACCGGCGGCTCCGCATCCAACAAATCCGCGAAGGCTGGCACCTCGCCGACGAACCAGCCATCCGCCCCGACCGGCCGGCAGACGAGCTGCTGGAGCTAGTCCGGCGTCGGGCGCATCTGGAGTTCGAGCGCGAACAGCTCATGTTCCAGCCAATGACCCCGGACGAGCGGGCCGCTCGCCTGGCCGACATCGACGCGCAGATCATCGAGCTGGACCATGTGCTCGAAGAGTCCGACCTACGCGGCCACCTCACACCCCGCGACCGGGACGACAACCGGCCCCGCCGCACCCGATCGACGAAGCGGCGGCAGGACTCTCCGGATCTGCCACGGCTCCCGGTCGACAAGCGCACGGTTGGGCGCACCTACGCGGGCAGGACCGGCAAGACGCACCGGCCGTCCATGCTGCTCACGCTGACCCTGGACTCGCACGGGGCGGTGCACCAGCACATCCGACGTGGCGCGTACGTGTTGCCTTGCGAGTGCGGCGCCCGGCACGGCCAACGCGATGACGTGCTGGGCACGCCGATCGACCCGGACGCCTACGACTACCGGCGGGGTGCCCTGGACGCGATCCACTTTGCGCGGGTCCTGGATCGGTGGTGGCAGAACCTGCGCCGGGCGGCCGGGTGGAACGTCCAATACGCCGGCGCCGTCGAGCTCCAACGCCGACTGGCACCCCACGCGCACTTCGCGATCCGCGGCACGCTCCCGCGTCGGCTGCTCAAGCAGGTGGCGGCGGCGACCTATCACCAGGTGTGGTGGCCAGCCTTCGACAAGCCGGTCTACACAGTGGACCGGCCGCCAGTCTGGGACGCCGACCGGGGCACGTACGTCGACCCGAAGACGAAGCAGCCGCTGCAAACCTGGGCCGAAGCGCTCGACGCGATCGAAGACGACGACGCCGAACCGGCCTACGTGGCACGGCTGGGGCGGATCGACGCGCGCGGCATCGAGCAGGGCACTAAGGACGCCGAGCGGGCTATCCGGTACGTGACCAAGTACGTCACCAAGGACATCACCGACCACGCATCGCCGCACTCGGACCCGCAGCGGGCACACTTTGACCGCCTCCACGCCGAACTGTCCACCCTGCCGTGCTCACCGACGTGCGCGAACTGGCTGCTCTACGGCGTCCAACCAGACGGGGCAAAGCCGGGCCTCGTTCCGGGCCGCTGTTCCGGCAAGGTGCACCAGCGAGCAACGCTCGGTTTCACCGGCCGGCGCGTTCTGGTCTCTCGGCAATGGTCCGGCAAGACCCTCGCCGACCACCGAGCCGACAACAGGGCCTGGGTTCGCGCGGTGCTGGCAACCGGCGAGGAAGAGGCGGAGCAACCCGACCGGTACACGTTTGAGCTGGCACGACCGGACGACCCCGACATCCCACCCCTGGAACACCGGCTCCTGCGCGCCATCTCCACCCGCATCCGATGGCGCGCCGACCTACGCCAAGCCAACCAACGGTTTTCGGCAACCGCCGCGATCCACGAGATCAGGCAACCGGCATGACCACCAACGGGAAGGAATCCATGACGAACGTTATCCCCCTCATCCCTCGCCAGGCGCGCCGCGACCCGCAAGAGAGCGCCGTCTACACCGTGAAGGAAGCGGCCCGCCTGCTGTCCATCTCGGTCAGCACCGCGTACGCCCTGGTCCGCTCCGGCGACATCCCCGCCGAACGGCTGGGCCGGCGCTGGGTCATCCCCCGCAAGCGATTCCACGCCTGGCTGGACGGAGCCACAGTCCCTGTTTCGGCAACCGGCACCGACTCACCCCGAAAGAGCTGGTGATCGCGATGGGCTTCGTGAGCAAGACGCCATCCGGCTCGTACCGGGCGAACTGGCGGGACGGTACCGGCAAGCAGAAGGCGAAGACGTTCCGCACCAAGAAGGAGGCGAACACCTTCCTGTCCGACGTGGAGAGCGCCGTCAACCGTGGCACCTACGTCGACCCACACGCCGGAAAGATGAAGTTCGGCGAGTTCGCCGCGCGCTGGCTGGCCAGCCGGAGCGTGGAGGCGCGCACGGCCGAACGCACGCTCTCGCTGATGAGGACGCACGTGCTCCCCCGCTGGGCGGACTGGCCACTGTCCAAGGTCGACTTCATGGCGGTACAGGAGTGGGTGACCGACCTGGGCAAGCACCTCGCCCCGGCGACTGTGGCCAAGTGTCATGGCCTGGTCGTCATGATCCTGCGGACCGCTGTCCAGGCGCGGCTGATCGCGATCAACCCGGCGGTCGGCGTGAAGATCCCGCGCGACCGGTCAGGCGACGTGAAGCCTGCCACGATCAGCCGCGGCGCCTTCTTCGGCAAGCTGCTTCCGGCCGTTCCGGCGAGGTACAGAGCGATCGTCTGCGCCGCCGCCGGAGCGGGCCTGCGCTGGGGCGAGTGCGCCGGCCTGCCGTGGAGCGCGGTCGACCTCGACAAGCGGACCCTGCGCGTGGTCCAGGTCGCCGTGGAGACCCACGGCGACATCGTGATCCGGCCGTACCCGAAGAGCCGCGCCGGGGTGCGGACCGTGCCAATGCCCACGTTCCTCGTCGACGAGCTGCGCAAGCTCAAGACCGACAAGCTCGTCTTCACCAACCGCGCTGGCCAGCCTCTTCGCCGGTCGAATTTCCGCCGCCGGATCTGGCTGCCGTCACTGGTCCGGGCGGGCCTTCTCGGCAACATCACCCACAAGAGCCCACACAAGTACCTCGCCACCTGGCCGGACGGCGACGGAATCGAGTGGTCGACGGAGTTCACCACCGAACGCGAGGCGGTCGCGCACATCGCGATGAAGGCGGCTGGTGGGCTGCGCTTCCATGACCTGCGTCACTCATACGCTACGTGGCTGGTCACTGACGGAGTGCCAATCAACGTGGTCCAGCGAGTCATGGGCCACGAGCAGGCGTCGACCACCCTCAACCGCTACACCCACACCCCGGACGACTACGCCGATCATGTCCGGAAGGCGCTTGCTGACGATCCGCTGACTTTCCAGCCGCCCGGAGATCCACAAGGTACGGACGATGAGGACTGACCTGCGGCGGAATGGTCCCCCAGAAGGGGACGACCCCCGCCGGGGGGAGGCGGGGGCCGTCTGGGGTCCGGCTCCGGGGGGGTCGAGCCGAACCCACTCAGCGGTCACGGGGGGTGCAACCGCCGAGAGCAGCCGAGGGTTCACGTCGTGTAGGGACATGAAACCGCGTCGTAAGCACAAGCATGCCTGAGCACCCGGGCGCGCGTCGAGTGGCGTTTGCCGCAACTCGTGCGACACGCCGACCAAATATGGTGATCCAGGTCGCCGTCAGGCTGATCAGCGGCTCAGAACCGCAGGTGAGCGGGGCATGTGGCTACGCCAGGCGAGCACGGACCAACTTTAGCCGCTCCGGCTAGACTGGCGGCTCGTGGGCCGAAGTGCCGCCTTTTTTGACCTGGATAAGACCGTCATCGCAAAGTCCAGTGCGCTGGCGTTCGGCCGGCCGTTCTATCGGGACGGCCTTATCACTAGGCGAGACGTGGTCAAGTCCGCGTACGCCCAGTTGATGTTTCGGCTGGGCGGCACGGACGAGCAGACGATGGCCCGCACCCGTGACTATCTCGCGCAGCTCTGCAAGGGCTGGCGGGTGGACCAGGTGCGCCAGATCGTCGCGGAGACGCTGCACGAGCTGATCAA
Source organism: Micromonospora sp. CPCC 206061 (assembly GCF_036906915.1). Classification (NCBI taxonomy): domain Bacteria; kingdom Bacillati; phylum Actinomycetota; class Actinomycetes; order Micromonosporales; family Micromonosporaceae; genus Micromonospora; species Micromonospora sp. CPCC 206061. The sequence continues at coordinate 41,548 of NZ_JBAKHX010000004.1, forward strand.
CCCGTACGTGTACGCCGAGGCGGCCGCCTTGATCGAGGAGCACCAGGCAGCGGGCCGGGATGTGGTGCTGGTCTCCGCGTCGGGCGAAGAGATGGTGCGGCCGATCGGCGAGTTGCTCGGCATCACCGACGTGATCGCCACCCGGATGACCATCGAGGATGGCCGGTACAGCGGCGAGGTCGAGTTCTACGCCGCTGGTCCGAGCAAGGTCGAGGCGGTCCGCGAGATGGCCAAGGAGCGCGGTTACGACCTCGAAGAGTCGTACGCGTACTCCGACTCGTTCAGCGATGTCCCGCTGCTGGAGTCGGTCGGTCATCCGACCGCCGTCAACCCGGGCCGGGCGCTGCGCCGGCTGGCCACCGAGAACGCGTGGCCGGTTCTGGAGTTCCGGCATCCGATCCCCCTGGGCAGGCGGTTGCGGGAACGGCCGGCGGTGCCGGTGGCGGCGGCCGCGATCGGCGTCGGGGTCGGAGTGGCGATCGGGATCGCCTGGTACGGCAGGCGCCGCGGACGCGGTCGTAGCGCGTAGGCGCACAGGTAGACGTACCAGTAATCACCGACCGTCACACAATCCTGTAGAGGGCTAGCGATCTAGGCCGGTGCGGCGTAGAACAAGAGGTGCGGACCCCGCCAGACGGGCTCCGTGCACGGCCACCGGGCACCCACGCGCGACCAGCCGCGGCAGGCGCGTTGCGGCGGCACCCTTGAGGACCGCTGACAACGACATGGAGGTGCACGCTTGGTAACCCGGATGGACGTGTGTGACGGCGCCTCGACACTGAGGCGCCGTCCACGTGTTCAGGGGCATTTGGTAAGCCCTAGACGTCCGTTGCGGGCGCGGCGAGGCCGCCACTAGCGATGTCGCCGAGTTGGGGCCGGATCGCGGCTTCCGGCCTGACGCAGCGCCGATCGGCCCAACCCAACCGCGTCGATCAAGGAGATCTGCATGGATCAAGGGCAAATGCACGCGGATACGAGATCAAAGCACGTGCGTTTGCCCTTGATCGGCGGAAGCGACGCCGGACCCGCGGGAAGCGGCGTCCGACGCCGGACCCCGCGGGAAGCGACGCCGGACCCGCGGGAAGCGGCGTCCGACGCCGGACCCCGCGGGAAGCGGCGTGGGAAGCGAGGCTAGGCGGGGGCCAGGCGGGCTAGCGCGTGGCGGTCGCGCAGTTCCTGGTACACCGACCGGAAGACGCCAGGGCGGCGGTGGAAGTCGATGCCCTGGGCCCAAAGCGGCGTCTGCACATGGCCACCGTCGCGCCGTTCGATCAGCACCGTCATCCCGCTCGGAATCTCCAGCCGCCCGAACCGGTGTGACGCCTGATGCAGCCGGATGTGTTCCACGTCATGCCAGGCCAGCGTGCGAGTGCGGAGCAGCCCGCGCACACGCACCCCGTACCCGTTGACGTACACGCCCATCCGCATGATGCGGAAGGCGCCGATCACCCAGACAACGGCGAAGCCGATTGCGAGTGCGAGGAAGGCCGTGCCGGTCAGCCGGAAGAGGTTTTCGGTGGCGCCGCCGAGGATGGCGAGGGCGACCAGTTCCCAGCCGATGACCAACCATCGACCCCGGCCCGGTGTGTAGGGCCGATGCCACTGCGTAGTCACGCGGGCAAGGGTAGCCTGGCCAAGCCGCCGCCTGGCGCGCGGTGATCGCCGCGCGGGGTCCATCGGCGGCCGCGAGACACGGATCGATCAAGAGACATCGATGGAACCTACGGGCGCGGGGCAGCGGTGAGGGCCTCGCAGACCTCTGTCAGTTCGTCGGCGGCCTGGGACACGGCCGCCGCGTAGTGGCGTAGCCAGGAGCGGACCCCGTCCCGGGTGCCGGTGGCGAAGGCCCCCGCCGCGCCGACGTACTCGGGCTCTCTCGCGAGGTGCCCGACTTCGACGGCGAGCAACCCTCGCGGGTCGAGGCCGCTACAGATCAGCGTGAGCCGCGCGGCGGCGCGCGCGACCAGGCCGGACGGGCCCGCGAACGGCCGCAGTGCGAGCAGTTCGCCGTGCACGACGGCGGCGAGGATCAGCGGCGGCGCCTTCGTGTCGCCGGCGACGAGCGCCGCGAGCGTGTCCAGCCGTGCCGCCCCAGCCGCGTCGGCGGATGGGCGGCCCAGGGCGTCGGTGGGTACGGAGCCGGTGGCCGCAAGTACGTGAAGGCGCGCGAGCACCTGGCGGGGCGCCTTCGGCCAGCGGTCGGCCAGGTCTCCCAGTGCCCCCGCCACGCGCAGCGCTCCCTGCATGACCGGGTCGGTCACGGTGCCGGCCCGGACGGCCTCCCGGTCGTGCGGGTGCCCTTCGAGCGCGGCGCTGGCAACCGCCGCACGCAGGTTGGCCTCGGCGGCGACCTGGCCGCCCTGCCGCCGCAGCGCGCGGTGCCGCAGCGCGGCGTCGACGCGGTCGCGCGCGCTGGACAGGGCGTCGCCCACGTCAGCCAGCTCGAGAAGGGGCGCAAGTGGATCGGTACTCACGCACAGCACACTAGCCGTGCTCAGGACTGTTCGTAACAGGCTCGAAACGGCAAGATATGCGCAGGGGAACCCGGTCACCGCAGCGAGTAACACGCTCGGCGATCCGGTGTGACTCGGCGCACGGAGCCTCGACGCGCCAGCACTAACCTCACAGACGACGACCCGAGACATATCACACCGCGGGAGGAGCAGCCCCATGAGCGAGACCCTGGAGAACCTGCTACAGGAGACCCGGCAATTCCCGCCGCCGGAAGCGCTCGCTGTCAACGCCAACGTCACCGCCGCCGCCTACGACGAGGCTGCCGCTGACCGGCTTGGCTTCTGGGAGCAGCAGGCCAAGCGGCTGAGCTGGGCAAAGCCGTGGGACGAGGTACTGGACTGGTCCAACCCGCCGTTCGCGAAGTGGTTCGTGGGCGGCGAGCTCAACGTGGCGTACAACTGCCTGGACCGGCACCTGGCCGAGGGCCGCGGCGACAAAGTCGCGATCCACTGGGAAGGCGAGCCCGGCGACACCCGCACGATCACGTACGCCGACCTGCACAAGAGCGTCTGCCAGGCGGCGAACGCGCTGACCAACCTCGGGGTGCGGGCCGGTGACCGGGTCGCGATCTACATGCCGATGATCCCCGAGGCGGCGGTGGCGATGCTCGCGTGCGCCCGGATCGGTGCCACGCACAGCGTGGTGTTCGGCGGCTTCTCGGTCGACGCGCTCTCCGGCCGCATCCAGGACGCCAGCGCCAAGGTCGTGATCACCGCCGACGGCGGCTACCGCCGGGGCAACCCGTCAGCGCTCAAGCCGACCGTCGACGAGGCGGTGGCGCAGTGCCCGACGATCGAGCACGTGCTCGTCGTACGCCGCACCGGCCAGGACGTCAGCTGGGGCGACAAGGACGTCTGGTGGCACGAGGTGGTCGAGAAAGCCGACCCGCACCACGAGGCGCAGCCGTTCGACGCCGAGCACCCGCTCTTCATCCTGTACACCTCCGGTACGACGGCGAAGCCGAAGGGCATCCTGCACACGACCGGCGGCTACCTGACCCAGGTGAGCTACACCCACCACGCGGTCTTCGACCTCAAGCCCGACACCGACGTGTACTGGTGCACCGCCGACATCGGCTGGGTGACCGGCCACTCGTACATCGTCTACGGACCACTCTCCAACGGCGCTACCCAGATCATGTACGAGGGCACGCCGGACACCCCGCACAAGGGCCGTTTCTGGGAGCTCGTCGAGAAGTACAAGGTCACGATCATCTACACCGCCCCCACGCTGATCCGCACGATGATGAAGTGGGGCGACGACATCCCGGCCAAGTTCGATCTATCGTCGCTACGCCTGCTGGGCAGCGTCGGCGAGCCGATCAACCCAGAGGCCTGGATCTGGTATCGGCAGAACATCGGCCGCGGCGAGTGCCCGGTGGTCGACACCTGGTGGCAGACGGAGACCGGCGGCATCATGATCTCGCCGCTGCCCGGTGTGACGGCGGCGAAGCCCGGTTCGGCGATGTCCCCGCTGCCCGGCATCAGTGCCGACGTGGTCGACGACACCGCCGCCAGCGTGCCGAACGGCGGCGGTGGTTACCTGGTGCTGCGCGAGCCGTGGCCGTCGATGTTGCGCACGATCTGGGGTGACGACCAGCGCTTCATCGACACGTACTGGTCGCGTTTCGAGGGCGTGTACTTCGCTGGTGACGGCGCCAAGCGCGACGCCGACGGGCACATCTGGCTGCTCGGCCGGGTCGACGACGTGATGCTGGTGTCGGGTCACAACATCTCCACGACCGAGGTGGAGTCGGCGCTGGTCAGCCACCCGAGCGTGGCAGAGGCGGCGGTGGTCGGCGCGACCGACCCGACGACCGGCCAGGCGATCGTGGCGTTCGTGATCCTGCGCGGCACCGTCGAGGGCGGGGACGAGCTGGTCAAGGACCTGCGCAACCACGTCGCGAAGACGCTCGGCCCGATCGCCAAGCCACGGCAGATCATGCTGGTGCCGGAGCTGCCCAAGACACGGTCCGGCAAGATCATGCGCCGGCTGCTGCGCGACGTCGCGGAGAACCGCTCCCTGGGCGACGTCACGACGCTCCAGGACTCGGCGGTCATGGATCTGATCTCGTCCGGCATGCAGAGCAGCAAGGCCGACGAAGACTGACGAGGAGTGACGCTGTTGGGGCGGATGAGTCACATCTGCCCCAACAAACAACTCCTGTAGATATTGCCACCAGCGCATTTGACTCCTTAGGTTGGCCGAGGCTGCCAAAAATCGCAGCCGACCAGCCGGACGCCCGACCACCCCTGACCATGTGGCGGCGGGCGTTCCACTCATCGGAGGTAAACCTGGTGCGCAAACTCATGGTGGGCGTGCTCACCGTGTCGCTGGCGTCGGGCCTCGGGGTGTCCCTCGGCCCATCAGCCGTCGCGGCACCACCGGCGGACGCACCCGCCACGGCCGTCAACCCCTCGAAGGACGCCGCCCCTCGGGACGACGACCTGCCCAACCCCCTGGAAGACAAGCGTCGTGAGCTGCGCGAGCAGGCGGTCAGCGACGTCATCAGCGGTCGGGCGAAGCCCGAGACCCGCAATGGCAGCACGGTGGTCAAGGTCGGCCAGGCCACGAACGCAACCGGCCCGCTGGCGCGCAAGGGCGGCAAGACCACGGCCAGCAAGGACCAGTACGTCGAGCTGGCACGCGAACGGACCGACGAGATCTTCGTGATCCTTACCGAGTTCGGCAACGAGCGGCACCCCGACTTCCCGGACGTCGACAGCGACCCGTCGGTGCCCGGCCCGGCCCGCTTCGACGGCCCGCTGCGCAACCAGATTCCCGAGCCGGATCGCACGGTCGACAACTCGACGATCTGGCAGGCGGACTACACCGCCGACTACTACCGGCAGCTCTACTTCGGCACCGGTGCTGGTGTCGAGTCGGTGAAGACCTACTTCGAGGCGCAGTCGTCCGGCCGGTACAGCGTGGACGGTCAGGTCACGAACTGGACCAAGGTCAAGTACAACGAGGCCCGGTACGGTCGCGACAACTGCGACGCGTGCACGGGTGGGCGCAACATCTGGGCGCTCGTGAGCGACGCCGCCAACCAGTGGGTCGCCGACCAGAAGGCCTCCGGCAGGACCGACGCCGAGGTCGCCGCGGACGTCAAGGCCATGGACAAGTGGGACCGGTACGACCACGACGGCGACGGCAACTTCAACGAGTCCGACGGTTACATCGACCACTTCCAGATCGTCCACGCCGGTGGCGACGAGGCCGACGGTGACCCGTGGCAGGGCGAGGACGCGATCTGGAGCCACCGCTGGTACGCCTACGCCGACCAGATCGGCGCGACCGGCCCGTCGACGAATCCGCTCGGCGGCACCCAGATCGGCAACACCGGTGTCTGGATCGGCGACTACACCGTTCAGCCGGAAAACGGCGGCCTCTCGGTCTTCGTGCACGAGTACGGCCACGACCTGGGCCTGCCGGACGACTACAACATCAACAACGGTGGGGACAACAACAACGAGCACTGGACGCTGATGGCGCAGAGCCGGCTGTCCGCAAAGGACGACCAGGCCATCGGCACCCGCCCCGGCGACCTCGGCGCGTGGAACAAGCTCCAGCTCGGCTGGCTCGACTACGAGATCGTGGTGGCTGGGCAGAAGAAGACGATCAACCTGGGCCCGCAGGAGTACAACACCGCCCGGCCGCAAGCGGTCGTCGTGGTCCTGCCCAAGCGCGCCCGCGAGATCGACAACGGCGCCCCGTTCGAGGGCGAGAAGCAGTGGTTCTCCGGCAACGAAGACGACCTGCGCAGCTCGCTCACCGCACCGGTCGACCTGACCGGCAAGTCGTCCGCGACGCTCACCGCGAAGGTGCGGTACTCGATCGAGGCCGGCTACGACTACATGTACCTGGAGGCGTCGACCGACGGCAGCACCTGGACGCCGCTCAGCGGCACCGTCGACGGTCACGCGTTCTCGCAGGACAGCGCCGGCCGACCGGTTATCGACGGCGAGAGCACGGGCTGGGCCGACAAGACATGGGTCGACCTGTCGGTGCCGCTGGACGCGTACGCGGGCAAGAACATCCAGTTCCGGTTCCGCTACGTCACCGACGGCGGCGTGTCCAAGGGCGGCCTCATGGCCGACGCGATCACGGTGACCGCTGACGGCGCGACCGTGCTGAGCGACGGCGCCGAGGGCGACGGCGCGTTCGTTGCCGACGGCTTCTCGCAGCTGCCCGGCTCGGAGACCCGCTACTACGACAACTACTACATCGCGGGTCACCGCTCGTACGTGTCGTATGACAAGTACCTGAAGACCGGTCCGTACTTCTTCGGGTACGCCAACACGATGCCGGACAAGGTCGACCACTACGCGTACCAGCAGGGCCTGCTGATCTCGTACTGGGACACCTTCTACGCCGACAACGACACGTTCGACCACCCCGGCGAGGGGCGCAACATGATCATTGACGCGCACCCGAAGCCGTTCTACCGGATCGACGGGCAGCCGTGGCGCGCACGCGTGCAGGTCTACGACGCGACGTTCGGCCTCACCAAGGCCGACTCGTTCACCCTGCACGTCAACGGCCAGCCGTCGTACATCCGCGGTCAGGACGCCAAGCCGGTGTTCGACGACACCAAGCAGTACTGGTTCCCGGAGCTGCCGAACCACGGGGTCAAACTCCCCGCGGTCGGTGTCAAGATCCGCGTGGTGGAGGTCGACGGCACCACCATGAAGATCCGCATCTCGTGAGAAACGGCGGGGCCGGGAACCACCCGGCCCCGCCCCTCGTCTGAATAGAGTGACTTTGCGGAGACTCGCGGTAGTGGCCGTCCTTGTGCTAGCCGGCTGTGGAGAGGGGGCACCGGTGAGCGAACAGCCCCCTTCGACGACGCCCCCACCCACCAGCAGCGCGCCCGCCAAACCCCCGACGACGCCCACCGACCAGCGCCCCAAGGACATCCTGGTCGGCAAGGTCACCCGGGGCGGCGAAGGGCCCTGCTACGGCATGGTCACCGACGACGGCAAGGAGTACGCCCTCTACAGCGCCGCCGGCACCAAGCTGACCGAGGGCGACACCGTCAAGATCCGCTACGAGCCGCTCCGCCTGAAGATCTACTGCGGCCCCGGAGAGCACGTCAGCGCGCTGGAGATCACGGTAGTGAAGTGAACGCGTACTCGTGGCCGCACGGCGGGCCAGCCGCGATGCCGAACCGCCGCTCGTCGAGGTCGAGCAGCACCGAGTAGACCGTCTCCGACCGCTCCAGCGGCTCGTCCCGCTCGTCCACGTGCCGGCAGATCGCGCTCGGGTACCCGGCGTGGTCGCGAAAGACGGCGGCCAGGTCGTCCTCGGTCACCTTCCGCGCCGCGGCGGCCTCCGCGAGCAGCCGCCGGGCCCGCGCGCCGCGAAACAGCGTCGCGCCGCCGAGGTCCTTCGCCCGATCGTGTACCGGCAGCGCCGTCTCCAGATGGTTGGCGTGCGTGAGCACCCCGTCGACCGGGTGCAGCCAGCCCGCGTCGCCCGGCACCAGCTCCAGATCGATGATCTCGCCACCCGCCTCGTGGGCCTGCCCGAGCAGCAGGTTGAGAGACGCATTGCGCGGCGTCCGGCAGGCGACCTTCAGCGCGCCACCCAGATGGTCGCTCTCCAGAACCGCGCGGACCACGACGTGGTACGGCACGCCGCCGCCGACCGTGCCGTCGCGGTCGCAGCCGAGCAGGTTGAGGCACACGCCGAGCCCGGCCGAGTTGAGCCCCGCCTTGGCCAGCATCCCCGCCTCGGCGAGCGTGATCACCGTGTGCCCGCGCTCGTCGGTGGTTTGCAGCACGACCATGGCCTCGCGCTGGGCAGGGTGCCAGTCCCAGTTCTGCCCCATCAGCAGGTGGCCGCCCGCGGTGTGCGTGTCGAGCACGCCCGCGGCTGTGCACCCACCGTCCGGCTGCTTACCGTAGGCCGGCCACGTGCCGTAGATAAGCTCGGTGCGCGCGTTCAGCGCGTACACCTCGTCGACGTGCACGCCGGCGCCCTCGGCCACCCCGTCGAGCATCTCGGCGATCCGCGGATGCACCGCCCGGGTCGTGCCCCGGTAGCCCGCTCCTGCCGCGCGCACCGCCGGCCGGTCCAGCCCCGCCTGATCGTGAAACCGTCGCAGGTAGAGCGCGACGTTCTCGGCGATCAGCGCTTCGGCGGCCACCCCGTAGGCGGCGCCGCACTCGGCCGGTGTGCCGGCAACAGAGATCAACGGAAGCGGCAACCTCATGCCTGAAGGCTAGGGCCTGTGTCAACGTGAATGCCCGTACCCTGGGCGCATGGATGAGTCCCGCGTGCTGGTGGACGGCCCCTGGACACACCGATTCGTCGGCGCCAACGGCACCCGGTTCCACGTCGTAGAGGCGGGCAGCGGCCCGCTGGTGCTCTTCCTGCACGGCTTTCCCGAGTTCTGGTGGGCGTGGCACGAGCTGCTGCCGGCAGTCGCCGGAGCCGGCTTCCGCGCCGTCGCTGTCGACCTGCGCGGCTATGGCGCCAGCGACAAGCCGCCGCGCGGCTACGACGGCTACACCATGGCCGCCGACGTCACCGGCCTCATCCGGGCACTCGGCGAGCGGTCCGCCAACATCGTCGGTGCCGGCTTCGGGGGCATGCTCGGCTGGACGGCCGCCGCCTTCCATCCGAGCATGGTCCGCCGGCTCGTCGTGCTCGGGGCCGCGCATCCGCTGCGGCTGCGCACCTCACTCTTCAACGACCCGCGCGGGCAGATCTCCGCGTCGGCGCCCACTCTCCGCTTCCAGCTTCCGCGGTACGAGCACATCCTGACCCGCAACGACGCGGCGCTGGTCGGCGAGTTCCTGCGCCGCGGCGGCGGTCCCGATTGGGTACAGGGCGAGGCGTTCGCCGATTACGAGCGGCGGTGCCGGGAGGCGATGCAGATCCCGCAGGCGGCATTCTGCGCGCTGGAGGCCTACCGGTGGGCGTTCCGGTCGGTGCTGCGCCTGCACGGATACCGCTTCGTCAAGCTCATGCAGCAGCCCCTGGTCACTCCGACACTCCAGCTGCACGGCGCCCTGGACACGGCGGTCCTGCCCCGCACCGCACAGGGCTCCGGCCGATACGTCATCGCCCAGTACGAGTGGCGCCTATTGGAGGGCGTCGGCCACTTCCCCCACGTGGAAACCCCCGACGTGATCCTCGGCGAGGTGCTCCGCTGGGCAAAGAGTTAGATGCGGTGTTCGCGAAGGTCGGTCACTTCGGTGGCTGGCGCCCAGCCTTGGTAGACGCCGAAGTCGAACTCTTCGAGCCCCAGGTGCTGCGTCACCGGCCAGCGCCCGCCCGTGTATTCGACCCGCAGCCAGCCGTCGTGCTCGGCCAGCACGATGAAGGGCTCGCCCTTCCACGTGCAGGTGGTGCGCACGTACGCGAAGTCCTCCAACTCCTTCACCGGCAGTACCCGGACGAACCGGCCCGGCCGCGCCTGCTCGAAGCCCTCGTCGGCCTCAGGCTGGTAGATGCGCACCGCGTCGCCGTCGGGGCTGGCCTCGTACTCCCGCCCGCGCCACCGGGCCACGTATCCGTCGCGCATCACTGCTCACCGACCCGCCGCCACGTGGGCGCGTCGACATCGAGCAAGGCGATCAACTTCTCCTGGCCGTCGGAGCCGATCCGCCACAGTTGCGCCCCATGCGGCAACCGCGCACTGTCTACTTTGAACTCGGCGATCACGTCGCCGCTGTCGCTGGGCGCGAACCCGTTGCCCCGGAAGGGCGGTCGCTCGATCACCCAGCCCTCCATCGCGCGCATGGCGGCCTCATTCTGGCCGCCGTACGGGATGCGGTACAGGCTCGGGCGGTGCGCGGGCCAGCGCAGCACGTACGTCTCGTCGGCATCCGGCTTGAACGGCGAACCGGCATATCCCAGCCCGAGCACGGCGTGCAGGGCCGCCGGCGTGTTCAGGTGCGCCACCTCGCCCGCCCGGTGCACGAACCCGGACACCCGGTCGTACCCGCGGTCCAGGTAGTAGTCAACCTGCGCCGGGGAGATCGTCTTCTGCATCATCGTCGGCAGCGCCGGGTCGTGGACCGCGGCTGCCCGGGCGGGCCGCGCCGCCGGCGGCGCCTGCGGCTTCGGCTCCTCCTCGGCCTCGGCGCCCAGCCCGACCTCGTCGGCCCAGCTCGCCAGCGCCACGATCTGCGCGCCGGGCAGCTTGGCGCCCACGGGTGTGTTGGGATTGACCGCGAAGGACCACGCCGGGTCCGGCCACGCCCCTATGAGCTGCACGAACTTGACGTCGATCGTCTCGATCGTGTCGCCGAGGTGATCGCGCAGCCGCTCCATCGAGGTGAACACCACGATGTACGGCTCGCCGTCGAGGGTCTCGGTCAGCCAGGCAAAACCCGGCTCACCCGGGCGGGTGCCGTCGGCGGAGACCGGCGAGACCGGCAGCAGCACCTTGGCGAGCAGCAGCGTCGACAGGAACGAGTCGGTGCTGCCGTCGCCGGCCGCGGCGAGGAGGTTCTTTTCGACATCGTTGGCCGGTGTGAAGTTATCGACGGGCACGGGAGCGGCCACGGTGGGGACGCTGGCCGTGGTGCGGCCGGGCACGACGGGCGCGCCCCAGCCCTCAGGGCCACGCCGAGCCGCCGCTGCGCTTATCGGTCCGGTGCCGCTCGCCGCTCCGAAGCCGCCGGTCTGACCAGGAGCGCCGGCGGGCCTGTGCTCCGCCGGCCAGCCGCCGCTGGTCGCATCGGTCGCCCAGCCACCGCTCGTGCCGGCATCCGTCGGGGCCCCGGTCGCCCAGTCTGCGGGCGCGCCCGCGCTCGTCGCCGAGTCGCCGCCAGCAGGTCCAGCGTCACCTGACGGGCCAGCGCCGGTCGCCCAGTTGGTCGCCGGTGCGACGTCGGCCGACGCGGCGAAGGTGCTGGTGCCGGACGCCGAAGCCGCCTGACGGCCGGACGCGGGGCCGGTGTCGGTCGCCCACTCGGCCGCCGATGTGGTTTCCGCGCCGGACGCCGATGCGGTCGCTCCGGCAGGTGCCGCCATGTCGCTGGCGACATCGCCGGGCGCGTTCGTGCCAGCGGCATGCGGGCTCCCGAAGCCGGCTCTCCCGCCTGCGGTGCCACCGAATCCGGCTGGCGCGGTGCCCGTGCCGGCCCAGGCCGAACCGGCGGTGTCCGAAGCACCCGCGCCAGGACCGGCCGTCGCCGCGGCTCTCGACGCCAAGCCGGCCGCGCCAGCCAGGCCAGCGCCGGCCAGGCCGGCAGCCGCCGGGGCAGCGGTAGGCGAACGCTGTGCCATCGGGCTCGGCGGCACTCCCGGAGGCGGAGGAGGAGTCGGTACGCGGCGCGGCAGGCCACTGGGGCCGATGACCGGCTCGGCGGGCCGCTCGTCGATCGCTGGTGCAGCGGCCGCCTGCGCCCCAGCCTGGCCCGTCGCCGGAGCGGCTGGCTCTGGCGTGGCATCCCACACCTCGTCCTGAGCCGCCGGAACAGCGGCTCCCGAGGCGTCCCAGGCCGCGGCTCGGCTCGGCGCCGGAGCGGCGGACTCGGGCACGGCGTCCCACGTCGCGGGCTGGTTCGCTGCTGGAAGAGCTGGATCGTGGGTGTCCCACGCGGGCTGTGCCGCCGCGGCCACGGCGGGCTCGCGCGCCGCCGGGACGGTGCCGGCTCCTGCGGCCGGAGACAGCAAGCTGGGCGCGGGTGCGCTCCCAGCCGGCCCCGGCGCCAGAAGGCTGCCAGGCACGGTGGCGGTGGCACGCGCCCGAGCCGCCGTGTCGGCGCGGTCCAGCCGGGCTCGGGCGCCGATCGTGCGCCCCGGCAGCCGCACGTCGCCCCGGGCCAACTGCGCCACGAACCACGCGGGCAGGTATCCCTCGATCGGGAGTCCCGGGTTGACCGCGAGCCACCACTCGAGGTTGGGCCACGCGGCGGCGAGGTCGTCATATGCGATCCGTCGGGCTGAGCCGGCATTGCTGGCCAGGCACGCCTGGAGCGCCACGCTGGACGTGAACGCCAGCACGTGGGTGCGTCCGCTGGTGGTCCAGGTGCCCCAGCCCATCGGCGCGCGGCCAGCCAGAGATTCCGCGGAAACCGGAAGAAACAGCTCGGTCCGCGACAAAATCCGGAAATACTGCTCTTGATCGCTCGCCCGTAGGGCGTCACGCATGGCAACCTCGGCCTCGGTGGCCGGCTCCCATTCGGTCACGGCCACCTCCCTTCCACCGAACAGGCCACAGTTATCGCGTACAACCTACAAGGTAGGAACAAGATCACAATGGCTGGTGGGTATCGGTTCTCGCACTGTGGCGCGCTCTGATGCCGGACCTGAGGGTATTTCGGCGGGCTTACAGGGTCTCAGAATCGGCCGACCGCCTGCCGTTCGGTGCCCAGGTAATCCGCCGCCGAGTCATCGACTGCGATCTTGATGTCGCGAAGAATCGCCGCGAGGTCCTGTGAGGCCCGCCGCCACCGCGCCTGCCGTGCGTCATACCCCTGCCGGGCCTCCCCCTCCCACGTGGCGACCAACGGCGCGGCGTCGCGTTCGAGCTGCGCCAGCTGCGACTCCAGCGCGTTCAGCGCCTTTTGGATGTCGGCGCTCGCCTGGTGCAGCGCCGGGAAGTTGACGACGAGGTGGCTGTCTCCCATCGGTGCTCCTCTCCCGGGCACGCCTACAACGGCAGCGAGATCCCTCGGTTGGTGGCGGCGACCCGCCTGGCCGCCTGCGTGTCGGTGGCGTCGTATCCCGTACCCGACGCCCGGAGCGCCTCGGCCGTCTCCACGAGCGCCTGCTGGATGGCCCGTTGGTCGGCCGCCCACTGAGCCTGGACCTGCTGGAAGGACCGGCCACCCGCGCCCTGCCACGCCGACTGTAGAGCCGCCAACTCGGTCAGCAGGCCGCTAAGCATCGCCTCCAGCCCTCGGCTCACCTCGTCGAACCTGGCGGCGGTCTGCCGCATGACCGCCGCATCCGCCCGCGTCTGCGTCATGTGCTCACCCGCTTCCGAGTACAGATAGGACACCACTGATTAGGACACTGACGGTAGCGATCCCGCCGCACCACCGATACCCCTTGTGGATAACCATCCGGGGCAGTCCCGGGGCCTTGCGCCGCGGTCCTAGCGTGTGTGGTTGATCCCTCGCGATCTTCGCGGAAGGAGAGACGACTGCGTCGACCACTGTGGACAGCGACACTGGCCCTGTCGGCCGCTCTGCTTCCGGGCGCCTGCACGGCGGCGAGGCCGCTGCCTTCGCCACCGGCGGCTGCTCCCGAGGCGCCGATGCCGATGGGTGTGGCCGAACCGACCGCCGGGGCGGCGTCCGCACCGGCGGGCCCGGCGTGCGACCCGCGCGCCAGCCTGCGACCCGCGGGCGCTCTACCCGCGCCTGACCGGTTGCCGGCGGGATCCACGATGGCCGCGATCCGGGCGCGCGGGCGACTCATCGCGGGCGTCGACCAGAACAACTACCTCTTCGGGTTCCGCGATCCGTTCACCGGTCGGCTGGAGGGTTTCGACATCGACCTGGTCCGCGAGGTGGCCAAGGCCATCTTCGGTGATCCGGACAGGGTGCAGTTCACGGTGATCACGCAGGCCGAGCGGCTCACCGCCGTCAACGGCAAGGTCGACATAGTCGCCAACTCCATGACGATCACCTGCGCGCGGCGCGAGCAGGTCGAGTTCTCCACCAACTACCTGGACTCGGGTCAGCGCGTACTGGTGCCCGAAAGCTCGACGGCGAAGAGCATCGACGACCTGGCCGGCAAGCGGGTGTGCGCGGCGGCGAACACCACGTCGATCCAGGCCATCATCGACGCGCCCGCGCGCCCGGTCCCGGTTTCGACCATCGACTGGACCGACTGCCTGATCCTGCTCCAGCAGGGCCAGGTCGACGCCGTCTCCACGACCGACAACGTGCTCGCCGGCCTGGCCGCGCAGGATCCGACCACCAAGATCGTGGGGCCGCGGTTCACCGACGAGCCGCACGGGCTGGCCTTCGCCCGAACCGCTCCCGATTTCGTGCGCTTCGTCAACGGCATCCTCGACCGGATGCGCGCCGACGGCACCTGGACCGCCCTCTACAACCGCTGGCTGGCGGCGACGCTCGGCCCCGCCCCACCCCCGCCGGAGTCCCGGTACCGCGGCTGATCACAGCGGGCGCAGAGCTGCCTCGCGGGTCAGTTCGGAGGCCTTGGGCACGAGCTGCACGAAGGACGCCGGCACGCGCGTCGGCTGCGTGTCCGCGTAGCCGAGAAGCGCGCGGGTCTCTGGGTCGGTGATGGCGTGGCGGCGACCGCGATCGGTGACCAGCCACACATCGCCGCCCGCCTCGACCAGCGCACCGCGACCCGGCTCCACGACCGGGGCGGTGGGCACCCGCGTGGCGAGCCGCACCTCGGGCACGCCGTGGGCGTCCTGGACCTGTGCGCACACCGCCCCGCCCGCCGGCACGAGCGGCGGCGTCGTGGCCGGCGGTGGCGCGGCCGCCGGTGGCCGGCCGGGCACCTTGGGCAGGTCGGCGTACTCCCCTTGGGTGAGCCGCGTCGGGCGGTCCTGGTGCAGGTCGGTGAGGATCAGGTCGGCCTCGACCTGGGTGATGGCGGCCAGCCCGCTGGCGTGCGCGACGGCGTACTGGCGCTGGCCGCCCTGGGTCACCACGACGAATACCTCGCCGACCGTGGCGCCGGGCACCGCGCGCGACGGCGAACCCTCACCCGCGATCGGTGTGCGGGCAAGGTCGGCTCCGGCCCCGAGCGCGCCGAGCACCGCGGGCGCGACCGGCACGGGCTGATGGCCTGTCCAGCCGAGCGCGGAGAGCACGAGCCCGGTGTTGCGGATGAGGTGCCGCCGGTCATGCCAAACGAGGTGGGCCGTGCCGTCGGGGTGCTCGGCGAGCAGCGCGCGGCCGGCGAGCGGTGCGCTGTCTGGCACCGGCCGCCCGACGAGCGGCACCGGCTGCTCTCGGGTTGCCGAGCAGGCCGACCACGGGCCCGTGACCAGGTGTTCGGGGGCCGGCGGCGGGTCAGGGGCGTCGGCGATGCCGAGCGGAGCGCCGGGCGGTTCGCCGGCGAGCGCGGCACGCGGCACCAGCCTGGTCTTCGCTCCGGAGCCGGCGATCAGCAGCGCGGATGTGTAGTTGGCGACCGGGTGCAGCCGGCCGTCGCGGAAGGCGTACCGGGAGCCGGACTCCCGCTCGACGATGACGGCACGCGGGTCGCGCCAGTCGTCCGGCTCGCTGCCCGTGATGGCCGCGTACGCCGCCACCGCGCCGAACCCGATGGTGGCGACCAGCACACCGGCCAGCGTCGCGCCGGCCACGCGACGGAACGGCAGCCGGTCAGGGTCGGTGTCGCGTGTGACCACGGCGGCCACGACCCGTTGCACGGCGAACTGGTGGGACCGCACCTGCTCCTGCCGCGACGGCATCCCGGCAGGCTACCGCGAGAAGACATGCTAGGTGGGGGCGCGGCCGGCGCGCACGAACCCTATGATCGCCGCCTATGGGAATCGTCATCCGGCTGGCCATCAGCGCCGCGGCGTTCTGGCTCGCGACCTGGATCCTGCCTGGAATCACGCTGTCGACCGACTCGATACCGAAGGCGGCCGGCACGCTGGTGGCCGTCGCGGTGATCTTCGGCGTCGTCAACGCCGTCCTGCGGCCGATCATCAAAACCGTGGGCTGCGGGTTCTACATCCTCACCCTCGGGTTGATCGCAATCGTGGTAAACGGCCTGCTCTTCCTGCTGGCGAGCTGGATCGCCGGCGAGCTCGACCTGCCGTTCCACGTCGACGACTTCTGGCCGAGCGCGGTGCTCGGCGCCCTGATCGTCGGCATAGCCAGCAGCATCCTCAACTTCGTCGTGAAGGACCGCGACTAACCACCGTCCCGCGCCCGCACCTCGTCGATCAAGGGCAAAGGCACGTGGTTGATCTCAGATCCGCGTGCATTTGCCCTTGATCGATGCGGTTTCCCTTGAACGAGGGCAAGGCCCTACCGGGCCGCGGCGGCCTCTGGTGCCGGCATGGTCGCGCGCCGCACGGCCGCCGCGGATCGCGCCTGTCGCAGCCCATCGACGGTGAAGATCACGAGCGCCAGCCAGACCAGCGCGAAGCCGGCCAGCCGTACCGGTGGCATCGGCTCGTGGAAGACGAGCACACCGGTCGCGAACTGCAGCACCGGCCCGATGTACTGCATGATGCCGAGGGCGGTCAGCGGAATCCGGTTGGCCGCACCGGCGAAGAGCATCAGCGGCGTCGCGGTCGCCGCGCCGGCCAGCGCCAGCGCCAGCGTGTGCCCCGCGGACACCTGGCCGAACGTCGACCCGCCCTGCCACACCAGCCAGCCGAGGTAACCGAGCGCGGGCAGCGCCAAGGCGGCCGACTCGACGAAGAACGCCTCCGCCGCCGGCAGCCCGAGCCGCTTCTTGACCAGGCTGTACGCGCTGAAGCTGGCCGCCAGGGACAGCGCGATGTACGGCAGGCGGCCGTAGTCGATCGTCAGCACGGTGACCGCGACGGCGCTGATGCCGAGCGCCGCCCAAGCCGCGGGGCGCAGGCGCTCGCGCAGGATCGTCACGCCGAGCAGCACCATGACGAGCGGCCCGATGAAGTACCCGAGCGCCGTCTCCACCACACGGTCGGAGTTGACGCCGTAGATGTACATGCCCCAGTTGACCGCGATCAGCGCGGCGGCCAGCGTGATGCCAGCCAGCAACCGTGGCCGCCGGAGCAGCGTGCCGAGGAAGCGCCAGCTACGGACGACCGTGAGCACCAACGCCACGAAGGCGACCGACCACACCACCCGGTGCGCGAGGATCTCCACCGGCGCCGACGGCCGGAGGAGCTTGATGTAGATCGGGAAGAAGCCCCAGATCGTGTATGCGGCAAAGGCGTACAGGTAGCCCTTGCGTAACTCGCTCATGCGGTGTTGTCCCTGGTCGCTGGCCGCCGGTCTAGCTCCATCCAGCGGCCCGGCTCGACAATCGGGGTGAACCCCAACTTTTCGTACACGCCGTGTGCATCCAGCGTGGCCAGCAGGATGCGCCGGACGCCAGCGGCTGCCAGGTGATCCCGGACACAGCTCACCAGCCACGTCCCCAGGCCGTTGCCGCGCGCGGACCGGTCGACGTACACGTCGCAGAGCCACGCGAACGTCGCTTCGTCCGTCACGGTGCGGGCGAAGGCCACCTGCTCACCGTCGCCGGCCCGGTAGACGCCGAACACCAACGAGCCAGCGACGGCCCGCTCGACCACGTCGCGCGGCCGGTCGAGCGCCCAGTAGGCGTCGGTCGACAGCCAGCGGTGAACCCGGTCGACATCGAGGCGCGCAGGGTCGGTGGACAGTTCGTACCCGTCGCGGCGCCCGATGATCGACACAAGGTGAAACTAGCCCGAGACCCCACTCTGGTCTCGGGCCAATTCCCAGAAGGTGGTCGGACGCCGCCGTTATGGGACGCGGTACTCCAGCAGTGGAGTGCCGTCCTTCTTGGTTAGGACGATTTTGGATAGTTTGGCGCCAGAGAAGCTGGTCATGCCGGAGAGCTTCAGGTCTGCCCCCGGTGACACCGACCAGGAGCTGATCTGCTCCTCGTCACCCTCTGTGTCATACGCGATCAACCGGTACGTGTACGCCTTGTTTTCGCCGGGGTGTCCGGTGTACGAGCAGTGCATCGTCACCACGGTGCCCCATCTCGTGGTCGTCAGCCCGACCTCGGCGGTCACCGGCGCTTCGGGCGCGACGGACCGCATCGAGGCGAGTTGCACCTGCTGCGGCGTCGTGCCCGCCGGGCCGCCGTCGCGCAGGATGCCGACGCCCAGGCCGACGAAGAGCGCCAAGCAGGCGGCCGCGAGCATGGAGCCAGCCGATCGCCAGCGCCGGCTGGCCTTCTCACGTCGGCGCGAGTCCGAGACCGCGGCGAGTAGCTGGGGCATCCGCGACTCGTTCGACGGCCCGGAGGAGAGCGTCTCCAGACCGGCCGGGTCGAGCCGGCCGAGGAGCCCCGGGAGCACGGCCACGTCGCCGACCGCCTCGCGGCAGGTCGGGCAGCCGGCCAGATGCCGCTCGTACGCGGCCCGCTCCCCGGGCGACAGGGCACCGAGCACGTAGGCACCACTGTCGTATTCGTAGTCGCACCTCATCTCGTCACCCCCATCTCCTCCAATACCAGCCGCAGCGAACGCAGCGCGTAGTGCGTACGGGACTTGATCGTGCCCGCGGGCACGCCCAACCGGGTCGCCGCCTCGGCTACTGAACGCCCTTCGTAGAAGCACTCCACGAGCACCTCGCGGTGGGACGCGGACAACCTCCCCAGGGCCTCGGCGACGGTCCAGGCCTCTACCGCCCGGTCAGCCTCGTCCACCGCGGGCGGCGGCTCGGGCAGCTCGTCGGTGACGATCTCCCCGACCCGGGCGGAACGCCGCCGCCACGCATCGATTGCCAGGTTGCGCGCGGTGGTGAATAACCAGGCCCGTACCGAGCCACGCTGGGGATCGAGTGCTTCGGGGTGCCGCCACGCACGTAGCAGCGTCTCCTGCACAAGATCCTCGGCACGTTGCCGGTCGCCCCCCGCGAGCCGCAGGGCGTGGGCGAATAGTGCGTCGCCGTGTTCGTCCTGCAGCGCACGCAGCAATTGGGCATCCTGGTCGGTCAAGCCACCCGCGCCTCCCTTCGCCCACTTTTACGCACGAGATCGCCGAGCGGTTCATCCAGCCTCGTTCACCTTCCGTTCACGACGTATCTGAGCAGCGCTCATAGCCTGCTCCTAGCGTCCTGCTCGGTGCCTGCCTCGGAGGCACCGGATAGCGAGGAGGCTCCCCAAAGATGAGTGACCGACCGCGGCTGCTCCCGTTGCTCGGCCAGACCGGGCACGGCGGGCGCAGCGCGATGACCTGTCAGTACCGTTGCGGCAACGCGTGCGACCACCCGGTACCGAACGACTCGGACAACCCGTACTTCGGTGACGTGGTGCGCACGGAGGTATCGCGCCGCGGCGTCGTCCGGGCGGGCGCCGTCGGCGCCCTCGTGCTCGGCTTCGCCGGCGCAACTGCCGCCGGCGCCACGCCCGCTCTCGCCGCAGGGGCCGCAGGCGGCGCCGCGCCGGACACGGACGCGCTGAAGCCGGCGAGGTTCAGCGGCGCCCTGACGTTCAAGCCAATCCCGCCGAACAAGCTCGACACCCTCGTCGTGCCCAACGGGTACGACCACGCGGTCGTCATCCGCTGGGGCGACCCGGTGGTGCCGGGCGCGCCCGACTTCGACCTGGACAACCAGACCGCGGCGGCGCAGTCCAAGCAGTTCGGCTACAACAACGACTTCGTCGCGGTGCTGCCGGTCGACAAGCGCGGCCGCCGTGCCCTCCTCGTGGTCAACCACGAGTACACCAACGAAAACCTGATGTTCCCCGGCTTCACCACCATGGACGCGCTCTCGGTCGAGCAGCTCAGGGTGGCGATCGCCGCGCACGGCCTCTCCGTGGTCGAGATCGAGCGGGTCGGCAACAGCGGCGAGTGGATGCCGGTCAGCAAGGGCCCGCGGCCGTACAACCGGCGGATCACCGCGCTGTCCACGCGGTTCGAGTTCACTGGTCCGGCGGCCGGCTCGGCGTGGCTCAAGACCGCGGCCGACCCGCGCGGCAAGGTGGCGATCGGCACGCTCAACAACTGCGCCGGCGGCGTGACCCCGTGGGGCACGGTGCTCTCCGGTGAGGAAAACTTCAACCAGTACTTCGTGGGCGGCGACAGCGTGCCCGAGGCGCTAAAGCCGAAGCTGGCCCGCTACGGCATCTCCACGACCGCCCGGTACCCGAGCGACAGCCGCAAGTGGGACCGCGCAGACGAGCGCTTCGACCTCGCCAAGCACCCCAACGAGGCGCACCGCTTCGGCTGGATCGTCGAGGTGGACCCGTTCGACCCGGAGGCCAAGCCGCGCAAGCACACCGCACTCGGGCGTTTCAAGCACGAGGGCGCGAACGTCATCGTCGCCAAGGACGGCCACGTCGTGGCGTACATGGGCGACGACGAGCGGTTCGACTACCTGTACAAGTTCGTCTCGGACAAGAAGTACATGCCGGGGAACTCGTGGGTTGCCCGCAAGCACAACCTGACGCTGCTGGAGTCCGGCTCGCTGTACGTGGCGAAGCTCGACTACACCAGCGCCGCCGAGATCGACGGTATGGGCAAGCTGCCCACCGACGGCGCGTTCAACGGCACCGGCCGCTGGATCAAGCTGGTACGGGGCAACAAGTCCTACGTGGACGGTATGACCGCTGCCGACGTGCTCACGTTCACCCGGCTGGCCGGCGACGCGGTGGGCGCGACCAAGATGGACCGTCCCGAGGACGTCGAGCCCAGCCTCCTGACCGGCAAGGTCTACGTGGCGCTTACCAACAACACCAACCGCGGCACCGGCACCAACCCGAAGGCCGACGAGGCGAACCCGCGCAACGCCAACAAGCACGGGCACATCCTCGAAGTGGTCGAGGACCGGGGCGACAACGCCGCCGAGACCTTCACCTGGTCGCTGCCGATCGTCTGCGGTGACCCGACAGACGCGTCGACGTACTTCGCCGGGTACGACAAGACCAAGGTCTCGCCGATCTCCTGCCCGGACAACGTGGCGTTCGACGGCGCCGGCAACCTCTGGATCTCCACCGACGGCAACGCGCTGGGCAGCAACGACGGCCTCTTCGCGACCGCCATCGAGGGCCCGGAGCGCGGCCACCTGAAGCAGTTCCTCACCGTGCCGCTCGGCGCGGAGACCTGCGGCCCGTTCATCACCGCCGACAACCGGTCGGTCTTCGTCGCGGTGCAGCACCCCGGCGAGATCACCGGTGCGTCGGTCGAGAACCCGGCCTCCACGTGGCCGGACGGCGACTACGCCAAGCCAGGCGTGGTCTGCACGTGGCGCCTGGACGGCCGCGCCGTCGGCAGCTAGCTCGACGGCGTTGAGGCGCCCCCACGGGGGCGCCTCACACGTCCGCGGCGATCGTCTCGGCCAGGCCCTTCGCCAGGGTCATCAGCCGGGTGCGCACCACCCGCGCCGACGTCATCAGCTCCGCCACCGGCATCGCGCAGGCCAACGCCACCCGTCGTTCCATGTCTTTGTCCTGCGTCACCATCACGGCCGCGCAGCCGACGCCCTGCCGGTACTGGTTCATCTCGACCTGCATCCCGCGCCGGTCACCGGCAGCGAGATCAGCCTCGAACGCCTCCGGCGTCGTGAGCGTTTGCTGCGTGAACTGCCGCATACCCCACTCCTTGAGGTACCGGAAGCGCTGATCGGCCGTCAGCGTGGCCAGGAGAGCCTTTCCCAGCGCCGTCGCGTGCGCGCCCTCGTCGTACCCGGGCATCAGGTCTTCCAGGTACGGCGAGCGCGGCCCCTCCGCCGCGGCGGTGATCGCCACCCGCCCACCGACGAACCGGCCCACGAAGTGGCTGTATCCGGTCTCGATCGCGGCACGGCGCAACGCCTCGCCGATGCTGGGCGGGCCACGGAACGCCGCGACCAGCTCGCGGTACCGATCTGCCACCTCGAGCCCCACGATGTACGTGCCGTCTTCCCGCCGGATCACGTAGCCCTCGTACGCGAGCGTGCGCACCAAGTGGTACGTCGTCGCGACAGTCAACTCGCAACGCCGGGCGATCTGTTTGACGGTCAGGCCTCGCGGGGCCCTTCCCACCGCTTCCAGGACTCGCAGCGCGCGAGAGACGCTACGGATCAGGTCGGAAGGTTCCGCCAAGGGGTCGCGCACAACCACCTCCGCCGCCGGGGACTTACACCATATGAAAAACCGTGCACGAGCGAAACGCCCGTTCGGATCGAAGAGACCACATCTACGGCGACCGACGGTAGGGGTAGCACGACTTTATGTTGATACGCCCGACTATTTTTTCGGGCCCACTGTCGGGTTTACGACCTCAGCCGGTGCGATCCGCGATGAAGTCGCAGAGCGACTCCATCGCCCGCCGCGCCGAACTGTCGGGCAGTGGCGCCAGCCGGGCCCGGGCATCCTCGGCGTACGTGCGGACCGTCTCGCGGGCCCGCTTGAGCGCCGGCGACTCGCGCAGCAGACCCAGCGCCTCGGCGTGCAGGGCGTCGTCGGTCACCGGGCCGGCCGACAGGATCTCCCGCAGGCGCACCGACGCGGCGTCGGCGTCGTCAGCGGCCAGCGCGTACAGCACCGGCAGCGTCGGCACGCCCTCGCGCAGATCGGTGCCCGGCGTCTTGCCGGACTGCAGCGAGTCGGAGGCGATGTCGAGCAGGTCGTCGGAGAGCTGGAACGCCACGCCGATCGTCTCGCCATACCCCGCGAGCGCCTCGATGTGCGCCGGCTCCGCGTGGCCGAACATGCCGCCGAACCGCGCCGACGTGGCGATCAGCGAACCGGTCTTTTCCGAGATCACGTCGAGGTAGTGGACGACCGGGTCGTCGCCCGCGCGCGGGCCGACCGTCTCGGCGATCTGGCCGTGTACCAGCCGGGCGAACGTGCGCGCCTGCAAGCGAACCGCCTCGGTGCCGAGGTCGGCCGCGATGTCGGCGGCGCGGGCGAAGAGATAGTCGCCCACGAGGATCGCCACCGAGTTGGTCCAGCGGGAGTTGGCGCTCGGGGCGCCCCGGCGCACGGGCGCCTCGTCCATGACGTCGTCGTGGTACAGCGTCGCGAGGTGGGTGAGCTCCATCACCACGGCCGCCGGCACCACCAGCGGCGCACGCGGGTCACCGAAGTGCGCACCCAGCGCCACGAGCAGCGGCCGGAACCGCTTGCCGCCGGCCTCGACCAGGTGGCGCGCCGCCTCGGTGACGAACGGGTCGGCGCTCTCGACACCGGTGCGCAGCTCGCGCTCGACCTCTGCCAACGTCTGTAGAACCGACGCTTCGAGCGCGGGGTCGATAAAATCGACCCCGATCGACGTCAGTCCGCCAGCTGCCAGCACCCCGTCCACATCCCCACGATGCCACACGGGATTCCCGGCGCGTCTCCGGGAGGCCCCGTTGTGGCCGTCAGCGCACGAAGTCTGCCGCGCTGGTCGTGAGATCCAGCAAAGGTGCGGGAGCGACGCCGAGCACCAGCGTGGCCACGACGCCGATCACCAGCGCCGCCGCCGTCAGGCCACCCGGGATCGAGACCGTGGGCGTGGACTCGCCGGGCTCGGAGAGCCACATCATCACGACCACCCGCAGGTACGGGAACGCCAGCAGCATGCTCGTAATCACACCGAACACGACCAGCCACACCTCACCCGCGTCGAGCGCCGCGCCGAAGACCGCGAACTTCGCGATGAAGCCGCTGGTCAGCGGGATGCCGGCGAACGCCAGCAGGATGAAGGTGAAGATGCCCGCGTACAGCGGCGAACGGCGGCCAAGACCGGCCCAACGCGACAGATGGGTAGCCTCGCCGTCGGCGTCACGCACCAGCGTCACCACGCCGAACGCGGCGATCACCGTGAAGCCGTACGCCACCAGGTAGAACATCGTGCTCGACAGGCCGTCCTTGGAGAGCGCGAGCACGCCCACCATCAGGTAACCGGCGTTGGCGATCGACGAGTACGCCAACAGTCGCTTGATGTCGGTCTGCGTCACCGCGAGCACAGCGCCGATGAGCATGGTGAGCACCGCCACAGCGCCGAGAATCGGCGTGTAGTCCCACGCGACCCCGTCGAAGCCGACGTACAGCACGCGCAGCATGCCACCGAACGCGGCCACCTTGGTGCACGCCGCCATCAGGCCCGTGATCGGGGTCGGCGCGCCCTGGTACACGTCGGGCGTCCACACGTGGAACGGGGCGGCCGCGGCCTTGAAGAGCAGGCCGATCGCGATCATTGCAAGGCCGGCGTACAGCAGCACCGTGCTCTGCGCCGACTCGGTCACCGCGTCGTGGATGGTGCCGAACTCGACGCCGCCCGCGAAGCCGTACACGAGGGCCACGCCGAAGAGGAAGAACGCCGACGCGTACGCGCCGAGCAGGAAGTACTTGAGCGCGGCCTCCTGGCTGAGCAGGCGGCGACGGCGGGCCAGCGCGCACAGCAGGTACAGCGGCAGGGAGAAGACCTCGAGCGCGACGAACATCGTCAGCAGGTCGTTGGCGGCGACGAAGAGCAGCATGCCGGCGATCGCGAAAACGCTGAGCGGGTACACCTCGGTGGCGCCCTGCTCCTTGACGGCCTGGCGACGGTCGGCCTCGGAGCCCACCGTGACCGCGGCCTGCGCGACGAACGCGCCACCGTGCTCCAGGGCTCGGTCACCGATCAGCAGCAGCGCCATGATGCCGAGCACGATGATCGCGCCCTGCAGGAAGAGCGTCGGCCCGTCGATCGCGACCGCCCCGCCCGCCGTGAGCACCCGGGTGTCGGCCTCCACGACGATCATGACGAGCGCCGCCAACAGGCCGAGCAGGGCCAGGACCAGCTGCGCCGAACGGCGCGCGGCCTTGGGCAGCACGGCCTCGAAGAGCACCCCGAGGCAGGCGACGCCGAACAGGATCAACATGGGCGCGATGGCCGCATAGTCGATCTTCGGCAGGCTGAGGTCTTCCATTATTTTGCCGCCTCCGTAATGGCCGGCGCAGGGTCCGTCTTCTGGATGTCCTGCATGGTGGCCTGCACAGCCGGGTTGATGACGTCGGTGACCGGCTTCGGGTAGAAGCCGAGCACGAGAAGCAGCGCGATCAGCGGCGCGACCACGACCTTCTCCCGGACGGTCAGGTCACGCCGCATCGCGTCCACAGTGGCCAGCGCCGGGTTGAGCGTGCCCTGGGTGGTGCGCTGCACCATCCACAGCACGTACGCGGCGGCCAGGATGATGCCGGCGGTCGCGATCACCGCGACCGTCTTGTTGACCGTGAACGTGCCGATCAGCACGAGGAACTCGGACACGAACGGCGCCGTGCCGGGCAGCGCCAGCGACGCGAGGCCGGCGAAGAAGAGCACGCCCGCGAGCAGCGGCACCAGCTTGCCGGCGCCGCCGAAGTCGCTGATCAGCGAAGAGCCGCGCCGGGCGACGAACATGCCGACCACGAGGAAGAGCAGGCCGGTGGCGAGACCGTGGTTGAGCATGTACAGCACCGCGCCGGTGCCGGCCTGGGTGGTGAACGCGAAGATGCCGACGCCGATGAACCCGAAGTGGGCGATCGAGGTGTACGACACGAGCCGCTTGAGGTCGTTCTGCCCGACCGCGAGCAGGGCCGCGTAGATGATGCCGATCACCGCGAGGGCCATGGCGTACGGCGCGAACCAGGTGGAAGCCTCGGGAAACAGCGGCAGGCAGTACCGCAGGATGCCGAACGTGCCCACCTTGTCGAGCACGCCGACGAGCAGCGCCGCCGAACCGGCCGGCGCGGCGCCACCGGCGTCCGGCAGCCAGGTGTGGAACGGGAAGAATGGCGCCTTGATGGCGAATGCCACAAAGAAGCCCAGGAACAGCCAGCGCTCGGTGCCGGTGGAGAAGTCGGCCGACAGCAGCTGCTGCCAGTCGAACGTGTGGCCGCCGAGCGCCCACAGTCCGATCACCGCGGCCAGCATGAAGAGGCCGCCGACCAGCGAGTACAGGAAGAACTTCACCGCGGCGTACTGGCGCCGCTGTCCGCCGTACGAGCCGATGAGGAAGTACATCGGCACGAGCATGACCTCGAAGAACACGTAGAACAGGAAGACGTCGGCGGCCGCGAAGACGCCGATCATCGTGCTCTCCAGGACGAGCAGCAGCGCGAAGTACACCGGCACGCTGCGCCGCGACGCGTCGGCGTCGTGCCACGAGGCCAGGATGACCAGCGGCACCAGCACCGCGATCAGCAGCAGCATGACCAGCGCGATGCCGTCGACCGCGAACGTGAACTTGGCGTCCCAGGCGGGGATCCAGGTGTACGACTCGCGGAACTGGAAGCGATCACCGCCGGCGTCGTACGCGATCCACATCACGACCGCGAGCGCCAGCACCGCGAGCGACCAGACGAACGCCACCCGCTTGGCCAGCTCGGGCTTCGCCCGCGGCAGGAACGCCACGATCAGCGCGCCGACCAGCGGGACGCCGGTCAGGATGGACAGGAACGGAAAGTCTGCGAACATTATTCGTCCTCTATCTCCGTCGTCAGCTCGCCGTCCGCGGTGTGGGGCGGACGAATAATGTTCGTCACGCCAGCCACCCAAGCTGGAGAGCGAGGAACGCGGCCACGACCAGCAGCGCACCCGTGAGCATGGACATCGCGTACGACCGCACGAAGCCGGTCTGGAGGCGACGCAGCCGGCTGGAGCCGCCACCAACCCCGGCGGCGAGCCCGTTGACCAGCCCGTCGATGCCTCGGTTGTCGAGGAAGACGAGCGCCCGGGTAAGGAAGATGCCGGGCTTCTCGAAGACCGCCTCGTTGAACGCGTCGGCGTACAGGTTGCGGCGAGCGGCCGTCACGACCGGGCCCGCCGGCTGCTCCCGCAGGGCGGTGCCGTTGCGGAACAGCGCGTACGCCAGGCCGACGCCGAGCAGCGTGACCACGATGGACAGTGCCGTGATCAGGCCGTGCGACATGACCGCGTGGACCTCTTCGCCGGAGTGGTCGCCGAGCGCCGGCACCAGCCAGTCGGGCACCGAGGTCGCCATCAGGCCACCGGCCGCCACCGAGCCCACGGCGAGCAGCACGAGCGGCACGGTCATGACCGGCGGCGACTCGTGCGGGTGGTCGATGTCTTCGGTCCACCGCTTCGGCCCGTGGAACGTCAGCACGAACAGCCGGGTCATGTAGAACGCGGTGACACCGGCGCCGATCAGCGCGGCCGTGCCGAAGAGCCAGGCCGTCCAGCCCTCCCGCTCGTACGCCGCCACGATGATCGGCTCCTTGGAGAAGAAGCCGGACAGCGGCGGCAGGCCGATGATGGCGAGCCACGCCAGGCCGAACGTGGCCCAGGTGATCCTCATGTACCGCCACAGCCCGCCGAATCGGCGGATGTCGGTCTGGTCGTGCATGCCGTGCATCACCGAGCCGGCACCGAGGAACAGGCCGGCCTTGAAGAAGCCGTGCGCGAGCAGGTGCACGATCGCCAGCGCGTACGCCGCACCGCCGAGCCCGACGCCGAGGAACATGTAGCCGATCTGCGACACCGTCGACCAGGCCAGCACGCGCTTGATGTCGTCCTTGGCGCAACCGATGATGCAGCCGATCAGGAGCGTGAGCGCGCCGACGCTGACCACGACGGTCTGGAGCGTCGCGTTCTGCGAGAAGATCGGGTTGGACCGGGCGATCAGGTACACGCCCGCGGTCACCATCGTGGCCGCGTGGATAAGGGCCGACACCGGGGTCGGGCCCTCCATCGCGTCCGGCAACCACGCCTGGAGCGGGAACTGGCCGGACTTGCCCGCGGCGCCGAGCAGCAGGAGCAGGCCCATGATGAGGATGGTGCCGGAGGCGACCGCGCCGATCCCGTTGAACACCTCGTCGTACTGCGTGGTGCCGAGCTGGGCGAACATCAGGAAGATGGCGATCGCGAACCCGGCGTCACCGACGCGGTTCATCAGGAACGCCTTCTTGCCGGCGGTGGCCGCCGACGGCCGGGTCACCCAGAACGAGATCAGCAGGTACGAGGCGAGACCCACGCCCTCCCAGCCGATGTAGAGCATCACGTAGTTGTTGCCCAGCACCAGCAGGAGCATCGCGGCGACGAAGAGGTTGAAGTACCCGAAGAACCGGCGCCGGCCCTCGTCGTGCTCCATGTAGCCGACCGCGTACAGGTGGATCAGGAAGCCAACGCCGGTGATCAGCAGCACGAACACCGCAGACAGCGGGTCGAAGAGCAGGCCGAAGTCGACGTGCAGCGAGCCGACCTCGATGTAGTCGAACAGACTCAGCTCGACCGCACGGTTGTCGAGGCCGCGGAGCTGGAAGAAGTACGTCAGGCCCAGCACGAAGGCGACCCCGACGCTGGCCACGCCGAGCCAGTGCCCCCACTTGTCAGCGCGCCGGCCGAGCAGCAGCAGGACCGCCGCGCTGGCCAGCGGGATGGCGATCAGCAGCCAGACGCTGGAGAGCAGCCCACTCGCGGCAACGTAGTTGACCGCGTTCTCAGCAGGCGCAGCGTGCGCACCTTTCAATACGTCGTGCATTTCCGCCTCAGTCTCAGTACTTCAGCAGGTTTGCGTCGTCGACGCTGGCCGACCGGCGCGTACGGAAGATGGACATGATGATGGCGAGGCCGACGACCACCTCGGCGGCGGCGACCACCATGACGAAGAACGCCATGATCTGGCCATCGAGGTTGCCGTTCATCCGGCTGAACGTCACGAGCGCGAGGTTGGCCGCGTTCAGCATCAGCTCGACGCACATGAACAGCACGATGGCGTTGCGCCGGATCAGCACACCGGTGGCGCCGATCGTGAACAGCACCGTCGCCAACACGAGATACCACTCAGGATTAGAAGGACTCACTTCGCAGTGCCCTCTTTCCGATCGTTCGCTGCGCTCACTTCTCAGTACCCTTCGGCGCCGACTCCGACGAAGTCAGCTCGCGCACGGGCAGGATCTTGGAGGTGCTGCGGTCGGTCAGCGTGCCGTCCGGCAGGCGACCCGGCGTGGCGACCGAGTCGGACGTGGCGTACACGCCGGGACCTGGCTTCGGGCCGGGGTAGTTACCGGGCAGGAAGCGGGCCCGCATGGTCTCCGGCTGGCCGCGCTTCTCACCCCTGCGCCGCTCCTTGTGCGCCAGCACCATCGCGCCCACCGCCGCCGTGATCAGCAGCGCCGAGGTCACCTCGAAGGCGAAGACGTACTTGGTGAACAGCAGCCGCGCGATGCCCTCGACGTTGCCCTGCGCGTTGGCCTGCTCCAGCCCGGCGGGCGTGGCGTTGTCGAGCGCACGGTACACGCCGGTGCCGACCAGCGCCGCGAACCCGATTCCCAGCAGCACCGCGGCGACGCGCTGGCCGCGTAGCGTTTCTATGAGCGAATCCGACGCGTCCCGGCCGACCAGCATCAGCACGAAGAGGAACAGCATCATGATGGCGCCGGTGTAGACGATGATCTGTGCCAGGCCGATGAACGGCGCCGCCTGAAGCACGTAGAAGACGCCGATGCTCAGCATCGTCAGCACGAGCCACAGCGCCGAGTGGATCGCGTTGCGGGCCAGCACCATGCCGATCGCGCCGACGAGGGCCGGCCAGACCAGGATCCAGAAGGTGACGGCTTCACCGGTGCTCATGCGGGTGCCCCCGATCCGTCCACGGTCTCCTGGTCGGACCACGGCGCCCGCTCGGCGCCCGCCGAGGTGCCCGGGTTGGTCAGCGCACCGAGGTAGTAGTCCTTCTCGGTCTCACCCAGGTACATGTCGTGTGGCGGCTGCTCCATGCCGGGCAGCAGCGGCGCCAGCAACTGCTCCTTCGTGAAGATGAGGTCCTGGCGGGAGTCGCGGGCCAGCTCGTACTCGTTGCTCATGGTCAGCGACCGGGTCGGGCAGGCCTCGATGCACAGTCCACAGAAGATGCAGCGGGCATAGTTGATCTGGTACGTGACCGCGTACCGCTCCCCGGGGGAGAAGCGCGCTTCCTCGGTGTTGTCGGCGCCCTCGACGTAGATGGCGTCGGCCGGGCAGGCCCAGGCGCACAACTCGCAGCCGATGCACTTCTCCAGGCCGTCCGGGTGCCGGTTGAGGATGTGCCGCCCGTGATAGCGCGGCGCCGTCACCGGGGTCTCGAACGGGTACTTCGTGGTCACCGTCTTGCGGAACATGTGGGCGAAGGTGACCCCGAAGCCCTTCACAGCGCCCAATGCGCTCATTCTTGCTCTCCTTCGGGTGCGGCGCCGACGTTCGCCGGCTCCCGTTCGGCCACCGCGCGGCGGGCCCGCGGGCTCGGCGGCACCGTCAGGTCCATCGGCGGCAGCGGGAAGCTGCCCGCCGGGCGCGAGCTGGCGAGCTCCTCCAGCGTCGGCGCCGGTGGCTTCTTCTTCGACGGCCAGAGCAACGCCGCCAGGAGTGCCGCGACGATGGCGCCCGCGAGGATCAGGTTCCGCGAGGTGCTGTCGACGTCTTCGCGCAGCACCTTGATGCCGGCGAGAACGAGGATCCACACCAGGCTGATCGGCAGCATCACCCGCCAGTTGAGCCGCATGAACTGGTCGTACCGGAGCCGGGGCAGCGTTGCCCGCAGCCACACGAAGACGAACAGCATCAGTACGACCTTGGTGGTGAACCACAGCAGCGGCCACCAGCCGGAGTTGGCGCCCTCCCAGAAGGTGGTGATCGGCGGAATGGCCCGCCAGCCACCAAGGAAGAGCGTGGTCACCATCGCGGACATGCCGACCATGGCCACGTACTCGGACATCATGAAGAGCAGGAACTTCAGCGACGAGTACTCGGTCATGTAGCCGGCGACGAGCTCCGACTCGGCCTCGGGCAGGTCGAACGGCGCCCGGTTGGTCTCACCGACCGCCGCGATGCAGAAGATCAGGAAGCTGGGGATCAGCAGGATCGCGTACCAGCCCGGCGCGGTCACGTCCAGGCCGAAGAGGTTGATCGGCTGGCCGCTGCGCTGTGCCGCGACGATCTGGCTGGTCGACGCCGAGCCGGCGGTCATGAACACCGCGACGATCGACAGGCCCATCGAGACCTCGTACGAGATCATCTGAGCGCTCGACCGCAGACCGCCGAGGAGCGGGTACGTCGAGCCGGACGCCCAGCCGCCGAGCACGATGCCGTAGACGGCCATCCCGGAGCAGGCGAAGACCAGCAGCACCGAGACCGGCACGTCGGTGACCTGCAGGGGTGTCTGGTGTCCCGCGATGCTCACCATCGGGCCGAACGGGATCACCGTCAACGCCGTGAAACCGCAGATCACCGCGACCGTCGGCGCGAAGAAGAAGACCACCTTGTCCGCGGTGCGCGGCATGATGTCTTCCTTGAACGCGCCCTTCAGGCCGTCGGCCAGCGTCTGCAGCAGGCCGAGCGGGCCAGCCTGGTTGGGGCCGGGGCGCACCGCCATGCGAGCGACGACGCGGCGCTCGAACCACACGCCGAGCAGCGTCATCACCATGCCGAAGGCGAAGACCGCCACGATCTTGACGATGACCAGCCACCACGGGTCATGGCCGAAATCCTGGAGGGTCGGGTCCTGGGCGACGATCACTGCGCCTGCCTTTCGTTCGCGACCGCGGGGCTCGCAGGCGGACGTCCGCACGCGGCTCCAAGCCGTCGAAGCTCACTCCTCGCGCTCACAGGGTGCTCCCCTTCGAAAGCCGGACCACCGCGCCCGACGTGACGCCGAGCGCGCGGCGGACGGTCGAGCCCGGAGAGTTCGTCGGCAGCCAGACCACCGTGTCGGGCAGCTCCGTGAGCGCCGCCGGCAGGGTGATCGCCCCACGGTCGGTGCCCACCGTCACCGGGTCACCCTCGGCCACGCCGAGCCGCTCGGCCGTGGCCTTCGACAGCCGCACGACAGGCGGTCGGGCAGTGCCGCCCAGGTACTCGTCGCCGTCGGTCAGGCTGCCCAGGTCGATGAGCTGGTGCCAGGTCGCCAGCACCGCCTCGCCCGCGTTCGGCCGCGGCACCGGCCGCGAGGCGGCCAGCGGCGCTGCCGGCCGCTCGGCGCGGGTCGCGGGAAGCGAACCCAGCTCGCGGCGGACCAGGTTGACCTGGCCGGTCCCGAGCTGGATGCCGAGCTGCGCGGCGAGCGCGTCGAGCACGCGGCCGTCGGTCATCGCCGGCGTCTCCAGCACCGCCTCGAACGTGCGCAGGCGCCCTTCCCAGTCGACGAAGCTGCCAGCCTTCTCGACCACCGGAGCGACCGGGAAGACCACGTCAGCGCGGCGACTGACCGCGCTGTTTCGCACCTCGAAGCTGATCAGGAACGGCACCGTGTCGAGCGCCTGCTCGGCGAGGCGCGGGTCGGACAGGTCGGCGGGGTCGACGCCCGCGACGAGCAGCGCGCCGATCCGGCCGCCGGCCGCCGCCGCGACGATTCCGTCGGTGTCTCGGCCGGCCTGGCTCGGGATGACCCCGGCCTCAAGGTCCCATGCTCCAGCCAGCTCGGCCCGCGCGGCCGCGTCGGTGACCAGGCGCCCGCCGGGCAACAGGTTGGGAAGGCAGCCTGCGTCGATAGCGCCGCGGTCACCCGCGCGCCGCGGCACCCAGGCCAGCTTCGCTCCGGTACGCGCGGCGAGCGTGACGGCGGCCGACAGTCCACCAGGGACGGTGGCGAGCCGCTCGCCGACGATCAGGATCGCGCCCTCGGTGCGCAGCGCCTCGGCGAACCGCTCGTCGTCGGTCAGCACCCTGGCCTCGTCACCCGGCACCGTGATGCCCACCGACGCGCCCAGCTTTTCCAGGCCGCGGCTGACGAACGGCGAGAGCGCCAGCACCTTCTGCTTGCCCTTCCGGCTCGCCTTGCGCAGCCGGAGGAACAGGATCGGGCACTCCTCTTCGGGCTCCAGCCCGGCGATGACCACGACCGGCGCCTTCTCGACGTCGGCGTAGGTTACCTCTGTGCTGCCCACCACCGTGCTCGCCAGGAAGTCGGCTTCCTCCTGCGAGACCGGTCGGGCCCGGAAGTCGATGTCGTTGGTGCGCAGGGCCACCCGGGCGAACTTCGCGTAGGCGTACGCGTCTTCGACCGTCAGCCGCCCGCCGGTCAGTACGCCGATGCCGTGCGCGCCGTCGCGGGCCTTGCGCAGCCCCTCGGCCGCCACCGACAGCGCCTCAGACCACGGCGCCTCGCGCAGCTCGCCGGTCTTGGCGTCGCGCACCAGCGGCGTGGTGAGCCGGTCGAACGCGGTGGTGTACTGGAAGCCCCACCGGCCCTTGTCGCAGTTCCACTCCTCGTTGACCGCCGGATCGTCGCCGGCCATTCGGCGCAGCACCTTGCCGCGGCGGTGGTCGGTGCGCTGGGCGCAGCCGGCCGAGCAGTGCTCACAGACGCTCGGCGAGGAGACCAGGTCGAACGGGCGGGCACGGAACCGGTACTGGGCGCCGGTGAGCGCGCCCACCGGGCAGATCTGCACGGTATTGCCGGAGAAGTAGGAGTTGAAGGGTTCGACGGCGCTGTCGCCCTCGTCATCGTTGTCTTCGCCGAAGAAGCTGTCCCGGTACACGTTGATCTGCTCGCCCGACGACCGGTCCATCAGGTCGATGAACTTGTCACCGGCGATCTCGTCGGAGAACCGCGTGCAGCGCTGGCAGAGCACGCACCGCTCGCGGTCGAGCAGCACCTGCGTCGAGATCGGGAGCGGCTTCGGGTACTCGCGCTTGTGCTCGTGGAAACGCGTGTCGGAACGGCCGCTCGACATCGCCTGGTTCTGGAGTGGACACTCGCCGCCCTTGTCGCACATGGGGCAGTCGAGCGGGTGGTTGATGAGCAGCAGCTCCATGATCCCGGCCTGCGCCTTTTCGGCGACCGGTGAGGTGAGCTGCGTCTTCACCACCATGCCGTCGGCCACCGTCTGGGTGCAGGAGGCGACCGGCTTGCGCTGGCCCTCCACCTCGACGAGGCACTGCCGGCAGGCGCCGGCCGGCGCGAGCAGCGGGTGGTCGCAGAACCGCGGGATCTCGATGCCCAGCTGCTCGGCGACCCGGATGAGCAGCGCGCCCTTGGGCGCGGTCACCTCGACGCCGTCGATCGTGAGCGTGACGGTGTCGGCCTTCTTGGCGACGTCGGTCATCAGTGCGCTCCAACCAACTGCTTGCCCGTCAACCGGGGTGCCGTGCGGCCCTCGATGTAGTCGAGGTAGTCCTGCTTGAAGTACTGCAGCGAGGACGTCACCGGGCTGGTCGCACCGTCACCGAGACCGCAGAACGAGCGGCCGAGGATGTTGTCGCAGGTGTCCAGCAGGGTGTCGAGGTCTTCGAACGTCCCCTCGCCGGAGAGGATGCGGCGGTAGACCCGCACCATCCAGAAGTTGCCCTCACGGCACGGGGTGCACTTGCCGCACGACTCGTGGTGGTAGAACTCCAGCCACTTGTAGGTCGCGTAGACCGGGCAGTCCTGGTCGGAGAAGAGCTGGGTCGCCGTGGTGCCGAGGATCGAACCGGCGGCCGCGACCGACTCGAAGTCGAGCGGCACGTCCATGTGCTCGGCGGTCAGCAGCGGCGTCGACGAGCCGCCTGGCGTCCAGAACTTCAGGTTGTGGCCCGGTAGCATCCCGCCGGCCAGCTCGATCAGCTCGCGCAGCGTGACGCCGAGCCCGCACTCGTACTGCCCGGGGTTGGTGATCCGGCCGGACAGTGAGTAGATCATCGGGCCAGACGACTTTTCGGTGCCCATGGTCTTCCACCAGGCGGCACCGCCCAGCACGATGTACGGCACGCTCGCGATCGTGCCGACGTTGTTGACCACCGTGGGGCTGGCGTACAGGCCGTGGGTCGCGGGGAACGGCGGGCGCAGCCGGGGCTGGCCGCGGAAGCCCTCCAGCGAGTCGAGCAGCGCCGTTTCCTCGCCGCAGATGTAGGCGCCGGCGCCACTGTGGACGACCAGGTCGAGGTCGTGTCCGGAGCCGAGGATGTTCGTGCCCAGGTATCCCGCCTTGTACGCCTCGTCGACCGCGTTGCGCAGCCGGCGCGCGGCGTTGACCGCCTCACCGCGGATGTAGATGTACGCGCGGTTGGCGCGGATGGCGTACGCCGCGATGATCACGCCCTCGATGAGCGAGTGCGGGTCGTGCGTCATCAGGGGCAGGTCCTTGCAGGTGCCCGGCTCGCCCTCATCGGCGTTCACCACGAGGTAGTGCGGCTTGCCGTCGTTTTGCGGGATGAAGCCCCACTTGAGGCCGGTGGGGAAGCCCGCACCGCCCCGGCCGCGCAGGCCCGAGTCCTTGATGAGCTGGATCAGGTCGTCAGGGTGGGCGGCCAACGCCTTGCGCAGCGCCGCGTACCCGTCGAGCTGCTCGTACACGTCGAGGCGCCACGCCTCCGGCGACAGCCAGCGCTTGGTCAGTACCGGAGTGAGCTTTTCCAGCACCTCGCGCCGAGGGGCAGTGCTCATTTCGCCTCCTGCGCCTTGATGGGCGTCTCCGGGTCGAACCCGGGGACGCTGATCCCGTGCTCCTGGGCCAGCCGCACCCCGCGAAGGGTGGGCTCGCCCGCGACGCCGTCGGCGACGCCCTCGGGCCGGTCGTCGGCGAAGCCGGCGAGCTGCACCGCCATCTCCTTGAGAGTGCAGAGCCGGGCGCCGCGGCTCGGCATCGGCCGCTCGCCACCGCGCAGCTTCTCCACGAGGCCGACCGCGCCGTCCGCGTCGACCTTGTCGAAGAACTCGTAGTTGACCGTCATGACCGGGCCGTAGTCGCAGGCGGCCAGGCACTCGGCGTGCTCCAGCGTGACGCTGCCGTCGGCGGTGGTCTCCTCGTGCCCGACGCCCAGGTGCTCGGATAGCCGGTCGTAGACCTCCTGGCCGCCGAGCACATTGCACATCGTGTTGGTGCAGACGCTGACCAGCCAGTCAGCGGTGGGCCGGCGCTTGTACATCGTGTAGAAGGTCGCCACCGCTCCGACCTGCGCCTTGGTAATGCCCAGCATCTCGGCGCAGAACTCCACACCGGCAGGCGAGACGTGCCCTTCTTCCGCCTGCACGAGGTGCAGCAGGGGCAGCAGGGCCGAACGCGACCGGTCGGCGGGGTACCGCGCGACGATCTGGATCGCCTTGGCCCTGAGGTCGTCGGAATACTGCACTGTCATCGGTCACATCCACCCATCACGGGGTCCAGCGAGGCGCCACCGGCGATCACGTCGGCGATCAGGCCGCCCTCGGCCATCGCGGGGATGGCCTGGAGGTTGATGAAGCTCGGCTCCCGGTAGTGCACCCGGTACGGCCGGGTGCCACCGTCGGAGACCGCGTGCACGCCGAGTTCGCCGCGCGGCGACTCGATGCCCACGTACACCTGGCCCGGCGGAACCCGGAAGCCTTCGGTCACGAGCTTGAAGTGGTGGATCAGGGACTCCATCGACTGCCCCATGATCTTCGCGACGTGTTCGAGAGAGTTGCCCATGCCGTCCACGCCGATCGCGAGCTGCGCCGGCCAGGCGATCTTCTTGTCGGCCACCATGATCGGGCCCGGCTTGAGCCGTTCGAGCGCCTGCTCGACGAGCTTCAGCGACTCACGGATCTCGGCCACCCGCACCAGGTACCGGCCCCACACGTCGCCGGTGGTCGTGGTCGGCACGTCGAACTCGTACGTCTCGTAGCCGCAGTAGGGCATGGTCTTGCGCATGTCCCAGGGCAGGCCGGCGGAGCGCAGCACCGGGCCGGTGATGCCGAGCGCCAGGCAGCCGGTCACGTCGAGCACCGCGACGTCCTTGGTGCGCTGGTGCCAGATCGGCTGGCCGGAGAGCAGGTCCTCGTACTCCTTGAGCTTCTTGGGCATCAGCTCCAGGAAGTCGCGGATCTTCTTGACCGCCTCTTCGGGCACGTCCTGCGCGACCCCGCCGGGCCGGACGTACGCCATGTTCATGCGCAGCCCGGTGATCATCTCGAAGATCTCCAGGATGTACTCACGCTCGCGGAAGCCGTAGAGCATCATCGAGATCGCGCCCAGCTCCATGCCGGTCGTGGCCAGCCACACCAGGTGCGACGCGATCCGGTTGAGCTCCATCATGAGCACCCGGATCGTGGTGGCCCGCTCGGTGATCTGCTCTTCGATGCCGAGCAGCTTCTCGACCGCGAGCGCGTACGCCGTCTCGTTGAAGATTGGCGCGAGGTAGTCCATCCGGGTCACGAACGTCGAGCCCTGCACCCAGTTGCGGTACTCGAGGTTTTTCTCGATGCCGGTGTGCAGGTATCCGACGACCAGCCGGCACTCGCGGACGGTCTCGCCCTCGAGCTCCAGAACCAGCCGGAGCACGCCGTGCGTCGACGGGTGCTGCGGACCCATGTTGACGACGATGTGCTCGGCCTCGATGGGGTCGGCCCCACCGACGACGGTGTCCCAGTCGCCGCCGGTGACGTTGAAGACCTTGCCTTCGGTCGTCTCCCGCTCGGTCGCGTACGTCATTGGTAGCTCCTCCGCTTGTCCGGCGGTGGGATTTCGGCGCCCTTGTACTCGACCGGCACGCCGCCGAGCGGGTAGTCCTTCCGCTGCGGGAAGCCCTCCCAGTCATCCGGCATGAGAATCCGGGTCAGGTTGGGGTGGCCCTCGAAGATGACGCCGAAGAAGTCGTACGTCTCCCGCTCCTGCCAGTCGGCGGTCGGGTAGACGCTGGTCACGCTCGGCACCCGCGGGTTGTCGGCGGTTACCGCGACCTCCAGCCGCACGCGCCTGCGGTACGTCATCGAGGTCAGGTGATAGACGACGTGCAAGCGGCGGTCGTCGGCCCCGAGGTAATCGGCACCGGACACGCTGGAGCACAGCTCGAAGCGCAGCGACTCGTCGTCGCGCATCACCTGGCAAACCTCGGCGATCCGCTCCGGCTTGATGTGGAGCGTCAGCTCGCCCCGGTCGACCACGACCTTCTCGATCGCACCGTCCAGCCCCGGGAAGGCTTCATCAAGAGCGTCGTACACCTCGTCGAAGTAGCTGCCGTACGGCTGCTCCGCTCCGGCGGGCGCCACCCGGCGGCGCACCAGGCCACCGAAGCCCGACGTGTCGCCACTGCCGTGGATGCCGAACATGCCGCGGCCCGCGCGGCTGGCCGGCGGGTACTCGGCCGGCGCACCGGCGGTCGCGCCGACCGGAGGCGCCTCGGCCGGGACGCCACCGCCCGGGTCCTGACTGGGCTTGTTGGGCTCGACCATTACCAGCGACCCCCTGCCTGCATATGCCTCTGCTCCTGCATCCACTTCTCGATGCGGAGCTGCTCCTCGCGGCCTTCCTTGACGGCCTGCGTCCACTCGGCCCGCTTCGCGCTGTCCGACCGGTACGACGAGGGCATGGCACCGGGCGCGACGGCCGGCACGTCACCGCGGGCCTGGCGCTCCTCCAGCATCTTGCGGCCGTTCGCACCAAGCGGCTCTTGCATGATCTTCTCGCGCAGCTTGAGGATCGCGTCGATCAGCATCTCCGGCCGCGGTGGGCAGCCCGGCAGGTACATGTCGACGGGCACCACGTGGTCGACGCCCTGGACGATCGCGTAGTTGTTGAACATGCCGCCGCTGCTCGCGCAGACACCCATCGAGAGCACCCAGCGCGGCTCGGCCATCTGGTCGTAGATCTGGCGGAGCACCGGTGCCATCTTCTGGCTCACCCGGCCCGCCACGATCATCAAGTCGGCCTGGCGAGGCGAGGCCCGGAAGACCTCCATGCCCCAGCGACCGAGGTCGTAGTGCGGGGCGCCCGCGGCCATCATCTCGATGGCGCAACAGGCGAGGCCGAACGTCGCGCCCCACGTCGAGGTCTTGCGGGTCCAGTTGACCAGCTTCTCGACGGAGGTCAGCAGGATGCCGCTCGGCAGCTTCTCTTCGATACCCATGGCGCCAGATCCTCAGTCCCAGTCCAGCCCGCCGCGCCGCCAGACATAGGCGTACGCGATGAAGACCGTCCCAATGAAGAGCAGCATCTCCACGAACCCGAAGAGGCCGAGCGAGTCGAACGACACGGCCCACGGGTAGAGGAAGATGATTTCGATGTCGAAGATGATGAACAGCATCGCGGTCAGATAGAACTTGACCGGGATGCGACCGCCGCCGATCGGCTCGGGCGACGGCTCGATGCCGCACTCGTACGCGGCGAGCTTGGCCTTGTTGTAGCGGCGTGGGCCGATGAACGGCGCGATCGCGACCGAGAAGACCGCGAACCCCGCGGCGAGGGCGAACATCCCGATGATGGGTACGTAAGGCGAGAGCGACATCGTCTTCCCCTGCTCGTCCTTTCCCTGCCTTGCCTCGGTTACGTCACACTATTGGGCAACCCACGCCGTCATACGGCGGGGGCCACCCTGGTCATCGCGTTGATGACCCGGTCCATGGCGTCGCCGCCACGCGGATCGGTCAGGTTGGCCAACAGCTTCAGCACGAACCGCATCAGCGTCGGGTGCGGCATGCCGTGCTTGGTGGCGATCTTCATGATCTGCGGGTTGCCGATGAGCTTTACGAAAATGTTGCCGAGCCGGTAGTAGCCGCCGTACCGGGCCTTGAGCTCAGCCGGGTACGCCGCGAGCGCGCGCTCCCGGGAGGGGCCGGCCGGACGGGCCAGCGCCTGCACGGCCACCTCGGCGGCCAGTTCACCCGACTCCATCGCGTACGCGATGCCTTCGCCATTGAAGGGGTTGACCATACCGCCGGAGTCGCCGACCAGCAGCACACCCCGCGTGTAGTGCGGCACCCGGTTGAAGCCCATCGGCAGCGCCGCGCCCAGGATCGAACCGTCGGCGTTGGCCTCGTCGCTCATGCCCCACTCCGGCGGGGTGCTGCCGAGCCAGTCGACCAGCAGCCGCCGGTAGTTCGTCTTGCCGAACGCGGCCGAGGAGTTGAGCACGCCGAGCCCTACGTTGACCCGGCCGTCGCCCATGCCGAAAATCCAGCCGTATCCGGGCAGCAGCTTCTCGCCGGCCTCGCGGCTGCGCAGCTCAAGCCACGACTCCAGGTAGTCGTCCTGGTGCCGGACCGGCGAGTGGTAGTACCGCCGGACCGCTACACCGATCGGCCGGTCTTCTCGCTTCGCGAGACCCATGGCGAGCGGGAACCGGCCGGACACGCCGTCGGCCGCGATCGTGAGCGGGGCGTGGAACTCCTTCTCCTCGCCGTCGATCTCGGCCACCACGCCGGTGGCGCGGCCGTTGCCGTCGAGCACCGGCCGGACGACGTTGGCCTTGGTGTGCAGCACCGCACCGGCCTTGACCGCCTGCTTGGCGAGCATGTCGTCGAAGTCGAGGCGGGTGCGCACAAGGCCGTAGTTGGGGAAGCTGGCGAGCTCCGGCCAGTCGAGCTCCAGGCGTACGCCGCCGCCGATGACGCGCAGGCCCTTGTTGTGCAGCCAGCCGTTTTCCGGGCTGGTGTCGATGCCCAGCTTGACGATCTGCTTGACCGCGCGAGGGGTGAGGCCGTCGCCGCAGACCTTTTCGCGGGGGAACTCGGTCTTCTCCAGCAGCAGCACCCGGAGACCGTGCCGGGCCAGGTGGTAGGCGGTCGTCGAACCGCCCGGACCGGCGCCTACGACGATGACGTCGGCTTCGTCGGTCACCGGTTCACCTCCACTCGGGCGCTAGTGAAATGCTTCACAAGCGTTTCCGAGTGGAGTCTAGAACCGCCCAGGCCCCCTACAGGTCTTAGGTCACCCTAACCAGCCCAGCCTGCGACCCGCTTCCCCGGACTTTCCGTCGATCAAGGACAAATGCACGTGCCTGGATCTCCGATCCGTGTGCTTTTGTCCTTGATCGATGCAGATCACCTTGATCGGTCAGGCTGCGGGGCCGCCCGCCGCCACGTCAGCGGCCGCGCAGGGCGCGACACCACCGGAGGGTGAGTCCGCCGGCGGCGTGGGGTCCGGCGCGGATTCGCCGGGCACCGAGGCGCCTGCGCGGGCTAGCGCAGCCATCAGGTCCGCGGCGAGTTTCTGAGCGGCTTCAGGGTCCTGGGCGGCAAGCTGCCGCATCTGCGCCACCGTGTCGGCGGTGTCGTCGGTCTGCCCCAACATGTGACGCAGCTTACTACCACAAATATCCCTTTTGTACGATCCGCGTCTGTGCCTCGCAAAGAAAACCCAGCCCAGGACGGGGCCGGGCACAGCGCCTATTGGCGGACCGCACGGTGGAGGGCGACTATGCCGCCCGTCAGGTTGCGCCAGGCGACGTGGCCCCAGCCGGACGCCGCGATCCGGGTCGCGAGACCTGCCTGGTCGGGCCACGCACGGATGGACTCGGCCAAATAGACATACGCGTCCGGGTTGCTCGCCACCTTGCGCGCCACCGCCGGCAGCGACCGCATCAGGTACGACATGTAGGCGGTGCGGAAGGCCGCGTTGGTCGGGTGACTGAACTCGCAGACCACCAGGCGCCCGCCCGGCCGGGTAACCCGTGCCAGCTCGCGCAGGGCCGCCGCGTTGTCCACCACGTTGCGCAGCGCGAACGAGATCGTCGCGGCGTCGAAGGTCTCGTCGGCGAAGGGCAGACGCAGGGCGTCGCCGGCCAGCAGCGGCACGTCCGGCCGGACCCGGAGCCCCGCCTGGAGCATGCCGATCGAGAGGTCCAGCCCGACCGCGTACGCCCCAGATGTGGCCAGCTCCACAGTGGATACGCCGGTGCCGGCGCCGACGTCGAGCACCCGCTGGCCCGGCCGG
Organism: Micromonospora sp. CPCC 206061; assembly: GCF_036906915.1. NCBI lineage: Bacteria > Bacillati > Actinomycetota > Actinomycetes > Micromonosporales > Micromonosporaceae > Micromonospora > Micromonospora sp. CPCC 206061. The sequence continues at coordinate 83,167 of NZ_JBAKHX010000004.1, forward strand.
AGTCCAAGCGCCTCCCGGGTGGCGCGGCGCCAGCCCCGGTCCTGCCCGAACGACAGGATCGTGTTGGTCAGGTCGTACCGCCGGGCCACGCCGTCGAACATCGCGGCGATCTCGTGGGGCTGCTTGTCCAGATCAGCGCGGGTCACGTCGACAACTTTGCCAGGAGCTACGCAGACACCGAGGGCGGGGTGGTTGTCCACCCCGCCCTCGACGCCTTGCTCTATATAAACGACCGTCAGGCGGTCGGGGTCTCATCGCCCGGCGTCACCAGGACGACCTTGCGACGGCGGGACATCACGAGGAGAACGCCGCCACCGGCCAGCACGGCCAGGCCCACGCCACCGATGAGGCCGGCCTGGACACCGGTCACCGGCAGGTCGCCGCCGCCACCGCCACCGGTGCCGCCGACGAACACCGAGAACTCGGAGTCGTTGTCGGCCGGGTCGATGTCAGCGAGGACCTCTTCGGCCTTCTCGGTGAACTGGTCGAACACCTTCGAGGCGGTCGCGGCCCGCGCCGCCGGGGAGGGCGACTCGATCGCGGAGAAGCCGCCGACCTTGAGCGTGCCGCCGGTGAGGGTCACCGGGCCGGAGGCGTCCTTGGACACCTTCACCGGGAATACGCCACCGAAGGCGTCACCGGGGGCCAGGACGGCCTCGGAGTCCTGGCAGAGCAGAACCCGACGGTCGCCGCTGATCGTGCAGCCCTCGTAGTCCTCGATGAAGCTGACCTTCTCCGGCAGCGTGACGCCGACCCGGAGGCCCTGCGAGCCCTGGTCGCCCTGGTTCAGCACGATCCACGGCAGGGCACCTTCGCCGCCCGGCGGGACCGGCTTGAGCTCCTCGTCGCCTTCCTCGCCGAACGCGTACACGTCCGAGGCCACGCTGAGCAGGTCGACGCCGCTCTTGGTGACCTCTACCGGAACGCTGGACACGTTGTTGCCGGCAGCAGGGTCGGCCACAGCCGACTTGATGGTCAGCTTGAACGTGCCCGCAGGGCCGGGCTCGGCGCCTTCGGCGACGAAGAGCGGCAGCGGGATCGCCCAGGTCTCGCCGGACGCCAGGTCACCGAGGTCGAGGACGACCTCGTCCGCTTCCGCCTTTACGACGTCGACCCGGTCTGCCTCTTCAAGCTCGTCGACGTCGATCGTGACCTGCTTCGGGTCGAGCCCGGAAAGGTCGATCGCCACCTGCGTGGCGGCGGCCACACTCGGGCCGGCGTTCTTCACGTCGTACCGGAACAGCTTGAGTCCGGCTCCGATCGCGATCTTGCTCGACACCGCCTTGACCGAAACGTCGGCCTCGTCGGCGGCAAGGGCCGGAGCGGCGAACAGACCGGTCGCGAACAGACCGACGGCGCCGGCGCCGGCATACGCCAACGCACGTGTGCGGAAGTGCATCGAAGCTTCCCCCGAGTGAGGTTAAGGAAAACGAAAAGTTCGAGGCGGGACGCTAGCGGTCAGCGGTCGCGCCCCGCTACCCCTCTTGAATTCCCCGGAGAAGGCTCGACGTTCGCTGTTAGTGGCGATTGTCCAGTTTGGTGCGTCGTTGGGTGGGCGGGACAGTCGAAAGATAAATCGGGTCGCACATGATCTGTCGTCCGTTCGACCGATCATTGACACACGTCAGCGTGACGAGGAGGTGACCATGTGTCGCCGAATCAGCAGTGACAGACCAATGCCGACGACCAGAGCGCCGCCTCCACGGCCGTGTGACCAGCCCGATCGGACCGCCTATCACGGGAAGCGACCCCGCCGCCAGCGCCGCCACGCTTCTGCGTACGGATAACAAAGTCATCTCGATTATCGGTGGCATCGATTTCGCCGACCGAAAGGGACGGTGACACCCACCGGCTAGCGAAGTTCGCGTTCGCCGGCGTGCGACAAAGACGAGGATCGAACCAGCGAGGAGCGTCGCGAGGCCGATGGCGGCGACGGCGCCGGGTGAGCCGCCGCCGGTGACCGGCAGGCTGCCGCCGCCGCTCGCGCTGGGGCTGGGCGTCGGACTCTTGGTGGGAGTCGGGCTCGGGCTGGGTGAGGTGGCCGCCGCGACGAACACCGTGTACTCGTCGGTGTTGTCGGTCGCGTCAACGTCGATCTCGATGCCAAGCGGTGCCTTCGCGGTGAAGAAGTCGCCATGCTCGACGGCGGGAGCCCGTGCCGCGGTAACGCCAGCCTCGATCGGCGCGGCGGTGAGGGTGCCCCCGGTCAACGCCTTCGGACCGGGAGCGTCGGCGGTAACCTTGACCCGCCAGTAGAACCAGCCCGACGACGGCGGGTCCTCCTCGTTTTCCGGGTCGTCCTCGTGCGCCGGCACCAGTACGACGTCGGCCCGCGAGCAGACCGCACGGCGTGCGGTCTGGTAGTACGCGCAGCCGGCCAGCCTCTCGGTGAACCAGACGTGCGCGGGCAACGCGATCGTCACGGTGACGCCCGTCACCGGCGTGTCGCCCTGGTTCTGCACGAAGGCCCAGAGGGTGCCGGTGCCGCCCGGCGGGATCGGATCGTTGCCCTCGCTGCTGTCCAGGTACACGTCGGGTGCGAACAGTCGCAGGTCGGCGCCCTCGCCACCGACGGCGACCGACGCGGTGGCCGTGTTGTTGGCCGGGACGGGATCAGCCGTGTCGGCGGTCACCGGCCTTGACCACCCCGGTGTCGAGCTTGCACACCAGCAGACCCGACGCAGTGGCCCAGCCGACGCGCGAAAGCATAGACAGAACGTTACCGGTTGACCTCAAGCAGAGGCAGCCCCGCACCGCCACCGGGCAGCGCGATGGACGAGAAGTGCGAAACCACCCGCTCGTCGACCGGGTCGTCGGCGGGCGTGCGGTGGACGGCCAGGTGCCGGTACAGCGTGTCGCGCTGAGCCGGGATGCGGCCGGCGGACCGGATCATCCAGATCAGCTCGTGCAGGTTGGACCGGTGGCGGGCGCCGGCCGAGGAGATGACGTTCTCCTCCAGCATGATCGAGCCGAGGTCGTCCACACCCATGTGCAGGGAGAGCTGACCGGCCTCCTTGCCTGTGGTGAGCCAGGACGCCTGGAGGTGCGCCACCTGCTCGAAGAAGAGCCGGGCCACCGCGATCAGCCGCAGGTACTCCAGCGTGGTGGCCTGCGTGCGACCCTTGAGGTGGTTGTTTTCGGGCTGGTAGGTCCACGGGATGAAGGCGCGGAACCCGCCGGTGCGGTCATGCACGTCGCGGATCATCCGCATGTGCTCGATGCGTTCGGCGTGCGTCTCACCGGTGCCCATCATCATGGTCGCGGTGGACTCGACGCCGAGCGTGTGCGCGAGCTCCATGACCTCCAGCCACCGCGCGCCCGACTCCTTCAGCGGCGCGATGGCCTTGCGCGGCCGGTCCGGCAGCATCTCGGCGCCGGCGCCTGCGATCGAGTCCAGGCCGGCGGTCTTGATCCGGGTGATCGCCTCTTCGAGCGAGACACCCGACACCTTGGCCATGTGCAGGATCTCGCTCGGGCCGATGGAGTGGATGGCGAGCTGCGGGTACGCCGACTTGACCGTGGAGAAGAGCTCCTCGTAGTACTCGACGCCGTACTCGGGGTGGTGTCCGCCCTGGAGCATCACCTGGGTGGCGCCGAGCTCGACCGCCTCGCCGCACCGCCGCAGGATCTCCTCCATCGGGTGCGACCAGCCCTCGCGGTGCTTCGGCGCCCGGTAGAAGGCACAGAACTTGCACGCGGTCACGCACACGTTCGTGTAGTTGATGTTGCGGTCGATGAGGTACGTGACTATGCCGTCCGGGTACCGGCGGCGCCGCACCGCGTCGGCCGCCTCACCCAGGGCGTGGAACGGGGCGTCGGTGTAGAGGAGTAGCGCCTCCTCGGGCGTGATCCGCCCGCCGTCGGCGCCGCGCTGGAGGATGCTCTCGATCTCCCGATTCACAATCCGAGCGTACGTGAGCACACCCCCGCCGATATGCTGGCAACCCCTCTAGCTGTGAAGGCCGCCGCACTTGTGACCGCTACCGTGATCGCTCCCGCGACACCCGCGGCCGGCAAAGTTGATCAACTTCGGCGGCACTGGGTCTTCGGCGCGCTCCTGCTGCTCGGTGGCGTCCTACGGCTGCTTTTCATGATCGCGTACCAGCCTGCCTTCTGGTTCTACGGCGACAGCGGCTCGTACATCCGGCTGAGCGAGGCCCCGCTCGCCCCGCACGTCAGCCGCGGCCTCGGCTTCGTCGTACTGCTCAAGTGGCTCGAACCCACCGGCACCTTCATGTCGGTGGCGCTGGTCCAGCACCTGCTCGGCCTCGGGCTGGCCGTGCTGGTGTACGCCGTCCTCCAGCGCCGGGGCGTGGCCCGCTGGATCTCCTGCCTGGCGGTCGCGCCGCTGCTCTTCGACGAGCTGGCCGTCACGGTGGAGCACTACCTGCTCCCCGACACGCTCTTCACGGCGCTGCTGGCCATCGGCGTGCTGCTGGTGCTGTGGCACCACAAGCCCGGCTGGCTGGCCACCGCCGGCTGCGGGATCCTGCTCGTCGCGGCCTGGTTCACCAAGCCCAGCGCCCTGCCCGTAGTGCTCCTGGTCGGGCTGTACCTGCTCGCGATGAGGGTGGGCTGGCGCCCGCTGGTCGCGTACGCGGTCGCGTTCGCCGTGCCGTACATCGCGATCATGCAGTGGATCGGTGACCGGCAGAGCGTCTACGGCTCGCAGACCGGCATCGCCCTGTACGGCCGGGCGGCCATCATCGCCGACTGCGACCGGATCAAGCTGACGCCCGAGGAACGCACGCTCTGCCCGGTGGCGCACTACGACCGGGCCGACGCGTACTTCTGGCTGCGGCCACAGCACATGCAGCGGATGGTGTACACGCCGGAGGGCGTCAAGCTGGTCACCGAGTTCTCCATCGCGGTGATCAGGCAGCAGCCGCTGGACTATCTGCGTTCGGTCGGCAAGGAGTCGCTGGCCCACTTCGTGCCCGGGATGCGTCTGGGACCGATGCACGAGTGCCTGCGCGAGCGCTGGGCGCCGCCGGAGCAGTGGCGTGACACCACGCCCGTACCGGATCGGTGCCCGCCGGCCCGCGCCCGCCCGAACTACGCCGACGACTTCGCGCCGCTTTCGAACGCGCCCGCCGCGACCCCGCTCACCCGCGCCCTGGACGTGTACGGGAAGTACGTCCGCACGATCCCGCTGATGTTTTCGGCGGCGCTCCTGCTGACCCTCGCCGCGCTCTTCGCCGGACGCCGGGTGCCCGGGCGCACCCGGCTGGCCACGGTGATGCTCCTGCTCGCCGGGCCGGGCCTGACCGTGCTGACCGTGCTGCTTGGCATGTACGAGGCCCGGTATGCGCTGCCCGCGCTGCCGCTGGCCGCCGTCGGCGCCGCGCTAGCCTTGCATGGGTTGATCAACAAGCAGGGGGAGAACGTCGATGGAGCACCGCCGGCCGGGTAACTCCGGTCTGTCCGTGTCGGTCGTCGGGCTGGGCCTGCTGCCGTTCTTCCCGCTGGAAAGTCTGAACGAGATCACGCGTCATAGTCGATGACCACCCGGTCGGTGGTAGGGCTGGACTGGCAGGTCAGCACGTATCCGGCGGCCAGCTCGTCCGGCTCCAGGGCGTAGTTGCGGGCCATCACCACCGCGCCCTCGACCACCTTGGCCCGGCAGGTCGAGCACACGCCGCCCTTGCACGCGTACGGCAGCTCGCCGCGCACCCGTAGCGCCGCGTCCAGTACCCGCTCCCCCGGCGCCATCGTGAAGTTGGACGACCGGCCGTCCAGCAGGATGGTGACCTGGGCGCCGCCGGCACCCTGGTCGGGTTCGGGGCGGCGCGGCGGTGCCGGAGCGTCCTCCACGTGGAAGAGTTCAATGTGGACGTGAGCGGAGCCCAGCACGGCCTTGGCGTCCATCACCAGGCCGTGCGGTCCACAGAGGAACCACTCGTCCACGTCGGACAGATCGAGGGCCTCGACCAGCGCGGCGAGCCGGTCCGCGTCGATGCGCCCGGAGAGCAGCCGGGCATCCTGCGGTTCCCGCGACAGCACGTGCACGACGTGCAGCCGGTCCGGGTACCGGTCCTTAAGGTCGCTCAGCTCCTCGGCGAACATGACGCTGCGCGCGTACCGGTTGCCGTACAGCAGCGTGAAGCGGCTGCCCGGCTCGGTGGCCAGCGCGGTCGCGACCAGCGACAGCACCGGGGTGATGCCCGAACCCGCGACGACCGCGCCATAGTGCCGGACCCGGTCCGGCGCGAACGCCGTGGTGAAGTGCCCGAGCGGCGGCAGCACCTCGACCGCGTCGCCGGGACGCAGGGTGCGGGCGGCGAAGCCGGAGAACGCGCCGCCGGGGATCTCCTTGACCCCGATTCGCAGCCGGCCCGACGCTGCCAGCTCCGCGGGCGTCGAGCAGAGGGAGTACGACCGGCGCACGTCATCGCCGTCCGAGCCGACCCGCCGCACGGTGAGATGCTGCCCAGCCCGGAACCCGAACGCCTCCCGCAGCTCCGGCGGCACCGCGAAGGTCACCGCCACCGCGTCGTCGGTGATCCGGTCGACGGCCGCGACGGTGAGCGGATGGAAAACCGGGCGCCGCCGCACCGGCCGCGTGATGGTGACGGTCATGCGCCGCCTCCCGCAGCCGTCATCAGAGTGCCTTCACGTGGTCGAAGGGCTCGGCACAGGCCCGGCAGCGCCACAGCGCCTTGCAGGCGGTGGAGCCGAAGCGGCTGAGCTGCTCGGTATCGGGCGATCCGCAGCGCGGGCAGCGGACGGTGAGACTCAGCCTGACGGGACCGGCGCGGTGCGGCGGCGCGATCCCCGCCGCCGCGAGCTTCGCCCGGCCGGAGTCGCTGATCCAGTCGGTGGTCCAGGCCGGCGCGAACACGGTCTCGACGGCGACGTCCCGGTATCCGGCCGCACGCACTGCCGCCTGGACGTCTGCCCGGATAACGTCCATGGCCGGGCAACCGGTGTATGTGGGCGTGATGGTGACGGTCACCCGCTCACCGTCGACCCGCACGTCCCGCAGGATGCCCAGCTCTTCGATGGTCAACACCCGCAGTTCGGGGTCGACCACCGCGGCGGCGGCCTGCCGTGGTGTCACCATTTCGCCCCTGGGTACGCCCGGTGCAGCACCTGCATCTCGGCGAGCAGGTACGACAGGTGCTCGGTGTGGACGCCCGACCGCCCGCCGGTCGGCGCCCATCCGTCGTCGGCCGGGCGCACCAGCGTCGCCTCGTCGAGGACAGGCTCGACGATCGCCAGCCAGTCGGCCCGGCTGACCTCGCCGGCGGTCAGCTCGTGCGTGTACGGCCAGACCTGGTCGACGGCGTCCTGCATGCGCCGGTGCGACTCCTCGGTGCCATCGCCCAGGCGGATCGTCCACTGTGAACCGTGGTCGAGGTGGTACGCGGACTCCTTGCGGGTCTTGGCCGCGATGGCGGCGAGCCGTTCGTCGGGCCCGGCGGCGAGCGCCGTATAGAGCGGCAGTTGGTACGCGGACAGGAAGAGCAGCTTGGCCATCGTGACCGCGAAGTCGCCGTTGGGCAGCTCGACCAGCAGGCAGTTGCGAAAGTCGCGATCGTCGCGCTGGTAGGCCAGCGTGTCCTCGTCCTTGCCGAGGGACTCGCCAGCGTAGCTCAGCAGTAGTCGCGCGGCGCCGAGCTGGTCGAGCGCGATGTTGGCGAGGGCGACGTCTTCTTCCATCTCGGGTGAGCTGGCGTGCCACTCGGCGAATCGCTGCGCCGCGATGAGCGCGTCGTCACCGAGTTGCAGAAGGCGCTCGACGTCGCTCACAGGTGCCGCACCCCGTCCGGTACTTCGTAGAACGTGGGGTGGCGGTACACCTTGTCGGCGGCGGGGTCGAAGAAGGCGTCCTTTTCGTCCGGGCTCGCCGCGGTGATGGCCGTGGCGGGCACGACCCAGATCGACACCCCCTCCTGACGGCGGGTGTAGAGGTCACGGGCATTACGCAGCGCCATCACGGCGTCGGGTGCGCGCAGGCTGCCGACATGCCCGTGCGACAGACCACGCCGAGGCCTGACGAAGACCTCCCACAACGGCCATTCACCGCTCATTTTGCGTGCTTCTTCGCATATGCGGCGGCGGCTTCGCGCACCCAGGCGCCCTCGGCGTGCGCGCGGCGCCGATGCGCGGTCCGCTGCCGATTGCACGGGCCGTCGCCCGATATGACCCGCTTGAGCTCGTCGTAGTCGGGCTGCGTGTAGTCGTACGCCTGCCGTTGCTCGTTCCACCGCAGGTCGGGATCCGGCAGCGTCAAGCCGAGCACCTCGGCCTGCTGCACGCACATGTCGACGAACCGCTGCCGCAGGTCGTCGTTGGAGAACCGCTTGATCTTCCACGCCATCGACTGCTCGGAGTGCGTCGAGTCGGCGTCGGGCGGCCCGAACATCGCGAGTGACGGATACCACCAGCGGTTCACCGCGTCCTGCGCCATGGCTTTCTGGCCACCGGTGCCGTGGGCGAGTGTGTGCAGGATCTCGTAGCCCTGCCGCTGGTGGAACGACTCCTCCTTGCAGATCCGGATCATCGCCCGCGCGTAGGGGCCGTACGAGCAGCGGCACAGCGGCACCTGGTTGACGATCGCGGCACCGTCGACCAGCCAGCCGATCGCGCCGACGTCCGCCCAGGTGAGCGTCGGGTAGTTGAAGATCGAGCTGTACTTCTGCCGGCCTTCCAGCAGCATTTGGACCAGTTCGTCACGGCTCACGCCTAGTGTCTCGGCGGCGGCGTACAGGTACAGGCCGTGCCCGGCCTCGTCTTGGACCTTGGCGAGCAGGATGGCCTTGCGCTTGAGCGAGGGCGCTCGACTGATCCAGTTGCCTTCGGGCTGCATGCCGATGATCTCGGAGTGGGCGTGCTGAGCGATCTGCCGGATCAGCGTCTTACGGTAGGAATCCGGCATCCAATCGCGCGGCTCGATCTTCTGATCGGCCTCGATCACCGCGGTGAAGTAGTCGTCGAGCCCTTCACTGCCGACGACCCGGCGCCCGGCGGCGTCCCGGAGCGCCTCCTCAGCAGCCTCGACCTCATCCAGAAGTCCATCGTTCCCGTACACCCCACCAGTGTTACAGCTGAAGTGATGCACGGCCAGCGGGTGTCACAAAATCCACTGTTGGTAGTCGATCAACTACGGCATGGCGTATCCGGGTTCTGGACGTAGACTCCACGGGTCCATCCCTCCGGCTACACCCCTGGAAACACCCCCCATGCGCCCTCGCGTGATCATGCTGTTCACGATCGCGGCGATCGTCCTCGGTGGATTCGTACTCGTACCCGCCGCGTTCGCCCGACTCGGGCGAGACGAGCCCGACGCTGCCCCGGCGCCGGCGGCATCGCCGTCGACCTCGCCGTCGGCTGAGGCGACGACGCCGAAACAGAATCCGACACCCAGACCGACACCGGACGCCGAAAACCGAACCACCCTGGCCGCTGGACCCGTAGAGGTTGATGTGGATGGTTTCTTCGGGTGGGCGCTGCTCGACCGCGCCACCGGCACGATCGCCGGGTCGAAGAACATCTCCGCCACCAGTTCCACCGAGTCGATGATCAAGATCTGGCTCGTCTCCGACTACCTGCGCCGCGCCGCCGAGCGGGGCGAAAAGCCGTCGGCCGAGCGGCTCGCACAGGCCAGCACAGCGATCCGGGACAGCAACGACGACGCCGCGCAGTCGCTGTACGTGGCGGGCGGCGGCGACCCGGTGGTCACCCGCATGATCTCCATCTGCGGGCTGACCGACACGAAGATCGGCCGGTCGGGCTGGTGGAGCTACACCCAGATGTCGCCGCGCGACGCGGTGCGTCTCGGTGACTGCGTCAAGAAGGGCACAGCCGCTGGCCCGCAGTGGACCGGCTGGGTGCTGAACGAGATGGCGCGCGTGCGCGGTACGACGGCCGACAAGGACCAGCACGAAAAGTCCGGCGGCGGTCGCTGGGGCATCATCGACGGCCTGCCCGACGAGATCGTCAAGCGAGGCGTCGGCATCAAGAACGGCTGGACCCGGATAGGCGCGGATGGCATGTGGCACCTCAACTGCCTAGCGGTGGCAGACGACTGGGTGCTGGCCGTCACGACCCGCTATCCGATCGAGTACGGGCTCGACTACGGAGCCAATGTGTGCGCGAGTGTCGCGAGGCAGCTCGTGACGCAAACCCCCGAAACGAAGGGCTAACCGACACGATGGCTAGTTCGCGGCGGCGTTCCCGTTCCCGCTCCGGTTCCGGCAAGGCGCTCTGGTGGCTGCTCAGCGTCGTCACCGTCGCAGGGCTCGCGCTCGCCGGCGTCGGACTCCGGACGCTGCCCGGCTCGCCGCTGTCGGCCAGCGCGGCTGGTTCGAACACCGGCACGACGAGATCGTCGGGCTCATCGGGCTCGCCCACCCCGTCGCCGAGCCCGTCCCTGCCGCCGCTCGCGATCCAACCCGCCAGCATCACGCTCAACGTCGAGGGCGACTTCTCGTGGGCGATGATCGACCGCCGAACCGGAAAGATCTCCGGCTCGAAGAACATGGCCACGACCAGCAGCACCGCCTCGATGATCAAGGCGTGGATCGGTGCCGACTACCTGCGCCGCGCGGCTGAAAACGGCCAGACGCCCAGCAACCTGCGCATTGAGCAGCTCCGCATCATGATCCGAGACAGCGACAACAACGCGGCGCAGACCCTCTGGGGTCAGGTCGGCCGCGCAGCCTCCACGCAGCGGATGATCAAGATGTGCAAGCTCACCGACAGTAAGGCGAACTCCAACTGGAGCATCACCGCCCTGTCGTCCCGCGACACCGCCCGCCTCGGCGCCTGCATCGCCGACGGCCGCGCCGCCGGCAAGAAGTGGACGAACTGGCTGCTCGACGAGATGCGCGCGGTACGCGGCGTCGGCGACTTCGGCATCCGCAAGGCGTTTCCGGACGACGTGTCCTCGACGATCGCCATCAAGAACGGCTGGGTGGTCCGTGACGCTTCCGGCGAGTGGGAGGTCAACTGCCTGGCGATCGGCGACAAGTGGGCGCTGGGCGTGATGACCCACTACCCGGCGAACCTCGGCTACGAGTACGGCGCCAAGATCTGCAAGGACGTGGCGACGAAGCTCAAGACGCCGACGGCCTAAGGAAGGACGAACTCCGGGCCGTGGTCCGGTAGCGGAGGAGTCTTGCCCAGCACCGCCGCGCGCTGGGCGAACTCGCGCAGCCCGGCGACCTGGCGCTCACCCAGCGAAAAGTCGAGCACCCGGAAGTACGAGGCGAGCGTCGCGGCGTCGAACGGCTCCCAGCGCGCCGCGCTCGCCGCCACCTCGTCGAGCTCGGCCAGGCACAGGTCGCGCGAGCGCAGGAACGACCCGTGCACCTCTTTCACCAGGCCGGGGTGCGCGTCGGCGAACTCGCGCCGGACCGCCCAGACCGCGAACACCATCGGCAGGCCGGTCCACTCCCGCCACGCCTGGCCGAGGTCGGTGACGGACAGGCCGCGGCGGGGCGCCTCGTACAGGGCCCGCAGCGCCGTATCGCCGATGAGCACGCCAGCGTCCGCTTCGAGCAGCATCTGGGTCAGGTCGGGCGGGCAGCTGAAGTACTCCGGGTTGGCCCCGTACCGCTCCGCGAGCAGCATCTGGGCCAGCAGTACGCCCGTGCGTGAGGTGGAGCCGAGAGCCACCTTCGCGTTGTCGAGGTCGGCGAGCGGCCGGGTGGAGACCAGGTTGACGGAGAGCACCGGCCCGTCGCTGCCCACCGCGAGATCCGGCAGGAGCAGCAGGTCCTCGGCGTTGCGTAGGTACTCGACCAGCGAGATCGGCCCAATGTCCAGGTCGCCGGCCACGAGGGCGGCGTTCAACCGGTCCGGGGAGTCCTTGTGCAGCTCAACATCGATAAGCGCGCCCGAGCGCATCAAGCCCCAGTAGATCGGTAGGCAGTTCAGAAACTGGATGTGGCCGACTCGCGGACGCCTCATGATCCCCACCGTATCGGCCGCTTCCGGGCGCGGGTCGGGCAGTCACCTCGGAAGTGGCCGACCGCACCTTTGGCGCCACCAGAAGCACCACGAGCAGCCCGGCCAGCCCGCAGGCGGCCACGAGCGGCCTCGGGTCGAAGCGTTCGAGCAGCAGGCCACCGGCGAGGAACCCGAAGATCCCGGCACCCTGGATCGCCGCGCCCTGCGCCGCGAACGCCCTCCCGCGGTCCGCCGCAGGCACCCAGTTCGCCATGATCATGGTGCTGAAGACGTTGAGCCCGCCGTTGAATACGCCGCCGAACAGCCATAACGGCACCAGCCAACCCCAGCTGGGCACCGCCGCACCGGCCAGGACCGCGACGCAGCACAGGCCGAGCATCAGCGTCAGCCCGTTGACCAGCGCGCCGTCGCCCCGCGCCCGCCGCGCCGGCCGGGCAAGCAGCCAACCGCCCGCCAGCATGCCGGCCGTCCAGGTCGCCTGGACCACCCCGAACACGGTCGTCGAACTGCCCAGCGTGTCCCGGATGAAGAAGACCTCGACGACGTTCACCGCACCGGCCCCGGCCACCGTCCCGGCGATCGCCACGGTCATCGCCAGCACGATCGGGTCCTGGCGCAACCGCCAACCGGGTCCGGGCACGCCGGCCGCCGCCGGCTTGGCCTTCATGCCACCTCCTCTTCGTGTACTGAGCAGCAGCCCCCGCCGCGGGTGCTAGGCGCGGCGATGCGGGAGTTTGGTCGAGCCGTACAAACGGCGGAACCGGATGACCGGCGCACCCGAGGGCGCCCGGACGGTCACGGCGCAATTCCTGGCGGTCCCGACCGACTGACGAGCCCGGCGCCATCGCCCGCGTCCTGGTAGTACTACAAACAGTTTGTAGTACAAGCTGTTTGTAGTACATTCGATCTGTGGCAATCATCGGACGCGCGACCGAACTGGCGGAGCTGGAGACGGCGTGGGCTCGCGCCAGTTCCGGCGCGCCGGAACTGGCGGTCGTTTGGGGACGCCGCAGGGTCGGTAAGACGTACCTGTTGAGCCACTTCGCCGATCGCAAGCGCTCCGTCTACTTCACCGCAACCCGTCAGGACACCGACGACCGCCAGCTGCACCGGTTCGCTGAGGCTCTACGCGAGCAGCTCGGCGACGAGGTGGCAGACCTCGCGCCGTCCACGTTCCCCTCCTGGGAAGCGGCGCTGCGGTTCGTAGCGGGCCTTGCCCGCGTGGAGCCCTTGCTAGTGGTGCTCGACGAGGCCCCACGCCTAACCGGCGGTCATGCGGACTTCGCAGACACGGTTTCTGCAGTGTGGGAGAACCACATCAAGAGCCAGCGACTGATGCTGGTGCTTACCGGCTCGGCAGTTGCGGTGATGGAGCACATGCTGGGTCCTCAGGGGGGCTTGCACCGCCGGGCCGGAGTCGAGCGGCGCATGGACCCTTTTCCACTTGTCGACGCGCGCGCATTTCAGCCCGACCTGTCGCCGACGGAGCTTATCGAGGCATATGCGGCCTGCGGCGGCTATCCATTGCACCTGGATCGCTGGTCAGCACAACGGTCCGTCGACGAAAACCTCGACGAAATGGCTTTCACCCCAGGCGGACTACTTCTTCGCGACGCTCCGGACATCCTCTCCGAAGATCTGGACTGGCGCGGGGGATACGAACGCGTCCTCACCGCTATGGCAGGCGGTGCACGGCGGCGGTCCAAGATCGCAGGGCGAGCGCAGCAGCGTATCGACTACACCCTCGACCGGCTACGCCGTGCCGGTTACGTGCGTGTGGTCCGTTCACTCGGCAGCGCCGGCTCGCCCGATCCTCTCTACGAAATCGCCGACGACTACCTCGCGTACTGGTTCGCGGTACTGCGCGATGACGCAGATCTAATCGACGGCGGCCAAGGCGCGGCTGTCAGGCGACGGACCTTTGGGCGCTGGCAGACGCACCTAGCCAGAGTCTTCGAGCACGCGGCCCGTAGTCACGCCCAGCGACTGGTGGCGACTGGCGAGTTCCCCAGCGACACCATCATCGGCCGATGGTGGAAGGACGAGACCGTCGAGATCGACGTGCTCGGGCTGACTGGTGATCAGCCCGCCTTCGTAGGAGAGTGCCGATGGCAGACCAAGCAACTTACCCAACGAGACCTCAGTGAGCTGCAGCGCCGAGCCGCCCATTTGCCGCCACCGGGTTCCGCTGGGCTCATATTCGCATTCTGGTCCCGTGGCGACGCGGACGAGACGTTGGCCAGCCATCCCGAAGTCCGTACGTTCACGCCCGCTGATGTCGTCGGCGCTGGTTAATTCGGTGGAGAGGGCAATCGGGGACGCGTAGGGTGGAGGGCCGCTTGACGGCCGAGGTGAGTAGCACCGCATTGGACGTCCCCGCGCCGCGGGCCGGCAACCCGGCCCCGGAAACGCGAGCGAGCAGCAGATGACCGATAGGAAGTCAGCGTGCCCGCATCCGACCTGGACACCGACCTCAAGAACGAACGCGAACACCTCACTTCGTCCCGTGCCGCACTGCGGCGAATGCGAGACCGGGCCGAGGCGCTGTTCGCGACCGGCGCGAACGTTGCCGGTGACGCGTACGCCGCCGAGACACTGGGGCGGACGCTCTCTCGGCGAGTGGCCGAGTTGGCCGACGACCCCACCATCCCGCTCTTCTTCGGCCGCCTGTGGTTCGGCGACGAGGCGCACCACATCGGACGGCGGCACGTCACCGACGACGTGGGCGAGCCGATGGTGCTGGACTGGCGGGCGCCGATCTCCAGGGCGTTCTACCGGGCGAGCGCCCGCGACCCGCGAGGTGTCACGGTGCGGCGGCGGTTCGGCTTCGCGGCCGGCGAGTTGACCAGCTTCGAAGATGAGCACCTCGACCGGGGCGAGGAGCTGGGCACCAAGTCGCGCATCCTGACCGCCGAGATCGAGCGACCGCGCGTCGGGCCGATGCGCGACATCGTCGCCACCATCCAGCCGGAGCAGGACGAGCTGGTGCGGGCGGACCTGGAGGACTCGATCTGTGTGCAGGGTGCGCCGGGCACCGGTAAGACGGCGGTCGGGCTGCACCGCGCCGCCTACCTGCTCTACCTGCACCGGGAGCGGTTGCGCCGCTCAGGCGTACTGATTCTCGGGCCGAACAAGGCCTTCCTGTCGTACATCTCGGCGGTGCTGCCGGCGCTCGGCGAGGTGGAGGTGCAGCAGAGCACCGTGGACGAGCTGATCGCCCGGGTGCCGGTGCGCGGGCGGGACGCTGCGCAGACCGCGGCGGTCAAGCACGACGGCCGGATGGCGACCGTGCTGCACCGGGCGTTGTGGCGGCACATCCGCAAGCCGGTCGAGCCGATGGTGGTGTCGGACGGCTCGTACCGCTGGCGGATCAGCGAGGAGGCGCTGCGCAGGGTGGTCGACGAGGCGCGCCGGGAGGGGCTGCCGTACGGGACCGGCCGGGAGCGGGTGCGCGCCCGCGTGGTGGGGCTGTTGCAACGGCAGGCCGAGGCGCGGCGGGCGGAGTCGCCGGGTGACGCGTGGATGCGGCGGATGTCGCGTGGCAAGCCGGTCACCGAGTTCCTGGACGCGGTGTGGCCGGCGGTCACGCCGGATGGGCTCGTCTTCGGGCTGCTGAGCGACGCCGGCGCGCTGGCGGGCGCGGCTGACGGCGTGCTGAGCGCCGACGAGCAGGAGCGCCTGTTGTGGACGGCCAAGCCGCGCACGCCGAAGGCGGCCAAGTGGAGCGCGGCCGATGCGGTGCTGATCGACGAGGCGGCCGGCCTGATCGAGCGGCCGTCGAGCTTCGGCCACGTGGTGGTCGACGAGGCCCAGGATCTGTCGGCGATGCAGTGCCGGGCGATCGCGCGGCGCAGCGAACACGGTTCGATCACGCTGCTCGGTGATCTGGCACAGGGCACGGCGCCGTGGGCGGCGACCGACTGGCGGGAGTCGCTGCGCCACTTGGGCAAGCCGGACGCGCCGGTGGTGCCGTTGACGACCGGTTTCCGGGTACCCGCCGTGGTGGTCGCACTCGCGAACCGCCTGCTTGCGCAGCTGGCTGTCGATGTACCCGAGGCTGTTTCTCTGCGCCAGGACGGCGAGCTGGAGATCAGGAAAGCATCCGATGTGGACGAGGCAGCGGTGGGTGAGGTGCGGGCGGCGCTGTCACACGACGGCTCGGTCGGGGTGATCGCGGCAGACGCGGCGCTCGACCGTGTCGGTGCGGCGCTGGCGGCCGCCGGTATCGCGGCCGGCACGCTCGACGAGCCGTCCGCGCGGGTGACCCTGGTACCGGCCAGCCTGGCGAAGGGTCTGGAGTACGACCACGTCGTGGTGGTGGAGCCGGCGCAGATCGTGGCCGCCGAGCCGCGCGGCCTGCACCGGCTGTACGTGGTGCTGACGCGGGCGGTATCGCGGCTGGCTGTGGTGCACGCGGAGCCACTACCGACTGCTATAGCGTAATCGCCGCAACGGTGTAATCATGTAATCATGCGTGAGAAGCTAGAGCCGCCCCCCGCCGACGGCGCGGCGGCATGGATCACCGGCGCACTGCCGGAGGGATGGTTCACCGAGCCACCCGAAGTGATCATCGACCGGGACGAGATCGTCGTGTACGGGCGGCTGCCCGAGCCGCAGCTCGCCGACGACGCGTCCGACGCCGACCGGACCGCCGCCGAGGCCGGCCGGATCAACCAGCACCGCGAAGACACCCGTGAACGCCGCATCAAGATCGCCCGCCAGGTCGAGCACAGGTACCAGCGCAAGGTCGCCTGGGGTGTGGTCTGCGGCAACACCCGCCAACTGTTCACCAACCTGTCCGCGCCGGTCATGACCCGGCTGCGCCAGCCCGAGCGGCAGGTGCTCGACACCCTGGTCGACGCGGGCGTGGCCCGCTCCCGGTCGGAGGCTCTCGCCTGGTGCGTACGCCTCGTCGGTCAGCACGCCAACAGCTGGCTCGACGAGCTGCGCGGCGCGATGGGCGCGGTGACGGAGCTACGGCGCCGGGGTCCCGAGATTCCGTAGCGCCGACGAAGGCCAAGCGCGGGCGCGCGGCGAGCCGAGCGCCCGCGACACTCCGCGGGCGGCCGCCCGCACGGCCGGAATGTAGGCACCGGGCGGCTCGCCGGCGGGCACCACGATTGACAGTGCCGCCACCGGCTCCTCGCCCGCCCCGAAAACCGGCGCCGCCACCGACAGCGCGGTCAGCTCCAGTAGCCGGTCGCTTATCGCCACACCGGTCCGGCGCACCTCGGCCAGCTTCCGGCGCAGGTCACGCGGGTTCGTGACGGTGTGCGGGGTGAACCGGGGCAGCGGACCCGCCAGCACCCGCTCCTGCACGTCCGGTTCGGCGTACGCGAGCAGCGCGAGACCGACTCCGGTGGCGTGCAGGGGCAGGCGCCCGCCCACGCGGGAGATCACTCCGATGGCGCCGCGCGCGCTGAGCCGTTCCAGGTACAGGGCCTCGGTGCCGTCGAGCACGGCGAGCTGCACGTTCTGGCGGGTCGCCTCGTACAGGTCCTCCAGGTAGGGCATCGCGTGCTCACGCAGCCCGAGACCGCGCGGCGCGAGCGCGGCGACCTCCCACAGGCGCAGGCCGATCCGGTACCGGCCCTCGTCGTCACGCTCCAGCGCGCCCCACGCGGCCAGCTCCCCGACCAGCCGGTGCGTGGTGGTCAGCGGCAGCCCGGCACGGCGGCTGAGCTGCGACAGCGTCAGCCGCGGCCGGTCCGGCCCGAACGCCTCCAGCAGCCGCAGCACCCGGGACGTGACGGTGGGCCCCATCGCACCATCATCGCTTCCGCTGAACGGAAGAGCCATGCCACCGGGGTACCGCGCGTTGGACGCTGCTGGCATGCGTACCCGGGTTGGCATCATCGGCGCGGGCCCCGCGGGACTGACCCTCGCCCACCTGCTCCGCCTGCACGGCATCGACTCGGTCGTCCTGGAGGCCCGCAGCCGCGAGTACGTCGAGCGGCGGGTCCGGGCCGGCGTCCTCGAACACCCCACCGTCGAGCTGCTGCGCGAGGCGGGCGTCGCCGAACGGCTGGACCGTGAGGGGATGCCGCACCACGGCCTGTCGCTGCGCTTCGACGGCGCCGACCACCGCATCGCGCTCACCGACCTGACCGGTAAGTCGATCACCGTCTACGGCCAGCAGGAGGTGGTCAAGGACCTGATCGCCGCGCGGCTGGACGCGGGCGAGCCGATCGCGTTCGAGGTCTCGGACGTGCGGCCGCACGACGTGGAGACCGACCGGCCGTACATCACCTACGTCGACGCGGACGGGACGCGGCGGCGGCTCGACTGCGAGGTGATCGCCGGCTGCGACGGCTCGCACGGGGTGAGCCACACCGTGGCGCCCTCGGCCACGCACGCCCACGACTACCCGTTCGCCTGGCTGGGCGTACTGGCCAAGGCGCCACCGTCACACAGCGAGCTGATCTACACGCACCACGAGCGCGGCTTCGCCCTGCACAGCATGCGGACCCCCGAAATCACCCGGCTGTACCTCCAGGTGCCGCCGGAGGAGCGGATCGAGAACTGGTCTGACGAGCGGATCTGGGACGAGCTGGGCCGCCGCCTTACCGCGGACGGGTTCACGCTCACCACCGGGCCGATCCTGGAAAAGGGCATCACGACGATGCGCAGCGTCGTCACCGAGCCGATGCGGCACGGGCGGCTCTTCCTGGCCGGCGACGCCGCGCACATCGTGCCGCCCACCGGGGCGAAGGGCATGAACCTCGCCATCCACGACGTGTCGGTGCTCGCGGAGGCGCTCGCCCGGTACTTTGGCGAGGGGCGCACCGACCTGCTCGACGCGTACAGCGACACCTGCCTGCGCCGGGTGTGGCGGGCCCAGCACTTCTCCTGGTGGATGACGTCGATGCTGCACCAGGCGCCCGGCGCCGACGACTTCCAGCGCCGGCTGCAACTGTCGCAGCTCCGGTACACCGCGACATCGACGGCCGCCGCGACCAGCCTCGCCGAAAACTACGTCGGCCTGCCATACAAATAACGAGCCGCCGAGCGGAGCGAGGCCGATAGTAGAGTCGGGCTGGGAGGCCAGCATGGCGCTGACGGACCTGCGAGACAAGCTCGTCGCCGACCTCGGCCGCGATGGTGTGATCGACGACCCGGCACACCTGCGCACGTACGAGTGCGACGCGCTGACCGGATACCGGGTGGTGCCCGCCCTGGTCGTCCTCCCCCGCGACGCCGGCGAGGTGGCCACGACCGTGCGGGCGTGCGCCGAGCACGGGGTGCCGTTCGTGGCCCGAGGCGCGGGCACGGGACTGTCTGGGGGCGCGCTGCCCACCGCCGACGGCGTCGTCATCTCGCTCCAGCGGCTGCGACGGATCGTCGAGGTCGACCCGGTCAACCGGCGAGCCGTCGTGCAGCCCGGCGTGACGAACCTGGACATCAGCAAGGCGGCCGCCGCGTACGGGCTGTACTACTCGCCCGACCCGTCGAGCCAGCAGGTGTGCACGATCGGCGGCAACGTCGCGGAAAACTCGGGCGGCGCCCACTGTCTCAAATACGGGTTCACGGCCAACCATGTGCTGGCCGTCGACGTGGTCCTCCCCGACGGCACATCGGCGCGGCTCGGCGGTGACGCGCCGCACCAGGCCGGCTTCGACCTGCTGGGCGCGTTCGTGGGCAGCGAGGGCACGCTGGGCGTGGTCACCGCGGTCGTGGTGCGGCTGCTACACACGCCGGCGACGGTACGCACGCTGGTGGCCGACTTCGAGTCGACCGAGACCGCGGGTGCCGCAGTGACGGCGGTGATCGCCGCGGGCATCGTGCCGGCCGCGATCGAGATGATGGACAACCTGGCGATCGAAGCGGTCAACGAGGCGGTGGACGCCGGCTTCGACCCGAATACCGCGGCGGTGCTCATCATCGAGCTGGACGGTCCGGCCGACGAGGTGGAGGAGCGGTTCGCCGAGGTGACGGCCGTGTGTACGGCGGCCACCCGGGTCACGATCGCGCAGGACGCGCAGCAGCGGGCCCGGTTCTGGCGCGGGCGGAAGGCGGCGTTCGCGGCGGTCGGCCGCCTGAGCCCGAACTACTTCGTGCAGGACGGCGTCGTGCCGCGTACCCGGCTGAGCGAGGCGCTGGCCCGGATCGCCGCGATGGCCGGCGAGGCCGGGTTACGGGTAGCGAACGTCTTCCACGCCGGTGACGGCAACCTGCACCCGCTGGTGCTGTACAGCGAGGCGGCCGGCGAGCACGAGCGGGCCGAGGCGCTCTCGTCCGCGATCGCGGAGCTGTGCGTCGAGCTGGGCGGCTCGCTCTCCGGCGAGCACGGCATCGGCACCGACAAGGCGTGCTCGATGCCGCGCATGTTCTCGGCCGACGACCTGGAAACGATGCAGCGGCTGCGGGCCGCGTTCGACCCGGCGGGGCTGTGCAATCCCGGGAAGATCTTCCCGACACCACGGCTCTGTGGTGAGCGGCCCGGACCGTACCGGCCGCACCCGCTGGAGGCGACCGGGGTGATCGAGCGCCTATGAGACCGGTGACGCTCGCGGAGTTGCGGGACGCGGTCCGGGACACGGACGGCCCGCTCCTCGCGCGCGGCGCCGGCACGGCCGCGGGGTGGGCCGGCACGCCGCTTCCCGGCGCCACCGAGATCGAGACGACCGGGCTGGACCGGCTGCTCACCTACAACCCGGACGACATGACGGTCGCGGTCGAGGCCGGAATGCCGCTGGCGCGCCTGCAGGCCGAGCTGGCATCGCGCGGCCAGCGGATCGCGCTGGACGCCGCCCGCGTACCGGCCGGAGCGACCGTGGGCGGGCTGGTGGCGACCGCCGACTCGGGCCCGTTGCGGCACAGCCACGGCGGCCCGCGTGACCTGGTGATCGGCGTGACCGTGGTGCTGGCCGACGGCACGGTGGCGCGCTCCGGCGGGCACGTCATCAAGAACGTGGCCGGGTACGACCTGGGAAAGCTGTTCTGCGGCTCGTTCGGCACGCTCGGCGTGATCACCGAGGTGGTGCTACGGGTGCATCCGCTGCCGCCGGCCACCCGCACCGTGGCGCTGCCGCGTGACGCCGCCGAGGCGCTGGACGCGGTTGGCCGGCTGCTCGCGGCGCGGCTCGAACCGGCGGCGCTGGAGTGGTGCGACGGCACGCTGCTCGCACGATACGAGGGTGGCCCGTCCAGTGTGGAGCGTCGCGCCGCGGCGACGCTGATCCGTCCTGGAGACAAGGTGCTGGACCCACCAGCCGAGGCCACCGCCTGGCGGCGCGTCCGCGAGGTGAGCGACGAGGAGACCGTGGTGCGCTGTGGCAGCCGCCCCGACCAGTTCCCGTACGTCGCCAAGCACGCGGCCCGCATCGCCAGCAGCGTGGCCGTCGGCGTGCACACCGTGGCGGTGGACGACGCGGCGGCTGTCGAACGGCTGCGCGCCGAGTTCGAGCACGTGACGCTCTGCCGCCGCCCGGCCGGCTCCGGCCTGCCGGCGTGGGGACGCCCGCACGCGGCGGTGCCGCTGATGCGGGCGGTCAAGCAGCGGTTCGATCCGGCGGGGCGGCTGGGCGCGGGCCGCTTCTCGCCGTGGTTCTAGGGAGGTGTGGCGTGAAGCGCGAACTGCTCGACGTGTGTGTCCACTGTGGCTTCTGCCTGCCCACCTGCCCGACGTATGTGCTCACCGGTGACGAGGCGGAGTCGCCGCGCGGGCGGATCTACCTGATGAGTCTCGCCGAACGAGGCGAAGCCTCCATCGGCGGCGCGTTCACCGAACACATCGACTCGTGTCTCGGCTGCCTCGCCTGCGTTCCGGCGTGCCCGTCCGGTGTCCAGTACAACCTGCTCATCGAGGCGGCTCGGCCACGCATCGAGGAAGAGGCGCCGCGCGACACCCTCTTTCGGCGGCTCGTGTTCGCCCTCTTCCCGTACCCGCGCCGACTGCGGGCCGCGGCGGTCTTCGGCGTGCTCTATCAACGCATCGGGATTCGCCCGACCCGCCTTCTGGCGAGGCTGCCGGCCCGGGCACGGGCGCTGGAGTCGCTGCTGCCGCCGGTGCGGGTACGCGATCTCTTCGCGCGGACACCGCGCGCGACGCTGCCGGCAGGGTCCGCGCGGAGGCGGGTCGCGTTGCTCACCGGTTGCGCCCAGAGAGTCTTCTTCGCCAAGGTCAA
Organism: Micromonospora sp. CPCC 206061; assembly: GCF_036906915.1. Classification (NCBI taxonomy): domain Bacteria; kingdom Bacillati; phylum Actinomycetota; class Actinomycetes; order Micromonosporales; family Micromonosporaceae; genus Micromonospora; species Micromonospora sp. CPCC 206061. The sequence goes on from NZ_JBAKHX010000004.1 coordinate 105,210, forward strand.
CGCCGCCACGGTGCGCGTGCTGGCCGCCGAGGGGTGCGAGGTGGTCGCGCCGCGCGGGCAGGGTTGCTGCGGGGCGCTCAGCCTGCACAGCGGCCGCGACGAGGAGGCGCGCCGGTTCGCGCGGCGCACGATCGACGCGTTCGGAGACGGGTACGACGCGATCGTGGTCAACGTGGCCGGCTGCGGCTCGACGATGAAGGAGTACGGCGAGCTGCTGAGCGCCGATCCGGAGTACCGCGAGCGGGCCGCCGCGTTCGCCGCGAAGGTCCGCGACGTGACCGAGCTCCTGGCGGAGCTGCCGCCGGTCGCACCCCGACATCCGGTCGAGGCGCGGGTGGCCTACCACGACGCCTGCCACCTGGCCAACGCGCAGCGGATCACCGCCGAGCCGCGCCAGGTGCTCGCCGCGATCCCCGGTGTCGTGCTGGTCGACGTGCCGGAGGCGCAGATCTGTTGCGGCTCGGCCGGCGTCTACAACCTGCTGCAGCCGGAGGCCGCTGAGGAATTGGGCAAGCGAAAGGCGGCGAACCTCGCCTCGGTCGCGGCGGACGTCATCGCCACCGCCAACGCGGGCTGCCTGCTCCAGATCGGACGGTTCACATCGGACGGCACACCGATCGTGCACCCGGTCGAGCTGGTCGACGCCTCGATCCGCGGTACTGGGTCGAAATAGGTGGCACCCCGGTGTGGGTGCGTGCGGCCCACACCGGGGTGCCTGGCCGGCCTCGCAGATCTGGGGGAGGTTGCGAAGCCAGCCACAGAGGGGTGCCCCTTCTTACCCCTTCTGGTGCGGAGTCGTCGTAGGCCGGCCGCGCCCCTTGCCCTCATTGGGACGGCTGGGCTTGGCCGACGGCGGGCCCTGCCCGTTCTCGGCTGGGCCGGCATCGAGCAGCGGTGCGCAGAACTTGGCGATGTTCGCCTCGCCGCCGGCTGCCCGCAACAGATCCTGGAACGCCTCCGCCGCCATCTTCTTGCCGGTGGGTTTCTTCTCGCCGGCCTCCCAGGCCCGGCAGAGCCCGAGGGCCGCTGGGCTGCTGGGGCTGATCGTCCGGCCGTGGTTGCTTGGACTGGGCGCCGGAGTGGGCCGTGCGGACGGCGTGCCGCCCGGCGTCGGGGTGGCACTGGCGCGCGCGCCGGGCGGCGGCACGCCCAACCCCGAGAACAGGTCGTGGGCCTGCTGCTGGGCGCCGTTCGGCAGGTTACCGGTCTCGGCTGCCAGCGCGGTGCCACCCATCAGGAGGACGGCGGTGCCGGCGGCCGCCTTGACGGCGACCGACCGGGTCAGCCAGGACCGGCGGGGCGCCGGCACGGCCGTTTCGCCAGTAGCGAACCCGGCCCGTTCGTACGCGGCAACCGCCGCGGCGAGACCGACCAACTCGTCGGAGCGGGGCGGAGCCGCCGCCGCGGCGAGCAGGTAGCTCAACTCGGGGTGCGTGGGATCCGAGCCCGGCGTGGAGAGCATCTGCTCCGCCTCGCGGTGCCCGATCCGGCGCTTTCGTGCAGTCAGCATCTTGCTCAGAAGGGCGTCCCACAGACCCACGGTGTTACACCCCTTCCGGCCGAGCCGAGTTCAGGCCCAGAGACGGCCGGATCGCGGCCCGCCGCGCCTGGACCTCCGCGTGCCCGGCGAGCCGCCGCAGGCCCCGCATCGCCGCGATCCGCACTGCGCCGGGGCGTTTGCCCAGTACCTGTGCCGTCTGCGCCACGTCGAGGCCCGCCACCACGCGCAGGGTGACCGCCTCGGCCTGATCTTTGGGCAGCGATGCGATCACGCTGAGCGCCCAGTCAGTGTCGGAGCGCTGGATCACCTCAGCCGCCGCGTCCGGCGCGCTGGCCGCGAGGTCCTGGTCGGTGAGGTCCTGCGGCTCCTCCGGCCGGCGACGCGCGCGGCGACGCTCGTCGATCGCCCGGTGGCGAGCGATCCGGAAGAGCCAGACCCGGAACGCGGGCGGCTCGCCAGCGAAGGAACGCAGGTCGCGGGCGGCCTGCAGCCACGTCTCCGAGGCCACGTCCTCGGCCGCCTCGTCTACGATGACCCGCAGATACCGCAGCAAAGCCGGCTGCAGTGCGCGCCACAGCACCGCGAAGGCCGCCGCGTCGCCCCGCACAGCGGCTGACAGGGCCCCCGCGAGTTCCTCGTCGTCCAAATCATCGATCCCGTCGCGTCTGGAAAGCGCCGAGCCAGCAGGCTACACCCTTCCCGCAGGCCCGCTACCAGGGAAGGATGGGCTTACTTGAGCCCATCGGACTCAAGTCGAGCAGAGGTCCGTTACTCGAACTCGCCCATGATCGGCAAGTGTGGCCGTTGGTCGGCGACAAGCGCCCCTGCGCACATGGTGATCGGACCGGTTCACGGGTTCACGGCGACGCGTCTGAACTGCTGCGATCATCCCTCGATCCTGCGCACACCTTAAGAGGGGACAGAAACAATGGGGGGACGCTGGTTGGTGCGTCTGGCCACGGTTGCCGGCGCGGCGCTCGCCGTGGGACTGAGTACGGCATCGCCCGCGCTGGCGGCCACGACGATCCCGATAAATCCGGGCAACGTGCCGACCACGGCCGCCGACTACGAGCAGGGGTGCGACTTCGGCGGTGGCCCGTACGCCGACAAGGACGTCTGGGTCTTCGTCCTGCCCGGCAACTCGGGCGACTTCGTGACGGTGACCGCGACATTCAGCACGCCGGAGGGCGCGGTCACCCGGACGATCCCGACCGACGGCGGCGCGATCGTCGACAACAAGGGCACCAGCAAGGCTTGGATCGCCACCGCGGCCGGGTGGACGCTGACCGGCGCCACCGCGGAGATCACCGGCACGTCGCCGCAGGACCAGTTCAACCTGACACACACCTGCGCGGCGACCGGGAAGGGGACGCCGACACCGACACCGGGCGGTTCCGGATCGCCGTCGCCATCGGCGTCGGTCTCGCCAGACACCTCGGGCAGCGTGACCCCGAGCACCACGCCGGGCACCGGTGGTGGCTCGGGCGACCTGCCCATCACCGGCACCGGAGTGGCGGGTATCGCGCTGTTCGGCGGCGCGCTCGTGGCCGGTGGCGTGGCGCTGCTGGTGCTGCGGCGCAGGCGTGACATCACCCCAGTAGCGTGATCCATTGCGTCCTTCAAGCTGTTTCGACGGCTTGAAGGACGCAATGCTCACGGAGCTGTCGTGGTGACGGTGAGAGCCGTCCAGGCGCCGACGTAGATCGTGTCGCCGCCCTTCAGCGGATGTGGAACGTTCGGGTCCAGCGGGTTCGACGACGGGTCGTTCAGGTAGGTGCCGTTCGCGGACTCCAGGTCGACCACCGCCCAGCCGTCGGGCTGGGCGACGAGCAGGGCGTGCAGGTGTGACACACCCGGGTCTTCCGGTGGCCCGGTCAGGTCGATGTCCGGGTTGACGCCGCGCGAGCGACTGCGCCGGCCGATGACCACCTGCTCGCCGGAGAGCTGGAAGCGGCGCTCGGGCGAGAAACGCGGAAACGCCAGCGAGCCGGCGTCTTCACCACCCATCGCCTTGATGACCTCGAAGTACGCGGAGTCGGCGCGGACGGCGACCTGCCACACGCCGGTGGTCGGCGCGGCCTGGGCTGGCGGCGCGGCCACCGGTTGTGGCGTTGAGACAGGCGGCGCGCCCACCGGCGGCGCCAGCAGGAAGTCGTACCCGTCCTCCTCGCAGAACCGCCCGGTCTGCGACGACCCGCACACCGGGCACGTCTTGGCGTCGGGCGCCTGCGGGGCCGCGGCGGCCGGCGCCGCCACGGAGGGAACAGCCGCGGCGGGAGCCGCAGACGCAGACGCGCCGCCCATCCGTGCACCGCACACGTCGCAGTAGTCGGCGGTGCCGGACTCGTGGCCCTTCGGACAGGTCGCCATCAGCCCTCCCCCTGCTTCTTCTTCACCCGCACCGTCACCGTCGACCGGACGTTCGTCAGCTCAGCGTCCACACCGGACACCTGCTTCTTGAGCCGCACCGTGCCGGTCGGCGCGTCGACCACGTCGACCACGCGAGCGAGCAGCTTCGCCGTGCCCTCGTGGCCGGACTCGTTGGCAAGCTGCACCGCGCGACCCAGCTTGGCTGTCGCGGTATCGATGTCTCCCGCGTCGCGGGCCTCGAGCCCCTCCTGGATGACCGCGGCCAGCTCGGCCTGGCCCGTGTAGTGAGCCACCTGCGGGTTGATCTTCGTGGAGAGTGCGGTGTCGTCGGTCCAGCGCGCCAGCACCAGCTTCTCGGTGAGGACCTGACCACCGCTGACCAGGCTGACCCGGGCCGCGAGCACCTCCTCGCCGACCACGTCAGGCTCGACCTCGATCGAGACGTGATAGTCGCGGCTCTCGGCGCCCCAGGCGCCGGTCGGGTAGTCGCCGATCCGGCCGCTCACCTCGGTGCGCCGGGCGGTCAGGTCCTCCACCTGCGGGTACACCTGCTTGACGAACTTGATCGTCGCGCCGGCCGGCGACCACACCCGCAACGACACGTCGGCGACCGCCTTGCCCATCGCGCCCTCGGTCATCGCCTGGAACGCGGCCGGCAGCTCCGACGGATCCTCCAGGCCGTCGGCGGTGCCCAGCAGCGTCGAGGCGATCAGCCGCAGCTCACGGGCCACCCAGTCGTCGCCGACGCCCCGGCTGTCACACACGAACTTGCCCTCGCAGGCGTTCAGTACCCGCTGGAAGTCTTCCGGGCTCTCGTGCTGGTTCTGGCCATCGGTGAGCAGGATGGCGTGTTTCACCTCGGCCTGCTGCCCCGCGAAGAGGTAGTTGGCGAGGTCCAGCCAGCGACCGATGGCGGTGCCGCCGTCGGCGCGCAGCCGCTGCACGGCGGCCTTCGCCTCCGCCTTGGTCTTCGCGGATGCCGGCACCATCGTCGCGTCGCCCGGATACACCATGTGCGCCCCCGCCGTGCCGGCGATGACCGCGAACGCGACCCCGTCCCGTAGCGTGTCGATGGCGACCGCGGTGGCCTTCTTCGCCTCCGCGATCTTCTTGGCCGGCATGCTCATGGAGCCAGAGACGTCGACCATGATGACCTCAGCCGCGGTTGGCGCCGTGGAAGTCTCGCGCAGGTCGCCCCCCTGCGCGGTAACGGTGATGATGGCGTCGACCACCCGGCCGCCCTCGGGCAGGTACTCGTTCTGGTCGATTTCGGCCGAGAACTGCGCGGTCATGACAGGGGTCCTCCTGGGGGTGGGAAGGCGAGCAGTGCGATCGCGATGTTGTCGTGCCCGCCGCCGTCCAGTGCGACGGTGGTGAGGTGGCGGGCGACGTCGATCAGAGACCGGCCCGCGACCGCGTCGGCCAGCGCCGCCGGGTCGGACAGGTAGTGGTGCAGCCCGTCGGAGCAGAGCAACAGGTGGCCCGGGCCGCTGGGGCGCAACGACACCACCTGCGCCTCGGGGTCGCCGGAGTCGGCGCCCAGCCAGCGGATCAGCGCCCGTGACTCCGGGTCGGGGTCGAGCGCGGCCGGAACCGGCCGACCGGCAGCGATCAGCGCCGCCATCGAGTCGTCGACCGTGAGTTCGGCGGCGTCGGGACCGAGCCAGTAGGCACGGCTGTCTCCGATCCAGCCCACGGTCACGCCTTCCGGTGTCGCGACGCCGGAGACGTACGTGCAGCTCGGTGGCGTGTCGCCGTCGCTCGCCTCGGCCACCGCGCGCGCCGCCGCGGCCGCCGCCCGAGCAGCCTCCACCGTGGCCTTCGCCGGGTCGGCCCCCCGGCCCAGATCCGCCAGCAGCGAGGTGAGGCCCGCTTCGGAGGCGTCGTGCGACGCCGCGTCGGAACGGGTCGATGTGGACACGCCATCGCACACCACGGCCAGGTTGAGCCCTGCCGCCCGGCCTACTACGACGGCGTCCTCGTTGCGGCGGCGGCGCCTGCCGCGGTCGGTCACGGCGGCGACGGTGCCCAGATCCAGCTCCGCGTGGTCGCGCCCAACCGACCGGCGGCGTCCACAGTGGTCGCAGTACGCCTCCGCGCTCGCGAACGCCTCGCCACACCCCCCGCACGCCGTGCCCGACGCCCTCGACGACACCCACACCGTGGGCACCTCCACGCGCGGCGGCTCGCCGGTGTCGAGGTTGCGCCCGCAGACCTCGCAGAACCGGTGGTCCACCTCACTCGGCGGACCGTGCTCGGGGCAGGCCCTCACGTCAGCGTCCTCGGGCGCACCGCGTTGGCGCGGTCGACGAGCGCGATGCGGGCGTCGGGGTCGTGCGCGAGCTGAGCCATCGCCCGGTACGCCTGCTCCAGCCCGAAGCGCAGCCCGCGCTCGGTCAACTCGTGGCCCAGCACCTTGGCGCCCGGCGGCAGGCGGTGCCCCGGCAGCTTCGAGCCGGTGATCCAGCCCAGCGCGGCCTCCAGCATCTCCACCGCGAGCCGGGCGCGGCGCTCCACGTCCAGGGTGATCCTTTCCAACCGGCCGGACGCGGCGACCAGGTCGTCGTGCTTCAGCGCATGCACATCGGCGCCAAGGCTGGCGCGCACGGCGGCCACCTGCGCGGCGATGTGCAGGCTGGAGCTGTCGGGCACCTGGTCGAGCACCGCCAGCGCCCCGGCTCGATCGTTCGCCGCCAGGCGGATGCGGGCGAGTCCGAAGGCGGCGCTGATGTATCCGTGGTCCACCCGCCAGACCCGCTCGTAGAGACGAGCGGCCGCGTCCACGTCGCCGGTGCACTCGATCGCGGCGGCCAGCGCCAGCCGGGCGGCCGGCTCGCCGGGCAACGCGTCGTAGACGGCGTCGAACGAGACCCGTGCCTCGCCCGCGTCGCCTCCGGCCAGCGCGGCGATGCCCCGGTACCAGTCGATGCGCCAGTCGAACGGGTCGGCCGAGGCCAGCTCGTCCAGCCCGGCCCGCGCCGCCGCCCGATCGCCGCTCTCGATGTGCGCCCGCACCAGGCGCAGTGCCACCTCCACACTGGACATCGGCGCGGCCTTGAGCTGCTTCACCGCCTCGCCCGGGTCGGTGACGCTCAGCGTCGCCAGGAAACCCGCGCCCGCGTCGAGGACGTCGACCTGCGGCAGCGGAAGCCCAACGGCCACATCGGACGGACGCAGCTGCGGCACCGTGCCGTCACCAACCTCGCCCGCCCCCGTGCCGAACGCCCGCCGCTCCGGCGTGAACTGCCGCGACAGCGTCGGTCGCGGTATGCCGTCGGCCGCCGAAACCACCTCGCGCAGCACGCCGAGCAGTTGCTCGCTCATCTCGGCCGCCGACTGGAAGCGCCGGTCGCGCTCGAAGTGCGTGGCCCGGCGCAGCAGCCGGTGGTACGACTCCTCCTGCGCCAGCAGCGGCACGTCCGACACGTCCGGGAGCCGGTCGGCGTACGTGGTGGAGAAGCCGCGGAACTCGAAACTCAGCACCGCCAGCGACCGCCCGACGGTGAATATGTCCGACGCGACAGAGGTACCGAGCTCCGCCACCTCCGGCGCCTGGTAGCCGGGCGTGCCGTATACCGCGCTCACGTCGTCGTCGGCCCGCCGCACGCCGCCCAGGTCGATGAGCTTGAGCTGCTCCTCGGCGTGGATGACGTTGTCCGGCTTGAAGTCGCAGAAAATCAGGCCCCGGTCGTGCAAGTAGCCGAGGGCCGGCAGGATCTCGACGCCATACGCGATGACCTCGGCCAGCGGCAGCACCCGAGCGCCCTCGGCCCGCCGGGCCACCAGGATGTCGCGCAACGAATGGCCACCGACATACTCCATGACGATGTACCCGATCAGCTCGCCGCTCTTCGGGTCCGGGTGCTGGACGAAGTCGTGAATCTTCACGATGTTCGGGTGGTCGATCTCGACCAGGAACCGCCGCTCGGTCACCGCGGCCGCCATGGCGTCGGCGTCTCCGGTGTTGATGAGTCCCTTGAGGACAACCCATCGGTCGCTGACCGAGTCGCTGACGTTGCGGTCGCGGGCCAGGTAGATCCAGCCCAACCCGCCGTACGCGAGCGCGCCCAGCATCTCGTACCGGTCGTTGACGATGTCGCCGGGATGCAGCCGGGGTACGAACGAGAACGGCGTGCCGCAGTTGGGGCAGAACCCCTCGACACGGCCCGGCTTTCCGTCCTTGCCGCGCCCGACCGGCTCGTTGCACTTCGCGCAGTACCGCCGGCCCTCGGCCACCTTCGGGTCCTGCATGACCGCGGTCGCGGGGTCGCGCAGCGGCACCCGAGCGATGTCGATCAGGCCCGCGCCGAGCCCACCGCGCGAAGAACCACGCGTGCGGCCCGAGCTGGCACGCGTCGAGCCGCCACCCACCGTGGCGACGGACGGCACGGACCCGGCGGCAGACGCGGCCGACGGCACGCTTGCCAGCGGCTTGTCGGGCTTGCGCCGACCACACTCGTCGCAGTAACCCTCCGGCCCGTACGACCCGGGACAGTCGGCCCGGACACACCTCATCGGTGTCCCCTCTCCGTGAGCTCGTTGAGGTAACGCTGGTAAGCGACCACCGCGCGGGTAGCGGCCGGCAGGTCGCACGGACTCGTGTACAGCAGCTCCTGCGCGGCCCGGTGCAGCGCCGACAGCTGCGAGTGTTCGGCCAGCGCCAGCCGTCCGGCGCGGGCCCGGTACGCGTCGAGCCGGCCGCGCAGCTCGGCCCGGCGCCGCATCAGTCCGTCGGCCGCCTCGTGCAGGTGCGCGGCTCGCTCGCGGGCCGCCGCCACCGAACGCTCCACAATGGAAAGCTCATCGGCCAGGCGCGGCCACCGCTGCTCGCGGTGGAGCTGATCGAGCTGCGCGATATGGGCGCGCAGGGCCGGAACCGCGTCGGGCGCCGCCGGCAAGCCCGGGTTCGCGATTTTCTCAAAAGCTATCGAGTACGCCGTAGCCGCGTCCGCCTCGGCGTTGGCCACCTCGTCGAGGGCCCCCTTCAGCCGCCGGACCCGGTCCGGATACGCGTCGCGGAGCCGGCTGTACTCGGCCAGCTTCGCCGCCAGCGTGTCCACCTCGCGAACCAGATCCGCCGGCGGACCGGCCGGGTCGAGCGGATCGCGCATAGCGGCGAACGTCGCCTCCGCCAGCCGCACGTCCAACCGCTCCACGTCGGAACCCATGGTGGCGTACCCGAGCACGTCCGCCGCCGACCTGGCCTGCTCCAGCGCCTTGTTCAGCGGCTCGAACCGGCTGGCCACGTCCGCCTGCGCGGTCTGCACGGCGTCGAGCGTGTCGGTGACCTCGTTGCCGGCCCGCTCCAACTCCTGGGCAAGCCCCATCGTGGTCACCCAGTTCGGCGGTGGGCCGGCGAGGGGGTCGTCGACCACCATGCCATCCGGTCCCAGCGGCAGCACCGGCCCGCGCAACAGGATGGTCAGCTCCTGCAGCTCCTCGTCGCCCGGGCGGGACCGCTCCGCTCGTACCGCCCTCACCCGGTCGAGCACCGACCGCAGCGCGCTGAACTGCGACCACAGCGCGTCGACGCGCGGCAGCGTCTCGGCTGCAACACTCAGCGTGGTACCTCGAAGGTCGTTGCGGCGCAACGCCACCAGCCCCGGGTGGGCGTCCACTGTGTACATCGCTGCCGAGATCCGGTCGTGCGCGGCCACCAGCCCGACGATGGCGAAATCCACCTCGTCGCGGCCCATCGGCGGCGTCACCATTGCTCAGTCCTGGTATCGGGCGGCGGGTGGCTGTGGCGTGCTGCCCAGCGCGGAGAGCCACTTGTTGTACAGGCGGGTCCAGGTGCCGTCGGCGCGAAGCCCTTCCAGCACCCCGTTGACGAACCGCACCAGGTCGGTCGACTCCTTCTTCATCGCCATGCCGTACGGCTCCTCGGTGAACCGCTCCGGCAGTACGACCGTGCTCGGGTCCTGTGCCGCGAACCCGGCCAGGATCGCGTCGTCGGTGGAGACCGCGGCGACCTGGTTCTGCTGGAGCATCACCAGGCAGTCGAGCGCGTCGGCACCCGACACCGGCAGCGCCTGCGGCGCCTTCGCGGCGATGTTGCGGATCGACGTGCTGCCTGTCGCGGCGCACACCTTCTGACCGGCGAGATCCTTCAGCGCAGTGATCTTCGAGCCCTTCGCCACCAGGATCGCCTGCCCAGCACTGAAGTACTCGGTGGAGAAAGCCACCCGTTGCCACCGGTCACAGTTCATCGTCATGCTGCGGATGACCATGTCGACCGTGCCGCCCTGGATCGCCTTTTCCCGCTCGGCCGTCGTCACCGTGCGGAACTGCACCTTGTTCCGGTCGCCGAAGATGGCCTCGGCGATCTCGTACGCCAGGTCGATCTCGAAGCCCACCAGGTTGCCGGTCTTGGGGTCGCGGTACCCGAAGCGGTAGTTGTTCTGGTCGACGCCAACGACGAGCCGGCCGCGCTTCACGATCTGCGCCATCGTCGACCCCGCCGGCATCCGGCCCGCACCCGGCAACGCTCCGGACGGCCGCAGGCTCGCCCGCGGGTCGCAGGAGCCGGCCGGGGCGCCGGCCTGCGTGGGGATGTCGGCCGGGTCCCTCGCGTCGACCGGGCGGGGCGCGCTGCCGTCCACCCGCCCCTCCGGCAGCGACTCAGCGGTCGTACAGCCGGCGAGGAACATCGCCGCCACCAGAGCCACCACGATCGGGCGTCTCATCGGTACTCCGCCAGCCGCCGCTGGAGACCCAGGGCCGCGCCAACGATCAGCAGCACCGCCAGCAGCCCGACACCGATGTCGGCGGCGGTAAGCGCCCCGGCGGCACGGTCCACCTCACGCTCGAAGCGCTCGCCGTTGTGCTCGATCGCGCCGGCGAGCTGCTCGTCGAGCTTGTTGAAGATGCTCGCAGTCGAGGTGGGCTCGGTGCCGATCGCGGCGGTCACCGCGTTTGCGTACTGCCCGCCGTCGTCGAGCGCCCGCAGATCCTTGTGCGCCTCCAGCCACTTTGCCGCCTCGGCGGTCGCCGCCTGGGCCGCCGCCTGAGTGGTGGCGTCGGCGCCGTCCAGTGCCAGAAGCTCGGTGACCCGCGGCATCACCTCGACGTAGTCCTTCTCGAACGCAGCGCCGTTGCCCCGTGCCACCAGCGTGTGCGCCTCGTCGGCCCGCGCCTGCAACGCCGCGATCCGCGCCCCCGCCAGCCGGGCCACCTGCGCCGAGCCCTCGTCGCGGCTGGCGTCCAACCGCCCCGCCGCCAGTACCGCCGACACCGCCAGCCAGATGACCAGCACCACAGCCGCCCCCGTGGCGGCCAGCAAACCCACGTTGAACACCCGGTTGGTGCGCCGGGTCAGGTACCGCTGCACGACGATCAGCGCGACGATCGTCACCACCCCGAGGAAGATGGCGAACCACGGGAAGGCCCCGGCATTGTCCCGCGCGTCGTCCAACTCCTCCGACACCGCCTCGTACAGCGACTGTGCCGCCGGCAGCAGGCTCGACCGCATCAGGCCGGACGCCTCGCGCAGGTAGGCGCCGCCGATCGGCACGCCCTGGCGGTTGTAGACCCGAGCCGTTTCGACGAGCCCGGTGTAGACCGGCAACTGGGCGGCTATCTTCGCGACCGCCGCGTCGCCCTGCTCACCACCCGCCCTGCCACCCGACACGATCGAGAGGGCGGCGGCCGCGGCCGCGATGTCCACCTGGTACCGCTCACGCATCGCGGCCGGCTCGACACCTCCGGCCAGGAACGCACTCGCGGCAGTGGCGTCGGCATCGGAGAGCGCCCGGTACAGCCGCTGGGCGGCCACCGTCAGCTCACCGTTTCGGGCGGTCGCCCCATTGATCAGGTCGATGCGTTGGCGCACACCGATCGCGCCGGCCAGCCCCGTGGCAAGGCCCAGCACGATGAGCACGGCCATTGCCAGTCCCAGCCGCCCGGGAGTGCGGCGTAGGCGCCGCTGCACCGCGGGAAGCCGCCGGGCGATCGTCGCCGGTTCGCGAACGAGAGTCACGCTCACCACCTCGGGGATCAAGGTATCCCCGCACCGCAACCCCGGCGGCTCAACTATCCCCACCGATCAAGGGCAAACGCATGTGGCTCGATCTCATTTCCACGTGCATACGCCCTTGATCCACGCGAATGCCCTTGATCGCCGCGCCACCCAATTCAACTGCCGGACGGGCGACGGATAGGGACCACGACCGGACCGGTTGGGGTGTCGATTACCCGTACCCGGGCGGCGTAGTGCAGTGCCAGGAGGCGTTCGGTAAGGACGTCGCTCGGCCGGCCAGTCGCAGCAATACGACCCTCGGCTAGGAGGATCAGGCGGTCGGCGTACTCGCCGGCCACGGAGAGGTCGTGCATTGTCGCCAGAACCGTGAGGCCGTGGTCGCGGCGCAGTTGGTCGACCAGTTCGAGGACTTCCTGCTGGTGGCCGATGTCCAGCGCGCTGGTGGGCTCGTCGAGCAGGAGCAGGGTGGCGCCTTGGGCCAGCGCGCGGGCCAGAAAGACGCGTTGGCGCTCGCCGCCGGAGAGCGTGGTGAGGTGGCGGCCGGCGAAGCGGGTCAGGTCGAGGCGGTGCAGGACCTCGTGGACGGCTGCAAGGTCAGCGCCGGATTCGCGGCCGAGCGGGCGGATGTACGGGGTGCGGCCCAGGAGCACGTAGTCGAAGACCACCATGCCGGCTGGGACGACCGGGGACTGTGCCACGGTCGCCACGATTCGGGCCCGCTGTCGCCGAGGCAGTCGGGCTGTGGGCGTACCGAACAAGGAGATGGACCCCGACGCTGGCAGGAGGCCGCCGACGGCGCGCAAGAGGGTCGATTTGCCGGCGCCATTGGGGCCGATGACGGTGACCCATTCACCGGTGGCGACCGTCAGGTCGACGCCGGCCAGGATCGTGGCACCGTCCAGCACGACGCGTAGGTCCGACACCTCTACGGCGGTCACAGCGCCACCCGGCGGCTGGTGCGGAGGATGAGTACGAAGAAGGGGGCGCCGAGGAACGCGGTGACCACGCCGATGGGGATCTCGGCGGGTGACGCGACGGTGCGGGCGACCAGGTCTGTGAGGGTGAGGAACGCGCCGCCGAAGAGCACCGCCAGCGGCAGGATCACGCGGTAGCTGGCGCCGAAGAGCAGGCGGATGGTGTGCGGCACGATGATGCCGACGAAACCGATCAGGCCGGACACCGAGACGGCGGCGGCGGTGCCGAGGCTGGCGGCGGCGAGGAGCACGTACCGCGAGCGCTGCGGGTGGAGGCCGAGGCTGCTGGCTTCGTCGTCGCCGACGGAGAGCACGTCGAGTTCTCGCCGGTAGAGCAGGACGACCGCGCCCGTGATGATCGCGTACGGGAGGACCACCAGCACGTCGTGCCAGCCGGCGGTGGCGAGGCGGCCGAGCAGCCACGAGTAGACCTCGCGGATGGCGTCGACGTTGCGCTGCATGAGGTACGTCTGGCCGGCCGCGAGGAAGGTGGAGACGGCCACCCCGGCGAGGATCAGCGTGGCCGTGGAGCGGTCGCGTCCGCCGGCGACGCCGAGCAGGTACGTGAGCGCCACCGCACCGAGCGCGCCGATGAACGCCGCGATCGGGGTAGTGATCGGCAGGCCGGAGGTCACGTCGCCGCCGGACCGGCCGGTGCTGACCCGAAACGCGATCACGGCGGTGACCGCGAGCCCCGCGCCGGCTGCCACGCCGAGCAGGTGCGGGTCGGCGAGCGGGTTGCGGAACACGCCCTGGTAGCAGCCGCCGGCCAGGGCGAGCATCCCGCCGACGAGCAGACCCAGCACCACGCGCGGGAGGCGGATCTGCGTGATGATCGCGATCTCGCGTTCGGTGAGGCCGCTGTCGATGTGCACGCCGGGGATGAGGTTGAGCAGTTCGGCCGCGACGCTGCCGGGTGGCAGGCTGACCGGGCCGAACGCGATCCCGGCGACACCCGCCACCAGGACCGCGACCAGCCCGATCACCACCCAGAGCGGGCGCAGCTTACTCACGCGGGGATCTTGCTCACCGCGTCGACGATCGCGCGTACGAGGTCGACGACGCGCGGCCCCCAGCGGGAGGCGACGTCGTCGTCCAGGGCGACGATCTGGCTGTTCTTGACCGCTGTGATGCCGGACCAGCCGGTGCGGGCCTTGACCGTGTCCGCCGACTGCTGGCAGCACTTGCTGTCGGCCAGGAAGACCAGGTCGGGGTCGGACTTGATGATCACCTCGGCGGAGAGCTGCGGGTATCCGCCCTTCGCGCCGTCGGGGTCGGAAGCGTCGGCGATGTTCGAAAGGCCCGCGAGCGAGAAGAGCGAGCCGATGAACGTCTTGCTCGTGACCGAGTAGAACGTGGGATCGAGCTCGTAGTAGTAGGTCAGCTTCTCGGTGCGCTGCGGCACGTCCTTGACCAGCTTGGCGATGTCGTCCTTGATGCGCTGCACCGTGTCGGCTGCCTCGTCGGGGTGCCCGGTGAGGGCGCCTAGCTCGGTGAGCTGCTTGTACGTGTCGTCGAGCGTGACGGCGGCGGTCGCCTGGTACACGGGGATCTTGAGCGCCGTGAGCTGGTCGACGACCTTGTTGGTGTCGTTCGAGAGCACGACGAGGTCGGGGCTCTTGGCGGCGATGGCCTCGGCGTTCGGCTGGAACCCGGACAGTTCCGACTTGGGCGCCTCGGGCGGGTAGTTGGAGTTGTCGTCAACGGCGGCCACCTGGGCGCCAGCCCCGATCGCGAAGAGCATCTCGGTGGCGCTGGGCGAGAGCACGACGATCTTCTGGGGCTGCTTGTCCAGCGTGAGGTTGCCGACAGTGACGGGGTAGGCGGCCGTGCTCGTGGTAGGAGCGGCCGGCTCGTCGGTGTTGTCGGCACAGGCGCTCAGGGCGAGCAGGGCGACCGCCGCGGCGGTCAGGGCTCTCTTCATGGGTCCTCCTGTCGGTCGAGGATTTGGTGCTTCGCCGACAAGAGCCGCGCTCCGCCCGCGAGGCGCCCCTCCTCGAAGGCGCGGATCGCGACCGTACGTAGGCGACCTGGCTCGTCCACCCGGGGAGGGCGGCATCACAGTTGCGGGACAGCGCCGGAGTCGCACCGGCTTCGCTACGCGCGGTCATGGAGCACGTTACCCGCCCCGCGGCTCACCTTGGAGTCGCGGGGCGGGCATGTGTGACCTGCTTATGAGGCGGTGATGGTGAGGTTGTCGACGCCGGCCTCGACGAGGCTGGCGGTGGAGGCGTCGGCCGCTTCGATCAGGATGCGGACCGACTGCCCGGCGTACGGGGTGAGGTTGGCGTTGGCGGTCGCCCAGGCGCCGTTGCGGTTACTCGCCGCACCGGCCACGTTCAGCAGCGCCGTCGTGCCGCCCGCGTGCACGACGCTGACCCGGAAGAAGTCCGCCGACGACGCGTTCGAGCCGTGGGCGAGGTACCAGGCGAACGACAGCGACAGCGTCCCGCTCGACGGCAGGGTCACCGCGGGCGAGCGCACGCTGGTGGTGCCGCCGTCGACGTCGTAGTCGCCCGCCGCCGTGCCCGCGAGCCGGCCGGTCACCAGGTCGTTGCTGCCGGCAAACGGGGTCAGCTGCTTGGCGCCACTGGATGTGGTCGCCTGCGCGGTGCCCCGCTCCCAGAGGCCGACGGTGGCGGTGTCGGTGCCGTTCGGGTTGGTGGTCCAGCCGGTCGCCGTCTCCAGCGTGTCAGACCAGACCGTAGTGCCGCCGCCGGTGCCGCAGTACTGGGCCTGCTTGCCGGTGGCGCGGTACGGGCAGTCGGCGTACTCGGAGAGGATCAGCACCGCCTCACGGTTGCGGGAGGTCTGCGCGGGTATGACCTCGTCGGGCGGGTAGAAGCCGCCGCCGGTGGCCGAGCCCGGGTACATCTCGAAGGTGTACGCCCAGATGCCGTGCTGGCCCCACATCCAGTCGATGCTGTCGCCGTCCGTGATGTACAGGTCGGACGACTGCTCGGGGGTGTAGCCGTTGGTGGCGGCCATCTGCTGACCGATCGTCTGGAAGACGGCCTGCTGGTCGGCGTTGAGCCCGGGCGCCGTGTTGGCGGTGGTGTACCCGTAGGGCCAGAGGATCAGCTGGGAGTACGTGTGGAAGTCGATGTTGGCCTTGATCTGCTGCACGCCGCCGACGACCCGGCTGTTGACGAAGTCGCGCAGCCGCGCGGTCTCCGGTGCGGAGAAGGCGGACGGGCCACGGTACGTATCGGAGCTGGTCGAGCCGGACGAGCCGCCACAGCAGCCCCAGTTGTAGCTCCAGTTGCGGTTGAGGTCGGTGCCCACATTGGACGAGCCGCTGTTGGGTTGCCTGTTCTTGCGCCATGAGCGGTACGAGCCGGTGGCGACGTCGTACTCGCTGCCGTCCGGGTTGACGGTGGGGACGATCCAGATCTCCCGGGTGTTGACCACGTTGGTGACCCGGGAGTCGGAGCCGTAGCTGTCGGTGAAGAGGTTGAGCAGGTAGATCGCCATCTCGACGGTCAGGTGCTCGCGCGCGTGCTGCTGGGAGTTGAAGAGGATCTCCGGCTCGGCCTCGTCGGTGGCCACGTTGTCGGAGATCTTGACGGCCATGATGTCGCGGCCCTCGTGCGAGTTGCCAAGGCTGATCTTGCGGGCGATGCTCGGGTGGTCGGCGACCACCTGGTTGACCACCGCGGTCAGCTCGGCGTAGTTGTGGTAGGCCGAGTCGGCGGGTGGGAAGTCGAATGTGCTCACGCCGCCGGACGGCGCCTCGGCCGGCACGGCCACGACCTGGAAGCCGAGCCGGATGATGGCCCGCACCTCGGAAGGCGTCGCGGATACGTAGATCTTTCCGTGCTCGATGTAGTCGATCGCGGCGCCCGTGCGGGCGATGGCATCGCGGTCCGCGAACGTTCGCGGGCCGATGACGCTGTACTGGCCAGCCAGAACGGCTGCCTTCGGGCCGGACTCGGGTTCGGCGGTGACCGGGCTTCCTGTGATCAGGAGCAGCGCGGCAGCCGCTGTGGCGCCGAGGATGGTGATCCTGCGCAGTTGCATTACACGACCTCCGAGGGTGGGGAGATCCGGTTATGTGATGAACAACTGCAGCACCCATCACGTGGTCATATCAATATGTCAATGTGGTCGTCCCGTCGGCAAAGATTTACCAACAAGATGGCTCTGGCGAAAGTTGTCTTCGGGCGGGATAGTGACGGCTATGGTCCGAACCACCGCTGCCCTCGCCGGCGTCACCGCCATCGCCGTCCTCGGTGCCGGGGCGCCCGCCCATGCCGGAGATGTCATCACACACGACTCCCTTACACACGACTCCCTTGCGCACGACGAACAGATCGTCTTTCAGGACTGGTCGACCTATCAGGACTGGCGCGGCGGCACCCATCAGGGCACCGTCGCGATTCCCGGGGTACGCGCCGGCATCACGATGTTGAAACCCGCCGGCACGGTCGACTACGCCGATCCGCACACCGGCACCACGAAGACCTGGAAGTACTCCACCTGGACGTCACCGGTGCGGCAGGTCGGCTTCGACGCCAGCGAGCTGGTGGCGTCGTGGAACGCCGAAACCCCCGCCGGCACCTGGATCCAGATCGAGATGCAGGGCACGTACAACGCCGGCAACCAGACACCCTGGTACGTCATGGGGCGCTGGGCCGCGGGCGATCAGGACATCAAGCGCACCAGCGTCAACCGGCAGGGTGATCCCTGGTCGACGATCTGGACCGACACGTTCTCCATCGACGACGTCGCGGGCGGGGTCATGCTGCGGGGATACCAGCTGCGGCTCACCCTGTACCGGGCGCCCGAGCAGTGGCGGTCACCCCGGGTGTGGATGCTGGGCGCGATGAGCTCGTACGTGCCGGACCGCTTCAACGTCACCCCGAGCGCCGGGGGCATCGCGTGGGGCCGGGAACTGGCGGTGCCCCGCTACTCGCAGAACATCCACCAGGGGCACTATCCCGAGTACGACGGCGGTGGAGAGGCGTGGTGCTCACCGACCTCGACCGAGATGGTCATCGAGTACTGGGGACGCAAGCCCTCCGAAGAGGACACGTCCTGGGTGGACCCGACGTACCCCGACCACACCGTCAACCACGCCGCCCGGATGGTCTACGACTATCAGTACGACGGGGCGGGGAACTGGCCGTTCAACACCGCGTACGCCGCCACGTTCCCGGGGCTTGACGGGTTCGTGACCCGGCTGCACTCCCTCGACGACGTGGAGCGGCTCATCAAGGCCGGCATCCCGGTGATTACGAGCCAGTCGTTCCTCGCCAGCGAGCTCGACGGCGCCAACTACGGCACCGCCGGACACCTCTTCGTCGTGGTCGGCTTCACGGCGAACGGTGACGTGGTGGTCAACGATCCCGCCTCGTCGTCGAACGACGCCGTGCGCAACGTCTACAAGCGGTCGCAGTTCGAGCAGATCTGGCTGCGTACGAAGCGGATCAACGCGAGCGGCGGCGTGTCGGGCGGTTCCGGCGGCATCGCGTACATCATCAAGCCCTGGTGGAAGCCCTTGCCCCGCGGCCTCTAGTGCCTGTCCCAGATCAAGGGCAAACGCACGTGGTTTGATCTCTTTCCGCGTGCGTTTGCCCTTGATCGACGCGATGTTCCTCGATCGGCGCCCCGGGGCGCCGATCGCCTAGGACTTCGGCGCGGCCTCGTCGTCGCCCGCAAGGGCGGCGCGGAGCCGCTCCTTCTCCGCCTTGCGCCGCTGCGAGGCCGTGGCCATCTGGCCGGCCATCTGGTCGCGCCAGCCGCGCAGCAGGACGAAAGAAAGACCCGCCGAAGCCAGCAGGGCGATCATGAGTTTGACGAAGATGTCGAGGTCCAACGGCCACAGGGCCGCCAGAACACCCACAAACAGGCCGATCCGACCCAACGTGTATTTGATCGCGGGGCTCATGGCCTTTCCTTACCCGGCCCGGCGGGCAAGCCACCGGATGCCGTAGAACCAAATCAGTGCGTACGCCAGCGCAAAAGCGGCCGCCGCGGCGATACCAGACCAGAGCGGGCCCGCACCGCTGACCACCCCCGCCACCAGCAGGCCCAGCGTGACGCCGATCGCGGCGCCCACCAGCGCGGCGGCGATCCGAGCGGGACCACCCGCCCAGGCGCGGAACTCCTCTACGAAGATCCACACCGGCAGGATGATCGCCAGCCAGCCGCTCGCCTCACCAAAGTCGCCGAGGTCGAGCAGGGAGAAGACGCCGTCGAAGACGACCAGCGCGAGTACGCCGATCACCAGGCCGGCGAGCGCCAGGCCCAGCAGGTCGGTAATGGCGACGATGCGCCCGTCGGCGTCGCGCCGAGGGAAGCTGCTCTGCGCTTCAGTCATGACCCCACGAGCGTACGTGAGGCCCGAGGCGATCCTTCCCAAGGGATCGGGCGCGGCTGCGATCAAGGGACATTGCATCGATCAAGGGCAAATGCACGCGGTATTGAAATCAAATCACGTGCGTTTGCCCTTGATCGACGGAAAGGGGCGCGCGGCTAGGTCCAGATGTGTTGTGGTTCGCGGCGGCGGTCTGCCAGCGGGACCGGCGGGTCGTATTCGGTGATTACCGTGTACTCCGCGTCTCGCTCGACGGGCTGGAGACCCGCGTCCCAAATCAGGTTGAGCACGTCGTCGCGGTCGGCGTCGGCGGGACACACGAGATCGTCGGCGCCGAAGTTCAGCGCGAGCTGCGCCAGGGGTCCGCCGTGCACGTCGAGAGAGGCGACGACGTGCGCCTCGTCGCCCGCCTGGAGCCGCGCCAGCGCGAACGCCTTCAAGGACTCGGCGGGCGACGCGCCAGGAGCGGGGGTCTGGCTTGCCGGTGCTTCGCCCCCGATCACGAAGGTCACGCGGTCTCCGTACCGGGCGGTGCGGCTGGTGTGCGCGAGGCGGCCCAGCCAGGACAGGTCGTCAGACGCGCCGAGGATCGCGACCTCGTCTGGCAGCAACAACTCCCGGCCGGATACTTTGTCGTCAACCTGCCGCTTGCGCACCGGATCCATGAAGCCGAGCCTACGTTGGTTGTAGGTCAACGATCTCTCAGGTACCCGTTACCTGACTTCCAATCGACATAGGTCGTGCGTTGCGGTAGGAACAGAATGGGACGGGATGGCTACGGGGAGGCCAAGTGGCGAGGCGTAAGGGTAGGCATCAGGCACCGCGACAAGGGGTGATTGGTCCAGTACTGCGACCGATCGCCTGGTCTGCCGCGCTCAGCGCGGCGGTCGCCTTCGCGTTCGCCAGTCCTGTCCACGCCGAGCCCACCTTGCCCAACACGGTCCCCGACGCCGGCACCCGTCCCGCGCCCGCCGGCAGCCTTCAGCTCCCCGGCCAGACGCCGCCGCCCAGCACGGGCAACTCCACCTACACGCCTCCGTCCACCGTCAACGGTCCGCTCGCCACCCAGGTCTACAACGCCCGGGTCGAGGTCCAGACGCTCGAACAGCAGCTGGTCACCCGCCTCCAGGAGCGCGACCAGGCCCGCGCCGACCTGGGCATCGTCGAGCTCCAGCTCCGCCAGGCCAAGGAGGCCGTCGCCAAGGCGGAGTCCGCCGCCGACAGTGTCGCCGCCGAGGCACTCAAGGAGGCTGCCGAGCTGCCGCCGGGCATGTTCGGCTCCGATCTGCACGGGCTCAGCGAGCTGTCCCGCCTCCAGCGCGGCGAGCGGTCCAGCGCCAAGACCCAGGACGCCGACCGCGAGGTGGCACGGGCCAAGGACGCCGAGCGGGTGGCGCAGGACGCGTACAACGCGGCGCTGACCCGCCACCAGTTGGCGATCACCCAGTTCACCACGCTGGAAGCGACCTACAAGGCCAAGGACGCGGCGCTCGGGGAGCTGGAGTCGCGCAACGCCGCCCAGCTCGCGGTCATCGAACGAGCTCGCGAGGAAGAAGAGCAGCGGCGCGGCGCCCAGTACGTTGGCGACGAGACGATCGCCGGCAAGGCCGCACACCCCAAGGCCATCGCGGCCATGCAGTTCGCGAAGGATCAGCTCGGCAAGCGGTACGTCTGGGGCACCGAGGGCCCCAACACTTACGACTGCTCGGGTCTCATGTGGGCCTCGTACCGGTCGGTCGGTTACTACCAGCTTCCCCGGGTGTCGCGCGACCAGTACTACGCCACCCGCGGCAAGTCGGTCTCCAAGTACGCGCTGCTCCCCGGTGATCTGGTCTTCTTCGCCTCCGGCAACAGCTGGTCGAGCATCCACCACGTGGGCATGTACGTCGGCAACGGCCTGATGATTCACGCGCCGAACAGCCGGGAGAGGGTGAAGATCTCCGCCGTTTGGTGGTCGCGGCTCTTCGCAGCGACCCGCGTGTACGGCGAGGTGGCCGCGCCGACCACACCGGCGCCAACGACACCGGCGCCAACGACGCCGGCCCCAACCACACCGGCCCCAACCACGCCAGCGCCGACCACGCCAGCGCCGACTACACCGGCGCCAACCACACCGCCGGCCACGACGAAACCGCCCACCACTCCACCCACGACGACGAAGCCGCCGACCACACCTCCCACGACGACACCGCCCACCACGCCTCCGACCACACCGCCGGCGACCACGCCCTCGCCGACGCCCGCGCCGCCGGACAGCCCGAGCGCGGCTCCGGGTACGTCGAGCGCCGCGCCCGCCACCTCCAACGCCTCTCCCGATTCCGAATCGTCCGTCTCCGCCTCGTCGAGCAGCGGCTCCTGAGTTGCCCTTTCCGGGTCTGGGTGGGCGGGCGGGCGCGGATATGGCACGGTGAGACGTGAAGGGGACGCGGGAGGCGATGATGAACGAGCACCAGTCCGGCGGCCCGGTGGCCGGCCGGGAGGCGCCGGCGGAACTGCCGCCGCCCCCACCCGTTGGCACGGCCCTGCCGGAGGCGCCGCCCGAAGACCTGCCTGAGGCCTACGAGCTGCCGCCACCCCCGCCCGCGGGAGCGCTGTGGCCGGGCTTCGCGCCCGCTGACGGCGCTCTGCCGGCATCACCTGGCTCGGTGTCGGCGCCACCCACCTCTGCACCACCCGCGCTGTCGGCGCCTCCTGCGGTGTCCGCGCCTCCTGCGGTGTCCGCGCCTCCTGCCGCAGTGCCGGCGCCGGCTTCTGGGGCCGCGCCGGCGGGCGGGATCGCGCCGCTGCCGCCTGGAGCGCTGGTCTGGAGCACGCCGCCTGGGCTGCCAGCGATCACCCCGGACAAGCCTGCCGTCAGGGGCCGCGCGACCGTGGCGTCCGCGTCCGCGCCGAGCCTCAACGACCTCGCCGGGCTCCCCTCCCGGCCCGCCACCGGCGGCACCACCTATCGGGCCGGCGATGCTGCCGCCTCGGCAGAGGCGGAGGCCGCGCCACCACCCCCCGTCGCAGACGCGCCGCAAGCCGCACCCCAGGTCGGGAGCGGTTCCGCGCTGTCGCCTCAGATGGCGCCGGCCGGATCGGCACCGCCGCTCGCGCGGCGCCAGCCAAAGGCTCCGGTCGACAACTCCCCCTGGTCCGCCTTCGCGGTGCCGTGGAAGGACCCGGCGGAAGCACCCACGTCTGGCCCGCCAGCCGCTGCCGCGGCGCTTCCAGTGTCGAGCGCTCCAGCGGTCTATGGCACGCCCACACCGGCGCCGCCCGCCTACAGCACGCCGCCGCCGGCCTCGCCCGTCTACGGCTCGGCCGCACCGGTCTCGCCGCCATCCGGCGCTTCCGCGCCAGGCGCGCCGTCTCACGAGGCGCCCGTCTCGGGCCTGCCGTCCTACAGCACGCCGCCGGCTGCGACCTCCTACGGCGCCTCCCCGCCCTCCTACGAAGCGCCCTCCTACGAAGCGCCCTCCTACGAAGCGCCCTCCCGCGAAACGCCCTCCTACGAAACGCCCGCGCCGGTCGTGCCCTCCTTGGGTGCGGCCGCGGCGGTGGCTGGCCGTGCCTCAGCGGTCTCAGCGGTCTCGGCGGTCTCGGCGCCCCCAGCATCGGGTCCGCCTGCGCCGACGTCCGCCCCGCCCTCGTCCGCGCCGCCCGCGCCGACCTCCGGCGCGCCGGTCCCGGCCGCTGCCGAGCAGGTTCCCGACTACGTGCTGCCGGCGCAGCGCTCCGGGGAGCCCGGCGTGGCCGCGCGGGCGCGCGTTTCCGTCCCGGGCGCTCCACAGCCGACTCCCGATGAGGTCAGGGTGGCGCTGCTGCGCGGCACCGGCGGCCAAGCCCGAATCTATCGGGCGCCTACCGCCAACGAGCCCACGCCTCCTGACGAGCCGCCCCGCCCAGAGCCACCAGGGCCAGGGCCGGCGCCAAACCCGTTCCCGCCACCGGACCCGGTGCCGCCGGTGCCGGTGCCGCCTGGCCCCGCACCCACGCCGACACCGCCCGGGCCACCCCCCGCACCGGAGCCGGTCCCGCCGTTCCCGCCGGCACCGCCCACGATCGGGCCCCCCGGCCACAGCGCCACGGCCGCGCCACCGGCGCCGGCGGTGCCGGCTCCCGCGCTGCCGGGCTGGCCGCCGGCGGGCAACCCCACCGCGCCTGCCGCCTGGGGTGCCCCGGTCAGCGGCCGGGCCGAAGAGCCCGAGCAGCGTCCCGCCAGCGCGCCACCAGCGGCGGTGTCCACATCGGCCGAGTACGGCCAGTGGGCACGAGGCCAGCGTCCACACGGGACCGTCTACGGCGGACCGGGCAGCGAGCCGCCGCCGCACATGACCATGGCGGTGCCGAACGGTCCTTCGCTGGAGAACTCCGGCTCGCTCACCGGCCACATCCTGGCCCAGGGCTGGTCCGACGAGACGAGCACAGGGCGCAGCACCGCCAGGGTCATGGTCATCATGGCGATCGTGCTGGGCGTCGTGGTCGTGGTCGGCGTGATAGCCGCGCTCGCCGCGGGCGACACGTTCAGCAGCCTTTTCGACGGTCTCCTGAACAGCTGAGCCGCTTGGGGTGAGCACGCCCACGTGGGCGTGCGCTGCCGCGTACCCGTACACTTGCAGAGATCACTGACCTGGCGCGGCTGTTCCGCGCCCATGGGCGTTCTTTGTGGCGATCGGCGGCGAGATGTGGGCCGCGGCGGGGCCATGCGAAGAAGGCCCCCCGCTGAGAGGTTTACTTGACCACCTTCGCTGACCCCAGCACGTTTCCGTCCGTTTTCGACTCCGCTGACGAGCCCAGCTCCGCTGAAGAGCCCAGCTTCGCCGACCTCGGAGTGCCGCGCCCCCTGGTGCGGGCGCTCGACAAGGAAGGCATCACCACCCCGTTCGAGATCCAGGCCGCCACGGTGCCGGACGCCCTGGCCGGCCGCGACGTGCTCGGCCGCGGCCAGACCGGCTCCGGTAAGACGCTGGCGTTCGGCCTGCCGCTGCTCGCCCGGCTGTCCGCCGGTCCGAAGGCCCGGCCGCGCCACCCACGGGCGCTGATCCTGGTGCCGACCCGCGAGCTGGCCATGCAGGTCGCAGACGCTCTGCGGCCGCTGGGCCGCGCCGTCGGCCTGTTCCTTGCGACGGCGGTCGGTGGTGTGCCGTACGACCGGCAGATCGACGGGCTGCGGCGGGGCGCGGATGTGATGGTGGCCACGCCGGGGCGGCTTGCCGACCTGATCCAGCGCGGTGCCTGCTCGCTCGACGACATCGACATCACCGTGCTCGACGAGGCCGACCAGATGGCTGACATGGGCTTCCTGCCCGAGGTCACCGATCTGCTCGACAAGACGCCGGCCGGTGGGCAGCGGCTGCTCTTCTCGGCCACCCTCGACGGCGACGTCGACACGCTGGTCCGGCGCTTCATGACCGACCCGGTGACGCACTCGACCGCGCCGGCGGTGGCCACGGTCACCACGATGGATCACCACATTCTGCTGATCCCGCCGCACGACAAGTTCGGGGTCGCTGCCTCGATCGCCGCGCGCGAGGGCCGCACGATCATGTTCGTCCGCACCCAGATGGGCGTCGACCGGCTGGTCGGCCAGCTCGCCGCGGTGGGCGTACGGGCCGGGGCGCTGCACGGCGGCAAGACCCAACGGGCCCGCACCCGGACCCTGGCGGAGTTCCGCGAGGGGCGGGTCGGCGTGCTGGTGGCCACGGACGTGGCGGCGCGCGGCATCCACGTCGACGACGTGTCGCTCGTGGTGCACATCGATCCGCCGAACGACTCCAAGGACTACCTGCACCGTGCCGGACGCACAGCACGGGCCGGCGAGTCGGGCGCCGTCGTCACGCTGGTACTGCCGAAGCAGCGCCGGTCGACGCTCGCACTGCTGCAGCGGGCCGGAGTCAAGCCGACGGAGACCCGGGTGCGCCCTGGCGACCAGGCCCTGGCCGACGTGACCGGGGCTCGCCAGCCCAGCGGTGTGCCGGTGGTCAACGAGCCCACTCCGCCCCCGGCCCGCCGATCGGACCGGGCACCCCGGTTCGACCGTCCGCGTGGCTCCCGGCCGCCGCGGCGCCGCTTCGAGCACGAAGGTTCTCGTGCGAAGGACCGCACACCGCGCGGATAATCACGAGCGTGATGCCTACGGCGATCTTCTGGGACCGGGTCGATAGCACTGGGTCGGATCTGGCCCTTGTGGATGATCGCCGTGGGCTGTACGCACGGGGTTACGCCACCGCTATCGACCCGATACCGCACGTGTGCCGGTACGAGCTGGTCACCGACGAGGGCTGGGCGGCGGTCCGGCTGGACGTGACCGCCGAAGGCGCCGGCTGGCTGCGCACGCTCAAGCTGGAGCGAGCCGCCGGCCGCTGGCGGGCAAGCACCGCCGAGCAGGGTGACCTCGACGCGGCGCTGACCGCGCTCGGCCACCCGCCGGCCGGGCTGCCCGGCACCGAGGAGCCCGAACGGCTGCACGACGCCATCGACGTCGACCTGTGGGCGGCGCCGCTGCCGAACACGCTGCCGATCCGGCGGCTCGACCTGCTGCGCGCCCCGCCCGGCACCGAACACCGGCTCACGATGGCGTTCGTGCGCCTGCCCAGCCTGGAGGTCTTTCCCAGCGAGCAGATCTACACGTCGGTCGGGCCAGACACGGTTCGCTTCGCGAGCGGCACGTTCACCGCTGACCTGACGGTGGACGATCAGGGGTACGTCACGCACTATCCCGGGCTCGCGGTCCGAAAACCCTGAGCGCGTCCGCGTCCGACGCGGCTGACCGTACGAAGTAGTCGGCCCACTCGGCGGCGTCGGGGTACCCAGACTCGGCCCTGATGCGGGCGCACGCCGCGTCGAGGTCGAAGCGGGTGCGGCGCAGCGTCACGCCACCCGCGAGCAGCGCCCAGTGCGCGCCCGCGCCGCCGTACGGCATGCCCACACTGCCCGGATTGACGACGAGCCGCCGGTGGGCGAGGCGCGCGAACGGCATGTGCGTGTGGCCGCACACCACCGTGGTCACCTCGTCGGGCAGGCCGGCGAAGACGGTGGTCCACCGGTCGAGCGGGCTGTCGACGAGCACCACCTCTTCGTCGTCGCTCGGGGTGGCGTGGCAGAAAAGCGTCGTTCCCAGGCCGGCGACGTCGAGGGTCACCGTCAGCGGCAGGCCGCCGAGCAGGACCCGCTGGTCGTCGCGCAGCTGGCTTGCCGCCCACCGGGAGACCGGTTCCTCGGTGGTGGCAGCGGCTAGTTCGCGGTCGGCGTTGCCGCGTACCCACACCGCCCGCTCGCCGAGCGAGCTCAGCAAATCGATGGTCTCGACCGGCTGCGGCCCGGCCGCCAGGTCTCCGGTGAGCACGATCAGGTCGGCGTCGCGCACGTCGGGCTCGGCGAGCACCGCTTCCAGCGCCGGCAGTACGCCGTGGATGTCGGAGAGGACGGCGACGCGCTCAGGCATCGCCGCCCCATTCGCCGGTGGCGAGGAACCGGTCGACGGTGGCGCGGTGCGGCGCAAGGTCGAGGTCCTGGGCGGCCACCCAGGCGTCTGAGTAGTAGGTGTCGGCGTACCGCTCGCCGCCGTCGCAGAGCAGGGTCACGACGGATCCCGTGTCGCCGGCCGCGATCATCTGCGCTATCAGGCTGAAGGCGCCCCACAGGTTGGTACCCGTTGATCCTCCGACGCGGCGGCCGAGCACGGCGGAGGCCGCGCGCATCGCAGCGAGCGAGGCGGCGTCCGGCACGCGCACCATGCGGTCGACGACGGCGGGCTGGAACGACGGCTCGACGCGCGGTCGCCCGATGCCCTCGATGCGGGAGCCGAGGCCGGTCTCCACCGCCCAGTCGGCCGCCAGCCACGCGGGGAAGAACGCTGAGTGCTCCGGGTCGACCACGCAGACCTTGGTGCCGAGCCTGCGGTACCGGACATAGCGACCGATGGTGGCGCTGGTGCCGCCGGTGCCGGCCCCGACCACGACCCACGCCGGTATGGGGTGGCGTTCCAGCGCCATCTGCTCGTAGATCGACTCGGCGATATTGTTGTTGCCGCGCCAGTCGGTGGCGCGCTCGGCGTACGTGAACTGGTCCATGAAGTGCCCACCGGTGTCCTCGGCGAGCCAGCGGGCCTCGACCACGACGGTGGCCGGGTCTTCGACCAGGTGGCACTTGCCACCCTGGAACTCGATGAGCGCGATCTTCTCCGGTGACGTGGAGGCCGGCATCACGGCGACGAAGGGTAGGCCGAGCATCCGCGCGAAGTACGCCTCGGAGACCGCCGTGGAGCCGGACGAGGCCTCGACGATCGTGGTGTGCGGGCCGATCCAGCCGTTGCAGAGGCCGTAGAGGAACAGCGAGCGGGCCAGCCGGTGCTTCAGCGAGCCGGTGGGGTGCACGGACTCGTCCTTGAGGTACAGGTCGACGCCCCACGCGATGGGCAGTGGAAACGGCAGCAGGTGCGTGTCGGCGGACCGGTTGGCGTCGGCTTCGACCTTGCCGATGGCCTCCGTCACCCACACCCGACCGGCGTCGTCACACCGGTCCAGCGTCTTCATCCCCGTCATCACCTGACCGTAACAAGGGTTGGGGGCGCCCCTCCCACTTGGTCGAGAGGGCGATCGCGGTGCGCGTCGAGGCCACGCCGCGGGTGCGGTTGAGCCGGACTATCAGGGTCTCCAGCTCGGCGATCGTCGCCACCCGCACCTTGAGCAGGAACGACTCCACGCCAGCCATGAAGTAGCACGACTCGACCTCGGGCATCTCGCGGAGCTCGGCCAGCACGTCGTCGGTGTCGCCGCCGGAGTCCTGTACGAGGCCGATGAGCGCGGTGACGCCGAGGCCGATCGCTTCCGGGTCGGCATCGGCGTGGTATCCACGTAGGATGCCAGTGGATTCAAGCTTGCCGACGCGGTCGTGCACGGCTGGGGCGGACAACCCGACCTGCCGGGCCAACTCGGCGTACGAGAGCCGGGCATTGGCCCGCAATAGCTCCACAAGCCTCAGATCGATACCGTCCACGGTTGCTAGACACTAACAGCCCGGGAAGGCGAGGAGGGCTCGCAAATCCTACCGTCTAACTTCCCAGACAGTGCGTTTTCCCTGTTTCCCGGACACGACACGCTCGCGGTGCTGTAATGACCGTACGTCCCTATCGAGGCTGTCGGGACATCACCCGGCGTGGCTTCGTCGACGCAAGGGAGGGGCCCGTGGACACTGGAGATCGTCTGCTGACGCCGGGCGAGGTGGCTGCGCTGTTCCGCGTCGACCCGAAGACCGTGACCCGATGGGCGGCGGCGGGCCGAATTGGCAGCATTCGTACGCCTGGCGGGCACCGGCGCTTCCGGGAGTCGGAGGTGCGAGCGCTGCTCGAAGGCGAGGGCGAGTTGGACGCTCTACGCGACGAGTCCGCCCCACCACCGAGCACGGCTCATCGGCCGCGTAACGACGGACCCGGCGGGCAACATCCGGGCCCGAGTCGCACAAATCACAACTCGCCCAGCTCCGCTCGCTGAGCACCCGAAGGCGCTGCACCGGCACCGCCGGTGCGGTGCCTCAGCGTGCCCCCAGCTCGCCGGTCCACCGGCGAAAGAGCGTGTGCTCGACGCCCAGCGCGTCCAGCACCTTGCCGGCGACGAAGTCGATGAGCTGCTGCGCTGACGCTGCCGCCCCGGCACCGTAGAAGCCGGGGCTGGCGGGCAGCACCACCGCCCCCGCGTCGTGCAGGGCGATCAGGTGCTCCAGGTGGCTGCGGGTGACGGGGGTCTCCCGGGGCACCACGACGACCCGACGGCGCTCCTTGAGGTGCACCTCGGCGGCGCGCTGAAGCAGGTCCTTTGATAGACCGATCGCGATGCCGGCACACGCCGCCGTGCTCGCCGGCACGACGGCCATGGCGCGCGCCGGGTAGGAGCCGCTGCTCGGGCCGGCCGCGAGGTCACCTGCCGGCCAGTGCACGATGTCGGCCCCACCCAGGTCACGGCCGAGCCAGGCGGCCAGGTCGTCCTTCCAGTGCGCGTCGCGGAACGCGCTGCCGGTCTCATCGAGGATCGTCAGCCGCGCCGCTCGCGACACCACGAGATCGATGGGTTCCCCGGCGTCGATGAGGCCTCGCAGCACCGCCGCGGCGTAGGGCGTGCCGGATGCACCAGAGACGCCGACGATTGTCGGCTTCCGCATAGTTCCAGCGTAGGGCTACCGTCATCAGACTGACGTTTGGCCGGACGGCAGGAGGCGGCGATGATGCCGACGATCTGTTTCACTCTCGACTGCCCGATAAATCCTACTATGTCGGTATACACCGACGACGTCCAACATTGGCTCGGTGAATGGACACGCCGGCACGGACTCCCTGCCGAACTGGCGGACCGGCTCGCGGAGGGCGGCATCGCCCGGTACGCGGGCCGTCTTTATCCCGACGCCACGCCCGACGACCTGAAGGTCGTCGCGGCGCTCTTCACCTGGTTCTTCCTCGCCGACGACGAGTGCGACCGCGCGAGCGTGCCCGAACCCGACCGGGTCCGCGCGCTGGTCAACGGCGCCCTCGACCTGCTCGAGACCGGGAGTGGTGCCGTCGACGGACCGCTCGGCTCGATGCTGGCGGACGCCTGGCAGGAGCCGCGCCGACGGATGCCGGCACGCTGGCGGGTGCGGTTCGTCGGCGCGGTCGAGCACCACCTGCGCGGCGTGGTGGTCGAGGCCCGTAACAAGGCCGAGGGACACCGCCCGGGGATCGCCGAGTACATCCGGCTGCGCCGGGCGACCTCCGCGGCGTACGTCGCGCACGCGCTGGTCGACTTCGCCGCTGGCGTCAGCGTGCCCGACGGGGTGTGGCGGCACCCCGCCGTGCGCGCGTACAGCGCGGTCGGCAACGACCTGCTGTCCTGGTTCAACGATCTGCTGTCGCTCGACCGGGACGCCGCGACGTCCGGCGGGCACAACCTGGTACTTGCGGTCGCGACCGAGTCCGGCCTGCCGCCCGAGGTGGCAGCGGAACGGGTACGCGACCTGTGGCAGGAGACGATGAACCGCCTGCCCTCACTGAGACCCGTGCTCGGCGGGCCGGCAGACCGCTACCTCGACGGGGTCGACTGGGCGATCCGCGGCACCATCGACTGGTCTCTGGAGAGCGCCCGCTACCGGTAGACCAGATCACCCAACGCGAACGCGAAGAGGGCGATGCCCACGAAGCCGTTCGCGGTGAAAAACGCCCGATTGACGCGGGAAAGGTCAGTCGGTGTGACCACCGTGTGCTGATATCCGAACGCCACCGCGGTCAGCGCCAGCCCGACCCACCAGGGCCAGCCCAGCCCGACCAGCTCACCGAACCACACGAACAGCCCGAACGTCACCACGTGCACCACAGTGGACAGACGCAGCGCGAACGGCACGCCGTACCGCGCCGGCACGCTGCGCACGCCGATGCGGCGATCCACCTCGGCGTCCTGGCAGGCGTAGATCAGGTCGAACCCGCCGATCCACAGCCCGACCGCGAGGGCCAGCACCCACGCCGGCCCGGACCCCGCGAACGTGCCGGTCACCGCCAGCCACGCGCCCACCGGCCCGACCATCTGGGCGAGCGCGAGGATGGCGTGCGGCCAGTCCGTGAACCGCTTGCCGTACGGGTACACGACCAGCGGCGCCACCGCGAGCGGCGAAAGCACCAGGCAGAGCGGGTTGAGAAGGGCGGCGGCTCCGACGAACACGACCAGTGCGACCACCGCGCCGGTCCAGGCCGTGCGCACGCTCACGGCCCCCGTGACAAGTTCCCTGTTGGCCGTACGCGGATTGCGCGCGTCTATGTGCCTGTCGATGATCCGGTTGGCGGCCATCGCGAACGTGCGCGCGCCCACCATCGCCACCGTGATGATGACCAGGTCGCCCCAGCGCACCTTCCCACCGTCGCGGGTCATGACGGTCAGGGCGGACAGGTACGCGAACGGCAGCGCGAAGACCGAGTGCTCGATCGCCACAAGCTTCAGGAAGGCCCTCATGAAAGTCCGTACTCTTTCCAGCGCTTGTCGACCAACGCCTTGACCTCCGGCGACATCACCGCCTCGTCCGGCCACCCCCGCGTGTATCCCTCCGTGGGCAGCTTGCGGGTCGCGTCGATGCCCGCCTTGCCGCCCCAGAACTGCTGGTACGACGAGTGGTCGAGGTGGTCGACCGGTCCCTCGGTGATCAGCAGGTCGTGCTTGTAGTCGACGTTGCTGAACGCCCGGAACGCCACCTCGTTGTAGTCGTGCACGTCGCAGTCTTCGTCCACCACGACGATCAGCTTCGCCAGCGAGAGCAGGTGTGCGCCCCAGACCGACGACATCACCTTCTGCGCGTGCTTCGGGTACCGCTTGCGGATCGAGACCACCACACAGTTGTGGAAGACGCCCGCCTCCGGCATCGAGTAGTCGACGATGTCCGGGATCAGCAGCTTGAGCAACGGCAGGAAGATCCGCTCGGTCGCGTGCCCGATCGGCCCGTCCTCCTGCGGTGGCTTCGACGTGACGATCGAGTGGTACACCGGGTCGCGCTGGGTCGTCATGCACTGCACGTGCAGCACCGGAAACGGCTCCACCGGCGTGTAGAACCCGGTGTGATCGCCGAACGGGCCCTCGGGCAGCCGCTCGCCCGGCTCGACGTACCCCTCCAGCACGACCTGGGCGTGCGCCGGCACCTGAATCGGGACGGTGAGGCAGTCGACCATCTCGACCCGCTCGCCGCGCAGGAACCCGGCGAACAGATACTCGTCGATGTCGCTCGGCAGCGGCGCGGAGGCGCTGTACGAGACCACGGGGTCGCAGCCGAACGCGACCGCCACCGGCAGCCGCTCGCCCCGCCGCTCCGCCACCGCGTGGTGCGCGGTCGAGTCCTTGTGGATCTGCCAGTGCATGCCGAGCGTGGTCGCCGAGTGCTGCTGCAGGCGGTACAGCCCGAGGTTCCGCTTGCCGGTCTCGGGATGCTTCGTGTGGGTGAGCCCGTAGTTGTGGAAGATGCCGCCGTCGTCGGGCCACGTCTGAAGCCCTGGCAGCCGCCCGAGATCCACCTCGCCGTCGCGGTACACGACCTCTTGACAGGGCGCGGTCTTGACCTTCTTCGGCGGCACAGACCTCAGCTGCATCACCTTGCCGAGCCCCTCCCGGATGCCCGACCATCCCACGGGCAGCTCCGGCTTGACCAGCTCACCGATCCGCGCGCCGATCTCCTCGACGCTATCGACGCCGAGCGCCATCGCCATGCGCCGCTGCGTGCCGAACAGGTTGATCGCCACTGGCATCTCACCCCGGGTCGGCCGCTCGAAGAGCAGCGCCGGCCCCTTGGCCGCGACGGTTCGGGTGACCACCTCGCTGATCTCCAGGGTGGGATCGACCGGCGCGGTGACCCGGTGCAGCTCGCCGGCCCGCTCCAGCGCCGCGAGAAAGTCCTTCAACCCCGTGTATGGGAACCCACGTACCGCCATGCCAGCCAGTCTGTCCTACCGCCCACCCCTTGCCCCCCGCACCCCCACCACGTCGTGATCCACGCATCATCACCAATGCAATCACGCAAATAAAGCACTACACGATCATGAATCACAACGCATTAAGCTCGCGGCGTGTATTTCCTGTGCTTCGTCGACGATGGCGGCGAAAGGCCACACCAAACCTTTGCAGGATTCGCACCGACTTCGAGAGGTGTACGCGCAGCTCCGCGCCGGCCTTCCGCAGGCCCGAGGAAAACCGGTGATCAAAGACATGCTCCTCCAATCGAGCATCGAGAGCCCACTCATCCAAGCTGCCGACTTCCTGTCGTTCGCAGCATTGCAATACGCGCGCAAACGAAGAGGGCTACAGAACGGTTCAAGATCGGAAGCTCCGGAGAGGTACCGGCGCGCACTCGCCGAGTCCTACCTCTCAGCGCTCAGCCCGCGAGGATTTCCGGAGGATGACCACGGCATTCACTGGGTCGGGTACCCAGAACAGAAAGCCCCCCAGGATCACCTGAGGGCTTTCTTGGCAGTGCCCGGGGGCAACCCGGACTCCGCAGGCTCAAGCATACCGCGATGGTGGGCTAGGTTCGACACCTTCGGGTGCGTCACCGCCTAAGCCCATGGCGGTTTTGTTCGTGTGACCATTTTTCGGAGTGCGGCTATCGCGGGGGTCACCGTCGGGCTGTTGCTCGCCGGGGGTGCCAGCGCTGCTCCAACCCAGTACCACCACCTCGGCGCCGCCTCGACGGGCGAGTGGTCGGGTGTGCTGGGGCGGCTGACCGTACGGGACGCCGGGGTGCGGGCGGGCACGCACGACTTCGTAGCCACCCGGCTCATGGTCAAGGAAGCGGCGCACGGCCAGCTGTCGTGGCTGGAGGCGGGCTGGGCGGAGACCGGCTGGGCGGGCGAGGGCAAGCAGCGGGTCTACACGTACGACACGACGCGGAACGCCTGGACGTTCTACGACAACTTCCCGCTCGCCGACAACGAAGAGATCTGGATCTCGGTGCACACGGAGAAGGACGACGTCTGGCAGGCGTGGCTGTGGTGGCGGGACCGGTGGCATCTGCTCACGACGGCGAAGCTGCCGCTCGGCGGGCGCGGGCAGGTGGAGCAGTTCGTCGAGGTGCACGTGGACGGTGGGACGGCGTTTCCGGTACCCAGGATCACGGTGGACAACGTGCAGGTGCGGGACGGCGACGCGACCCGCTACTGGCGGCAGGCCGACGTGCCGACCGCGTCGGGCGGCAGCACCAGCGAGTACTGCTTGGACTGGGCGACGCACTTCGACACCTGGACCGCCGGCACCTGCTGACCACGACGCCGATCAAGGAGACCTCCATCGATCAAGGACGAATGCACGCGGAAAAGAGATCGAACCACGTGCGTTTGCCTTTGATCGGCGGGTGGGGCGGCGGGTGGGGCGGCGCGGTTATAGGCCGCCGTAGGAGTGGAGGCCGGTGAAGAAGATGTTTACGCCGAACAGGTTCATCAGCATGGTGAGCCAGCCCACCACGGCGATCCAGGTCGCGGTCGTGCGCTTGACGCTGGGCGTCGCGCGGGCGTGCAGGTAGCCGGCGTACACGATCCAGGAGATGAAGGCCCACACCTCCTTGGGATCCCAGCCCCAGTACCGTCCCCACGCCGCCTCGGCCCAGATCGGCCCCGCGATCAGGGCGCCGAACGTCCAGATCGGGAACGCGAACGCGTGCAGCCGGAACGTCAGCCGGTCGAGCACGTCGGCTGCCGGTACGCGGGCGCCGAGACTGTACGGGAAGCTGCGCTTGCCGCGGTCGTAGCCGGACCGGATCAGGAACATCGCGGCGGGCACGAAGCCGAGCAGGAAGATGCCCGAGGAGAGCACCGCCGCCGACACGTGCACCACGAACCAGGTGGACTTCAAGGCCGGCACGAGCGGAGCGACGTCGACGTACAGCACCATGCCGGCGACGCCGAGCAGCAGCACCATCGCGAGGGCGACGAAGAGGCCCAGGTGGCGGATCGTGGGCTTGCGGGACAGGACGACGA
The DNA here is from genome assembly GCF_036906915.1 of Micromonospora sp. CPCC 206061. NCBI lineage: Bacteria > Bacillati > Actinomycetota > Actinomycetes > Micromonosporales > Micromonosporaceae > Micromonospora > Micromonospora sp. CPCC 206061. The sequence continues at coordinate 139,800 of NZ_JBAKHX010000004.1, forward strand.
GCCAGGCGGCGATGCCGACGAACGTCACCGACAGCACGAACTCGTACATGTTGCCCCACGGCATCCGGTGGGCCGCGAGGCCGCGGGTGGCGAGGGCACCGAGGTGGACGAGCGCGGCGACGACGGTGGCGGCGACCGCGAACCAGCCGGCGAAGCGGGCCTTGTCGGGCGGTGACGCCGGCGGGTCGAACGACGAGGGCAGCTCCGGCTCGACGACCGACGGCCCGCCCGCGCCGACCAGCACCGGTGCGGCGGGTGCGGCCGCCCGGCCCACGTGGCTGCGCTGCCCGAACGCGTACTCGGCGGCGTGGCCCACCATCGCCGCGACGTACGACATGATCGCGATGACCAGGAGCTGGTCAGACAGTGCGGCCATCGGCACGCCCCTCCGAATCTCTGTGCTCCACGTCCTTGACGAGCTGAGCGAACTCCTCGGCGAATCCGGCATAATCGGTGCGCGGCAAGCCACCAGCCTCGACGAGAGTACTACGCCCCGTCGTAACACGGAAGAACACCCTCCGCCGCCTGCCCGTCAGCGACAGCATCAGCCCCAGCAAGCCAACGGCCGCGCTGGCCAGCACCGGCTTCTCCCCCGGGTCGTGCCGCACCGACAGGGTCGCGTACTGCTTGGTGCCCAGGAACTCCACCGTCGTGCCATCGTCGAGCGTCCACTTCTCGCCCACCCGCAGCAGCTTGCCGTCACCGACCCGGGCCAGCCTGCCGCTGGCGACCTGGCGCTGGTCGAGGCTGTACACCGAGTTCGGGATGCCGGCGTCGAGGCCGAGGTTGCCCCGGTACGCGAACAGCAGCAGCGCGGGCGAGCGCTCGGCGGGGAAGACCGACCGGGTGTACGGCGCGGTGTCGGGGGCGGTTGGCAGGTACAGCCCTTCGAAGGCGACCTGGAGCTTCGAATCGCGCGCCCCGGTCTTCGGATCGACGTTGGCGTCCGGGAAGGCGGCCACACCCTCGCTGGTCAGCATCCCGTCGACGGACAGGAACGGCGCGGTGGTGGTCTGTACCCGCCCGTACCGGTCGGTGTACCGGATCACCGGCGCGTACCCGTGCCCAAGCAGGTACACGTTGGCGCCGTCGAGCCGCAGCGGCGAGTTCACGGAGAACGCGCGCGGCGCGCCGTCGTCGACGCGGACGGTCGCGCGGAACGACTCCGGCTGCCCGGTCTGGCGGAACTTCGCCTGGAAGTCGGTCAGCTCCAGGCAGAAGCCGGGCAGGTCGGACGCGTGGACCCGCGCGCCGAGGCCCGACTCGTCGTACTGCTGGAGCGTGTTGCAGAACGCGTTGTCCGGGCCGGCTACGAGCAGGCGGTTGCCGTGCCATCCGTACCAGGATCCGATCGCGACGCTGAACAGTACCGCCAATAACGCCACGTGAAAGAGCAGGTTGCCGGTCTCCTTGAGGTGCCCCTTCTCGGCGGAGACCGTGTTGTCGCGAACCGCGACCCGCCAGCGGCGCTTGCGCAGCACGGCGGCGATGCCTTCCACATCGAGGCCGTCGGTGTCGGGCCCGCCGGCCAGGACGGCGTGCTGCGGCAACCGGTCGAGCCGGGCCGGCACGGCCGGGGGCGCCATCCGCAACGCGCGGTAGTGATCGCGCAGGCGCGGCACGATGCAGCCGACCAAGGAGGCGAAGAGCAGCAGGTAGATCGCCGAGAACCAGGGCGACGCGAACACATCGAACGCGCCCAGCCGGTCGAGGATCGGCGCGAGCGTGGGGTGCTCGGCGTAGTACCCGTCGACGTTCTGCGCGTTGACGCCGCGCTGCGGCAGCACCGAGCCGGGGATCGCGGCGATGGCCAGCAGGAAGAGCAGGATCAGCGCGGTGCGCATGCTGGTGAGCTGCCGCCACGAGTTCCGCAGCCGGGCCAGCGCGGGGTTCGGCCGCGACGGTGTAGCGGGAGGCCGCTCCTGTATGGCCGTCATATCGAGATCTCGCCCGAGCCCACGGTGGTCTGCAGCCAGATCAGGAAGCTATTCCACGCGCCGCTGACCAGCGCGATCCCGACGGCGATGAGCAGCGCGCCGCCGATCCGGGTGACCCACTGGCTGTTGCGCCGCACGGCCTTGAAGACGCCGAGCAGCCGCCGGAAGCCCACCCCGAACACGATGAACGGCAGGCCGAGGCCAAGGCAGTACGCGACCGCGAGCACGACGGCGCGGTCGGTCTGGCCACTGACCGTCGACATGCCGAGCACCGCGCCCAGGGTCGGGCCGACACACGGAATCCACGACAGCGCGAACACCGCGCCGAACACCGGTGCGCCGAGCAGGCCGGCGGTGGGCAGCTTCTGGATGCGGAACTCGCGCTGCATGCCCGGCACGATCCCGAGAAATGCCAGGCCGAGCACGATGATGAGCACGCCGACGCCGATCTCCAGGCCGCGGCGGTGCTCCAGCAGCGCCCCGCCGATCCGCGCGACCACCACGGCGGTCAGGGTGAAGACCACGGTAAAGCCGGCGATGAAGAGGATGGTGCCGGCGAGGATCCGCCGGCTCCGGTGCGCCTCAAGCTCCGCACCGGACAGACCGGTCACATAGGACAGATACCCGGGTACCAGGGGAAGCACGCACGGAGACAGGAAGCTGACCAGTCCGGCGAGCGCCGCCGCACCGATCGCCAGCACGATCGGCCCGCTGCGGGCCATCTCTTCGAACGCCGAACCCATTACATCGGCTCCGCGGCGATCCGCTCGACGATCGGCGTCAGCTCCGTCTGGAGGGTGGCCCGCCGGATCACCGCGGCGATCCGGCCGTCTCGGTCGATCACGACGGTGGCGGGGATGGCGTTCGGCGGCACCTCGAAGTCGAGCGCCACCTTGCCCGACGGGTCGAACAGGCTCGGGTAGGTGACCCGGCCCTCCTCGAACGCCTTGGCCGCGTCGCGGCTGTCGCGCAGGTTGATGCCGAGGAACGTGGCGCCCTTGTCCTTTGTGGCCTGGTACGCGGCCTCAAGGTCGTCGGCCTCGGCCCGGCAGGGCGCGCACCACGAACCCCAGAAGTTGACCACGACGACCTTGCCGCGATCCTGCGTGAGGTCGTACTGCCCGCCGGCCAGCAGCTCACCGGCCACCTTCGGCGGGTCGGGCCGCTGGTCGGCCGCGCACAGGATGACACCGTCTGCCGTGGTGTCGCACTTGTCTTCCCAGCTCCCGCCCGAACAGGCGGCAACCATGGGCAGGAGCACCAACAACACGGCAAGGCGTCGCATCACGCCCCCTTGGCGGTCCGGGCGCCCGGTGAGAGCGCGACCAGGTGGGCGGCCGGCTCGGAGTACCCGATGCCGACCACCTTGGCGCCCTCGAAGTGAAAGGACGTGAGGCTGGCAAGGCCGCACTGGCGCTTGCGGGGGTCGTGCCAGAGGCGCTTGCGCTCCATGTACCGGCGCAGCGTCCAGATCGGCAGTTGGTGCGACACGCACACCGCCTCCCGCCCTTCCGCGGCGGTGCGGGCGGCGTGCAGCGCGGCGAACATCCGCTCGGCGATCTGCTTGTACGGCTCGCCCCAGGAGGGCGTCATCGGGTCGCGCAGCACCCACCAGTTGCGGGGGTCGCGGAACCCGCCGTCGCCGGGCGAGACCCGCTTGCCCTCGAACCAGTTCGCGCTCTCGATCAGCCGGTCGTCGACCGCCACGGACAGCCCGAACTGGGCGGCGATCGGCTCGGCGGTCTCCTGCGCGCGCTCCAGCGGGCTCGCCACCACGTACGCGATGTCGCGCTCGGCCACCGCCTGCGCGGCCGCCTTGGCCATCTGCCCGCCCAGCTCAGAGAGGCGGAATCCGGGTAGCCGGCCATAGAGGATCTTGTCCGGGTTGTGTACCTCCCCGTGCCGCAGCACGTGCACGACGGTCTTACTCGTCATCCCCTACTCCCCGCTGCTGCCGCGGCCTCCGGCAGGGCCGCCGCGATGATTTCGAGCGCATCGTCGTCGATGGCGGTGGACACGAACCAGGCTTCGAACGCGCTGGGCGGCAGGTAGACGCCGCGAGCCAGCATCGCGTGGAAGAACGCCTTGAAGGCGGCCACATCCTGGGTGCGCGCGGTGTCGAAGTCGGCCACGTCCGCGTCGGTGAAGAAGATCGAGAACATGTTGCCGGCGTGCGAGAGACGGTGCGGCACCCCTGCGGCGACCAGCGCGTCGGTGGCGAGCTTGCTCACCGTCGCGGCCGTCTCGTCGAGACGCCGGTAGGTCGCCTCGTCGGCCAGGCGCAGGCTCGCCAGCCCGGCGGCGCAGGCCAACGGGTTACCGGAGAGCGTGCCGGCCTGGTACACCGGCCCGGCGGGCGCGAGGCGACCCATGATGTCGGCCTTGCCGCCGAACGCCGCGGCCGGCAGGCCGCCACCCATCACCTTGCCGAACGTGAACAGGTCGGCGTCGACGGGTTCGAGCCCGGCCCAGCCACCGCGCGATACCCGGAAGCCGGTCATGACCTCGTCGAGGATCAGCAGCGCGCCGTGCCGGTGCGCGACCTCGGCGAGCTTGGTGTTGAATCCGTCGCGCGGCGCCACCACGCCCATGTTGCCGGGCGCCGCCTCGGTGATGATCGCGGCGATGTGCTCGCCGTCGGCCGCGAACGCCGCCTCCAGGGCTGCCACGTCGTTGTACGGCAGCACGATCGTCTCGCTCGCCGCCGCGCCGGTGACGCCCGGCGAATCTGGCAGCGAAAACGTCGCCACGCCCGACCCGGCGGCGGCGAGCAGCGCGTCGACGTGCCCGTGGTAGCAGCCGGCGAACTTCACGATCTTGGCGCGCCCGGTGTAGCCGCGAGCCAGCCGGATCGCCGACATCGTGGCCTCGGTGCCCGAGTTGACCAGCCGCACCTGCGCGACCGGGGTGCGCGCCACCATCTCCTCGGCAAGGTCGACCTCGCGGGGAGTCGGGGTGCCGAAGCTGGTGCCCGAGGCGGCCGCCTCTTGCACCGCGGCGACGATCTCGGGATGCGCGTGCCCGTGAATCAGCGGCCCCCACGAGCACACGAGGTCGACGTACCGCCGGCCGTCCGCGTCGAAGAGCCACGGACCTTCACCACGCACCATGAACCTCGGCGTGCCGCCGACGGCGCGGAACGCGCGCACGGGAGAATTGACCCCGCCCGGCACGATGGCCTGAGCGCGATCGAAAAGGGCCTCGGATGCGGGCGCGTCGTCGGGGTAGCGACCGGCGCCGGCGTCGTACGTAGTGGTCACGGTTAAGCCATTCTGACAGCGTGCTTCCGGTGCTCGGCAAGGCACCCCAAACGAGACCTCAACCGGTCGATGACCTGGGTACACATCGGGCATCTCGGCGGTGATCACGTTAGGCTGATGGTGTGGAACGTCCTGAGCTGTCTATTGCGGTGCTGCGCGCACCCGGTGAGGTTGTACTCAAACTCGCTGGTGAAATCGATATGCTCACGGCCGCCCAGCTCTCCAGCGTCGTCAATGAGATCCTCGGCGAACCGCCAGCGCGCATCGTGCTCGACATGGGCGGCATCACGTTCTGTGACTCGCAAGGGCTAGGCACGTTAGTGGTGTTGAGCCGCAAAGCCAGCCACGCGCAGACCGTTCTCAGCCTGACGAACGTCGGCGACTTCCTGCTACGTGTGCTCGACATCACGGGCCTGCGGTCCGCCCTGACCGTCCGCAACGAGCCCGCCACCCACTGAAGCGATCCGTCTAACGCAGGGCAACCGCGTGTTCACGGAGGGCGTATGCGACTTCGGGTGGGACGGTGCCGCGCGATACCAGGTCGTCGATTGAGCCGAAAGCGCCCCGGTACTGGCGTTCGGCCACGACACGCTCGGCCAGGTGCGGGTTCATGCCCGGCAGTGCGGTCAGCACCTGGGCCGGTGCGGCGTTGATGTCTATCAGACCGCCGTCGTCGAAGACGCGGGGCAGGTCGGGCCGGCCGATGTTCAGTTCGCGCGCGACCGCCGGGTACTGGCTGGCGAGTTGAAGAGCCTGCTGCCGACGCGCACGTTGCTCGATCGCCACGATGAGGCGCGGGTCCGGCTGAGCCCGCGACGGCACGACGAAGCTGAGCAGGACCACGTGGAACGCCCCGCCGAGCGTCGCGATCACCATCAGGAACATCGCGATGCCGAACCACCCGCTGGGATCGCCCTCGTCGCTGGTGGCCTCGGAGATCGCGCAGCCGGCCGCCGCCAGGAGCAGGTAGCCGACGGCGGCAACGATGAGCACCTTGCTGCGCCGCTGCAACGCGTACATCAGGACGACCATCCAGGTCAGCGTGCCGACGGTGAGCAGCGGCACGGCGATCGCGCAGACCTTCATTGCGATCCGCCAGCCCTGTCCGGAGGGCGGCTGCGGCTGGAACGCGGCTAGCGGGGGCTGCGGCGCCCAGGGCGGGCTCACGGGGCCCCCGTTGGGCGTGACGACGGGGATCGTCGGGGAGGCGGGCGCCATGAGCACCACGCTGGGATCTTCTGCCGGCGCCAGTGCCGGGTCGGAACGCAGGATCCGCTGGTGCAGCTGCTGGAGCCGCTCGCCCGGTTCGACGCCGAACTCGTCGGACAGGTACGCGCGCGCTTCCCGGTACGCCGCCAGCGCCTCGGCCTGCCGCCCGCTGCGGTACAGGGCCAGCATCTGGCAGTAGCGCAGCTGCTCGCGCAGCGGGTACTCGGCGACGAGCCGCGCCAACTCGGGCACCAGCGTGGCGTGGCCACCCTGCTCCAGCTCGACCTCGGACCACGCCTCCAGGGCACTGGCCCGCGCCTCGGTCAGCCGGTCTCGCGCCGAGTCGAACACCGGCCCGGACAGGCCGGCCAGCGCATCGGCCCGCCACAACGCGAGGGCGGAACGCAGCTCGGCGGCGGCGGGGGCGAGCCGGCCGTCCAGCCATTCGGCGCGTGCCCGGCGGACCCGCTCGTGAAAGGCGTCGGCGTCGAGCCCGCCGCTCGGGACGCTCAGCACGTATCCGGCCGGCGTGAACGTGAGCAGCTGGCCGGGCGTACGCGGTGACCGTTCAGGCTCCAGCACCCGGCGCAGACCGGCGATGTACTTCTGCACCACGTTGGCGCCGTTTTCGGGTGGATCGTCCTGCCACACCGAGTCGATGATCTGCGTGGTCGACACCGGCTTGTTGGCGTTCAACAGCAGGACCGCCAGCACCGCCCGCTGCTTCGTCGGCCCAAGGTCCAACTCCTGTACGCCGTCGAACGCGCGTACCGGCCCCAGGATCTCGAAGCGTTTCAGCGCAACCTCACCCCGTTGAGCAGGACATTCAGCGGAACCGCAGTGTGCGGCAGTCGGGCGGCAGCCGTCGGCAGCATAACGGCACCCGTCCAGCAGTCCGGCCGCAGAAGCTTCCGTCGAAGTGAGCGCACGCCGCCCGCAGACCGCACAAAGCGTCGGGAGCGAAGCACCAGAGCGACTGCGGTCTACAGGGCGGCACCCAAGCGCGCGAAATGACCCGAGCGAAGCGAGGGCATTAGGCACAGTCCCTCCGCAGAGAGAGAAACGTTGATGAGACGAACGATCGCGATGACGCTGGCCGCGGGCGTCGTGCTGCTGGCCGGATGCGGCGCCCTGAACGAGCCGACCGCCGCGCCACCCGCACCGATGACCCCGAAAGAGAAGCTCCTCGACGCGGTGCCGGACGGATCGCAGGGCACCTTCAGCTTCACGTTGAAGGACGCCGAGACCACCGGGAAGGGCGCCGTCGACCCGCAGGGTAGGCGGCTTCACCTCACCACGGTGTACAAGGACAAGGACCTTGGCTTCACGATGACGATGGGCTACCTCATCATCGACCAGGAATCCTGGGTCAAGATCACCTTTGCGAACACCAAGGACGTCACCGGGCTGCCGAAGCTGCCCAAGAAGTGGCTGCACCTCGATCGCACAAAGGTGAAGGACCAGGAGGACGTCGGCTTCGGCGACCCGGACCCGGCTGGCGCGGTGTCGCTCTTCCGGTCGATCGTCGACGTCACCGAGCCCGCCGCCGGCCAGTTCACCGGCACCGTCGACCTGACCACGGCGACCAAGGCGGAGATCCTCGACCAGCAAGGGCTCGGCGCTCTCGGCGAACGCGCCAAGGCGGTGCCTTTCCGCGCCGTGGTCGACGGGCAGGGCCGGCTGACCTCCATCGAGCTCGACGTGCCGGCGTACGGCGAGGTCAGGGCGTACACCCATCAGGCGACATACAGCGACTACGGCGCCGCGCCGAAGGTCGAGGAACCACCCGCGGGCGAGACGCAGGAAGCGCCGGCTGAGGCGTACGAGCTGCTCAACAGTTGATCGGGGGTGATCGGGGCGCCTCCGGACGGGGGTGCCCCGATCAGGTCACGAACCCCAGCGCGCCTTCTCCAGCAGCTCGGCCGCCCGCTCCCGGCCGTCCGGCTCCGGCGAGCGCAGCAACGCGGTCGCCTCGTCGACGGCCTCGGTCAGCGTCCGCCACTGCGCTTCCCGTTCGCGCACAGCCTCGGACTGGACCTGCAACTGCTGGGTCTTCGTCCACAGGTCGACGAAGACCGAGACCTTCGCCCGCAGCACCCACGGGTCGAACGGCTTGGTGAGGTAGTCCACCGCCCCGACCGAGTACCCGCGCAGCGCCAGCTGGGCATCCCGGTCCGCGGCCGTGAGGAAGATGATGGGCACGTGCCGGGTGCGTTCCCGCCGCTTGATGTGGCTCGCGGTCTCGAACCCGTCCATGTTGGGCATCTGCGCGTCGAGCAGGATCACCGCGAAGTCGTCGACGAGCAGCTGCTTCAGCGCCGCCTCGCCGCTCTCCACCGCGACCGCCCGGACCGGCAGACCCTGGAGGATCGCCTCCAGGGCGACCAGGTTGTCTCGCCGGTCGTCGACCAGCAGGGCCTTGGCAACACCCAATTAAGACACAACCTCTCGGCCGCCGCCGTTGACCCAGGCGGCCATAAGCTCGATCAACTCGTCTAGATCGACCGGTTTGGTGATGTAGTCGCTGGCACCGGCACCCAGCGCCGATTCCCGATCGCCCGGCATCGCCTTCGCGGTTAGGAACACCACCGGCAAGTCGGTGAAGCGATGGTTGCGGCGGATCGCGCGGGTGGTCTCGTAGCCGTCCTGATCGGGCATCATCGCGTCCATCAGCACGATGTCGACCTCCGGATGCTCTGCTAGCAACCGTACCCCTTCCGCGCCATTGTCCGAGTAGAGCACCGTCATTCCGTGCAGCTCAAGGGCGCTCGTCAGAGCGAATACATTTCGCACGTCGTCATCGATGATGAGCACTGTGGCGCCGTCGAGCTGGCGCGCCGCTGGAGAGGTCGGACGGTCGCCGTCGGGCGCCGTCCGTAGCAGCGGCAGGTCGCCCAGCGCCGGCAGTTGGGGCAGGTCCGACAGGTCGGTGAGGGGACGGGTCGCCGGCCCCGGTGGCAGCATCACGGGTACCGCCTCCGGCGCGATCACCTCGGGCAGCAGCAGCGTGAACGTCGAGCCCCGTCCCGGTGCCGACGACACTATGATCGTGCCGCCGAGCAGCCGGGCGAGGTCGCGGCTGATCGACAGGCCGAGACCGGTGCCGCCGTACCGCCGGCTGGTCGTGCCGTCAGCCTGCTGGAACGCCTCGAAGATGATGTCGAGCTTGTCGTCGGAGATGCCGATACCGGTGTCGGTCACCGCGAACGCGACCACCGATCGGGCGCTGGCCAGGGCCGGCACGTCGGCGTAGCCGTCACCCAGCTCGGCGCGCTCGATGCTCAGCCGCACCGAGCCCGAGTCGGTGAACTTCACCGCGTTCGCCAGCATGTTGCGGATGATCTGCTGAAGCCGTTGCGCGTCGGTGATCACCACCTCTGGCAGCCCCGGCGCGATCGTGACGTTGAAGTCGAGCTTCTTCTCCTCCGCCTGCGGCGCGAACGCCTGCTCGACGTACGCCCGCACCTCGGCGAGCCGCACCTCGACCGGCTCTACGTCCATGCGGCCCGCCTCGATCTTGGACACGTCGAGGATGTCGTCGATCAGGGCCAGCAGGTCGGAGCCGGCACTGTGGATCGTGCGCGCGAACTCGACCTGCTTCGGCGTCAGGTTCTGGTCGGAGTTGTCGGCGAGCAGCCGGGCCAGCAGCAGCAGCGAGTTGAGCGGCGTACGCAGCTCGTGGCTCATGTTGGCCAGGAACTCCGACTTGTACGCGGACGCCCGCGACAGCTGCTGCGCCTTCTCCTCCAAACCGGCGCGGGCCAGCTCGATCTCGCGGTTCTTGGTCTCGATGTTGCCCTTCTGCTCGGACAGCAGCTGCGCCTTGTCTTCCAGCTCGGCGTTGGTGCGCTGCAACTCCGCCGACTGTTCCTGCAGCTCGTGTGCCAGCCGCTGGGACTGGGCCAGCAGTTCCTCGGTGCGCCGGTTGGCCTGGATCGTGTTGAGCGCGATCCCGATCGTGGCCACCAGCCGCTCCAGGAACGTCAGGTGCAGTTCGGAGAACGCGTTGACCGAGGCGAACTCGATCACGCCGAGCATCTCGCCCTCGAACAGGATCGGCAGCACGACGACGTCCTTGGGCACCGAGCGGAGCAGCCCGGACCGCAGGGTCAGCGCCCCGGTGGCGTCGGCGCTGACCCGGATGGTCCGGCGCGACACCGCTGCCTGTCCGACCAGCCCTTCGCCCGGCCCGAAGACGACCTCGTTGGTGCGCGCCACGTACCCGTAGGACGCGGCGATCCGCAGCCGGGTCACCGCCTCTTCGTTGTCGACCAGGAAGAACGCGCCGAGCTGCGCCTCGACCAGCGGCGTGACCTCACCCATGATCATGCGGCAGACCTCGCCGAGGTCGCGCTGGCCCTGCAGGAGGCCGCCGATCCGGGCCAGGTTGGAGTCCAGCCAGCCCTGCTCGGCGTTCTTCCGGGTGGTCTCGCGGAGCGTGACGATCATCTGGTTGATGTTGTCCTTCAGCTCGGCGACCTCGCCCTGTGCCTCCACGGTGATCCGCTGCGTCATGTCGCCCTTGGTCACCGAGGTGGAGACCTGCGCGATCGCCCGGAGCTGGGTGGTGAGGGTGGCGGCGAGCTGGTTGACGTTTTCGGTGAGGTCGCGCCACGTGCCCGACACGCCCTTGACCCGTGCCAGGCCGCCTAGCTTGCCCTCGATGCCGACCTCGCGGCCGACCCGAGTGATCTCCTCGGCGAACGAGGAGAGCTGGTCGACCATCGTGTTGACGGTCTGCTTCAGCTCCAGGATCTCGCCCTCGGCGTCGACCGTGATCTTGCGCGACAGGTCGCCCTTGGCCACCGCCGTCGTGACGCTCGCGATGTTTCGCACCTGGCCGGTGAGGTTGGACGCCATGAAGTTCACGTTGTCCGTCAGGTCACGCCACGTGCCCGCGACCCCACGCACCTGCGCCTGACCACCCAGCTTCCCCTCGGTGCCCACCTCACGAGCCACTCGCGTGACCTCTTCGGCGAACGAGGAGAGCTGGTCGACCATCGTGTTCATGGTGTTCTTCAGCTCCCAGATCTCACCCTGTGCGTCCACGGTGATCTTCTGGGAGAGGTCGCCACGGGCCACTGCGGTGGAGACCTGGGCGATGTTTCGCACCTGAGCGGTCAGGTTCGACGCCATGAAGTTCACGTTGTCCGTCAGGTCACGCCACGTACCCGCGACCCCACGCACCTGCGCCTGACCACCCAGCTTCCCCTCGGTGCCCACCTCACGAGCCACCCGGGTCACCTCGTCGGCGAACGACGAGAGCTGGTCGACCATCGTGTTGACGGTCGACTTGAGCTCCAGGATCTCGCCGCGCGCGTCCACCGTGATCTTCTGACCCAGGTCGCCCTTGGCCACCGCGGTGGTGACGGACGCGATGTTTCGCACCTGAGCCGTGAGGTTCGAGGCCATCGAGTTCACGTTGTCGGTGAGGTCGCGCCACGTGCCCAGTACCCCCTTGACCTGGGCCTGGCCGCCGAGCTTGCCCTCCGTGCCCACCTCGCGCGCGACGCGCGTGACCTCCTCGGCGAACGAGGAGAGCTGGTCGACCATCGTGTTGACGGTGTTCTTCAGCTCCAGGATCTCGCCCTGAGCCGCCACCGTGATCTTCTGCGACAGGTCGCCCTTGGCCACCGCCGTCGACACCTGCGCGATGTTTCGCACCTGGGCGGTCAGGTTGCCGGCGAGCTGGTTGACGCTCTCGGTCAGGTCTCGCCAGGTGCCGGAGACGCCGCGCACCTGGGCCTGGCCGCCGAGCTTGCCCTCCGTGCCCACCTCGCGCGCCACCCGGGTCACCTCCTCGGCGAACGAGGAGAGCTGGTCGACCATCGTGTTCATGGTGTTCTTCAGCTCCAGGATCTCGCCCTGAGCCGCCACCGTGATCTTCTGCGAAAGGTCGCCCTTGGCCACCGCCGTCGACACCTGCGCGATGTTTCGCACCTGAGCGGTCAGGTTCGACGCCATGGAGTTGACGTTGTCGGTGAGGTCCTTCCAGATGCCGGCCACGCCGGGCACCTGGGCCTGACCGCCGAGCTTGCCCTCCGTGCCCACCTCGCGCGCCACCCGGGTCACCTGCTCGGCGAAGGTGCGCAGCGTGTCGGTGAGCGAGTTGATCGTGTGGGCCAGCTCGGCGACCTCGCCCTTGGCGGAGACCGTGATCTTCTGGGAGAGGTCACCGCGGGCGATCGCGGTGGTCACCTGCGAGATCGACCGCACCTGGCTGGTCAGGTTCGACGCCATCGTGTTGACCGAGTCGGTCAGGTCGCGCCAGGTGCCCGCCACGCCGCGCACGTCGGCCTGGCCGCCGAGCGCGCCCTCGGTGCCCACGTCGCGCGCCACCCGGGTCACCTCGTCGGCGAACGAGGAGAGCTGGTCGACCATCGTGTTGACCGTGCGACCGATGCGCAGGAATTCACCGCGCAGCGGCCGGCCGTCTATCTCCAGCGCCATGTGCTGGGTCAGGTCGCCGTCGGCCACCGCCACGATGACCCGTGAGATCTCGGTGGTCGGCCGGCCGAGGTCGTCGATGAGGGAGTTGATCGCGCGGGCATGGTCGGCCCACGCGCCGTCGACGCCCTCCTCGTCGAGACGCTCGGTGAGCCGCCCGTCCCGTCCCACGATCCGGCTGATCTTGCGAACCTCGAGGTTCTGCCGTTCCTGCAGCGACACCACGTCGTTGAACGCGTCCGCCACCTCACCGGCGACGCCTGCGCGCCGGGGCAGCCGTACCTTCAAATCTCCCCGTCGCACGCGGCGAAGCGCGTCCGCCAGCTCGCTGAGAACGGCGGCCTCGTCCGATCCCGACCGGGCACTTACCTGTTTCGCCGTGGTCATGCGTCTCATCATTGCGCTTTGTCGGTGACAGAAGCGAGCGTCCCGCTTGGATGAACCCGCCCGGGCGGTAGAGGATGCAAGCGTGTCAGGGGAGGTCAGCCGTGAGATCGACAATGCCGCAGACGAGCGTGTGCGGCGGGTACGGCTGCCCGCGGACCGCCGGACACCGGCCGCCGCACGCGCCGTCGTGCGGTCCGTGCTGACCGATGCACACCTCGATGAGCTGCTAAATGAGGCTCTCCTGCTGACCACCGAGCTGAGCACGAACGCCGTATTGCACGCCGGCACCGAACTCGACATCGAGGTCGTCGCCGACCCGAACGGGCTAACCGTTACGGTTACCGACTTCGCGAGCAGCCCTGTCGAGAGGCTGACAGCGCGCCCCCGAAATGATGAGCTGGACATTTCCGAAATATCCGAACGTGGGCGCGGTCTCCTTCTCGTCGACCACTTCGCGAGCAGGTGGGGTACGACACACCTGCCCACCGGCAAGGGCGTGTGGTTCCGCCTCGACAGCAAAGCGTCCGCGGAGATCCCCGCCGGGTCGCCTCCCGCCGCCGAGGGAGCGACGGCACCCGCCGGTGCGCCCACCGCCGGCGCCCTCAACACGCTCCTCCAGATCGAGCCCGATGTGCACGGCGACGACCCGCTCGGTGACTTCGCCAGCCACCTCCTCGTCCAGGTCGCCGAGCTGGTCGGCGCGGCCGGCGGTGCGGTTCGCCTCGACCGAGGCGACGGCGCCGGCACGCAACTGCTCGCCCGGCACGGCCGGCAGCCCCGTCCCGAGTCCGAGCTGCTCCGGGTACCGCTCGGCGTGCAGCGGCCGTACATCGGTGAGCTGGAGCTCGACGTCGCGCCCTCCGGGTACGCCACGCCGCTCGCCGCGCTCGTCGCCGAACGGCTCACCCTGCACCTGGAGAACGACCGGCTGCGCCGCGCCGACCTGCGCCGCCAGACCTGGCTCACGTTTCTCGCCGAGGCCAGCGAGCTGCTGGCACAGTCGCTCGACGTCAACCTCACGCTCGCGCTCATCCCCCAGCTCGTCGTGCCCCGGCTCGGCCAGTGGTGCGCCGTGCACACCACCGACGAGTGGGGCCGGCTCCAGCTCGCAGCTGCCACCCACGTTGACGAGACCGCGCTTCCCCAGCTGCACGCCACGCTCGCCGAGACCGGTCCTGACACCGTCGTCGGCCGGCTGCGCGAGGCCCTGCGGGTCGGGTCCGGGGTGCCGCTCGGCGCCCCGACAGAGGGCTTCGCCGTGCCGCTGGTCGCCCGCAGCCAGCGCCTCGGCACCCTCGCGGTCGGCCGGCACCCGAAGCACCGGCACGACGCCGACGAGATGGCGGTACTCGAAGACGTGGCCCGCCGGGCGGCGCTGGCCGTCGACAACGCCCGCATCCACGACGAGCGCCGTCGGATCGCGCACACGCTCCAGCAGTCGCTCCTGCCGCCGGCCCTGCCCACGGTCAAAGGCATCGGGTTCGCGGCGGAGTACGTGCCGACCGGCGACGACGCCGAGGTCGGCGGCGACTTCTACGACGTCATGCCGCTGCCGGACGGCCGGTGGCTGGCGGTCATCGGCGACGTCTCCGGCAAGGGCGTGCAGGCAGCCACGGTGACCGGCCTGGTGCGAGACGTGATCCGGGTGCTGGTCCGAGACGGCAAGCCGCTCGCCGAGGCCCTCGTCCGGCTCAACGACACGCTCGTCGAGCGCGGCGGCGGGCGGTACTGCACGCTGGCGCTCGCCGCCATCGGGCAGTCACTCGACGGCCAGCTCGACGTCTCGCTGCATCTCGCCGGCCACGACCGGCCGGTCCTGGTACGCGCCGACGGTCGCGCCTCGTTCGTCGGCACCGGTGGCACCGCCCTCGGCCTGCTCGACACGATCACCACCCCGTCGATCACCGTGCCCCTGGCCGCCGGTGACACTCTCGTCTTCTACACCGACGGGGTGACCGAGCGGCGGCGCGGGCGCGAGCTCTTCGGTCCGGACCGGCTGCGCGACACGGCAGGGCCGCTGGCCGGGTACTCCGCCGACGTGGTGGCCGCCCGGCTCCGCTCGAGCGCGATCGGCTTCTCCGCGGAGCCTCCAAGGGATGACATCGCCATCCTCGTCCTGAAGAACGACCCCGTGTAACTAGGATTCTGGCGTGCGCGTACTTCTCATCGGAGGTGGCGGGCGGGAGCATGCGCTCGCGCTCAGCCTCGCCGCCGACCCAGCCGTCGACCAGCTCATCGCCGCTCCGGGCAACCCGGGTATCGCGGCCGTCGCCCAGCTACGGCAGGTGGCGGCGACCGATCCGGCAGCGGTCGCGGCGCTGGCCGTGGAGACCGGCGCCGACCTGGTGGTGATCGGTCCCGAGGCGCCGCTCGTCGCGGGGGTCGCCGACGCGGTACGCGCCAAGGGCATCGCCTGCTTCGGCCCTTCGGGGGCGGCCGCCCAGCTCGAAGGCTCGAAGGCGTTCGCCAAGGACGTCATGGCGGCCGCCGGCGTGCCCACCGCGCGGGCGTACGCATGCGCCGATGCCGAGTCGGCCGCCCGGGCGCTCGACGAGTTCGGCGCGCCCTACGTGGTCAAGAATGACGGCCTCGCCGCCGGGAAGGGCGTCGTCGTCACCAGCGACCGCGACGCGGCCCTCGCGCACGCGGCGGCCTGCGAGCGGGTCGTCATCGAGGAGTACCTCGACGGTCCCGAGGTGTCGCTCTTCGTGGTGACCGACGGCGAGGCAGCCGTGCCTCTTCAGCCGGCGCAGGACTTCAAGCGGGTCGGCGACGGCGACTCCGGCCCCAACACGGGCGGCATGGGCGCGTACGCACCGCTGGACTGGGCACCCGCCGGCCTGGTCGACGAGGTGCTGGCCAGCACCGTGCACCCGACGCTCGCCGAGATGCGGCGCCGCGGCACGCCGTTCAGCGGACTGCTCTACGTGGGGCTCGCGCTGACCAAGGCCGGTCCGCGGGTGATCGAGTTCAACGCGCGGTTCGGTGATCCGGAGACGCAGGCGGTCCTCGCGCTGCTGGACATGCCGCTGGCCAGCCTGCTGCACGCGGCGGCGACCGGCACGCTGGCCGCGCACCCGCCGCTGCGCTGGCGGCCGGGCGCGGCCGTCACGGTCGTGCTGGCGTCCGCCGGATACCCGGCCGCGCCGCGCACCGGCGACGTCATCACCGGCGCGGAACGCGCCGGCATCATCCACGCCGGCACCGCGCGCCGGGCCTCCGACGGTGCCCTCGTCTCCGCGGGCGGCAGGGTCGTCTGTGGCACCGCCACCGGCCTGAACCTTGCCACGGCGCGAACCAGGGCGTACGCGCTGCTCGACGGGGTGAGTCTGGAGGGCGGGCACCGGCGCTCCGACATCGCGCTGGCGGCTGCCGAGGGACGCCTCGGGTAGGCCACCCTACGAGGCGGCCTCGGTCTGAAGCCGCGGCGCCTGGCGGCGCGGCCGGTCTGAGCCGCCCTTGTGACGTTCCCAGGGCCGGCCCGTGGGTCAGCGGGGCTGAGGCAGATCCCGGGTTACGACCTTGCCGGTGGCGTTGCGCGGCAGGAACGGCACGAAGTACACGTCGCGCGGCACGCAGAAGCGGGCCCGGTAGCGCTTCACGTACTCGCGCACCGCGTCGGCGTCGAGCGTCTCCCCCTGGTGCAGAGCCACGTACGCCGCGAGGCGCTGGCCAAACTCGGAGTCGGGCACGCCGATCACCGCCACCTCGCGTACCTGCGGGAGGTCGGCGAGCAGGTTCTCCACTTCGGACGGGAAGACGTTCTCGCCGCCGGAGACGATCATGTCGTCGTCGCGCCCGGCCACGAACAGCAGCCCGTCGCCGTTGACGAACCCCAGGTCGCCGGTGGAGATGAGCCCGTCGAGGGTCTCCCGGCTCGCACCCGACGTGTACCCCTCGAAGATCATCTCGTTGCCGGCAAAGATCCGGCCGACCTGCCCGCGCGGCACCGGCTCGCCCTTCTCGTCGAGGATCGCGACCTTGGTGCCGTGCGGCGGCTTGCCCGCGGTTTGCGGGGCGATCCTCAGGTTGGCGGGCGTGGCGATCGACACCCACGACGCCTCGGTCGAGCCGTACAGGTTGTAGAGCACCTCCCCGTACGCGTCCATGAACCGCGTCGAGAGCCCGCCGGGTAGGGCAGAACCGCTGACCGCGACAATCCGCAGCGGGTTCGGCGCCGGTGGGGGCACCTCCAGCAGCCGCTGCAGCATGACCGGTACGGCGAAAAGAGCCCGGCAGTTGTGGCGGGTGACCGCCGCGACCAGGCCTACCGGGTCGAACCTGCGCTCCAGCACCACGGTCGCGCGCAGCGCGAACGCGACCTGAAGGGCGGCGTAGCCCCAGGTGTGGAAGAGCGGCGCGGCGATCATGATGCGGTCGCGGACATGCAGCGGGATGCGGTGGATGATCGAGACGAGTGGGCCGAAGCCGGCGGGCGTGCGGCGCCGGGCGCCCTTGGGCATGCCCGTGGTGCCAGAGGTCAACACGATCGTGCGGCCGTCGCGCTCGGGCGGCCGCAGCTCGCCCGGCGGCGCGCCAGCGGTCAGCTCCTCGGCGCGGCTCTCTTCGATCCGCTCCACCTGTGCGGGCACCTCGACGACCCGGTCCGCGAACTCCGCGTCGTGGATGAGCAGGCGCAGCCGCTGTTCCACCGCCACCACGCTCAGCTGCGCGCTGGAGAGGCCGGTGTTGATCAGAACCGTGTCGGCGCCCAGCAGCGTGCCGGCGACCATCGCCTCGACCATGCCCGCGTGATTGCGGCAGAGCAGACCGATCCGGTCGCCGGACCCGATGCCGGCCGCGCCGCGCAGCGACCGGGCCAGCTGTTCGGAGCGGTGCAGCAGCTCGGCGTACGTGACCGGGCCGCGCCTGGAGTCGATGACGGCGACCCGGCCGGGATCGCGGGCGGCGGCCTGCCGCAGCTCCCCGGCGAGGCTGAAGCCCCACCGCCAGAGCTGTTTGACCTGGGACGCCACCCGCACCGGGGAACCCGGGGTGAGCAGGCCGCGTCGGGTCAGCGTCGCCACGACGAACGGCGTGATCATCCGGGTTCCTCGCGGAAATGTGGAGCGCGGCGGAGCATTTTCGTGGGGTGGTTCATTTGATCTGCATCCCGGAGATTGCCCGTGAGATCACGAGTCGCTGGATCTCGGACGTGCCCTCGAAGATCGTGTAGATCTTCGCGTCCCGATACCAGCGCTCGACCGGGTGCTCGCGCAGGAACCCGGCGCCGCCGAGAATCTGCACGGCCTTCTCGGTCACCGACACCGCGACCTCGCCGGCCTTGAGCTTGGACATCGAGCCCTCGCCCGCGTCGAAGGCGCGGTTGTTGCGCCCCATCCACGCGGCCCGCCAGACCAGCAGCCGCGCGGCGTCGATCTCCATCTTCATGTCGGCGAGCGCGAACGCGATGGCCTGGTTCTCGATGATGGCCCGGCCGAACTGCACGCGCTCGCGGGCGTACTGCAGGGCGTACTCGTACGCCGCTCGTGCCACGCCGATCGCCTGCGCCCCCACGGTCGGGCGGGACAGCTCGAACGTCCGCATCGCAGCCTGGCCTGCGGCCCGCTGGCCGCTGCGTGCCCGGTCGAGCCGCTCCTGTAGCGCCTCACGGCCGCCGAGCAGGCACCGCCCCGGCACCCGAACCTCGTCGAGGAACAGGTCGGCGGTGTGCGAGGCACGTAGGCCCAGCTTCTTGAGCTTGCCGGGCGACGACAGTCCTGGCGTACCTGGTGGCACCACGAACGCTGCCTGTCCCCGCGAGCCGAGGGAAGGGTCGACCGTCGCGGTGACCACGTGCACGGTGGCGATCCCGCCGTTCGTGGCGTACGCCTTCTGTCCACTGAGGATCCACTCGTCGGTGGCCTCGTCGTACCGCGCCTTGGTGCGCATCGAGCCGACGTCCGAACCGGCCTCCGGCTCGGTGCTGCAGAAGGCGGCGACCGCCGGCTCGTCGACCGTGCCGAAGCACTGCGGCACCCATTCGACGAGCTGCTCCGGGGTACCGGACCCGTAGATCGCCGCGACGGCGAGCGACGTGCCGAACAGCGACAGGCCGATGCCGGCGTCTCCCCAGAAAAGCTCTTCGTTGGCGATGGGCAGCGAGATGCCGGTGGGGTCGGCCCAGCAGTTGGCGAGGAACTCGAAGCCGTAGAGCCCGATCTTCGCCGCCTCCTGGAGCAGCGGCCACGGCGTCTCTTCGCGGGCGTCCCACTCTGCCGCGGCTGGGCGCACGACGTCTCGCGCGAAGCCGTGCACCCAGTCGCGGAGATCCCGCTGTTCCTCGTTCAGGTCGAGCGAGAACTCAGGCATATCAGGCCTTCGGGATGTCGAACAGGTTGGCGATGTTGGCAGCCAGGCCCAGGTCACCCTTGGCCTTGAGCTTGCCGGTCATGAACATCATCACGGGGTTGCCACCGCCCGAGACGACCTTCAGGAACTCGACCGGGCCCATGGTGAGCGTGAGCTTCGGGTCGCGGTCGGCGCTCTCCGAGACCGTGCAGGCGCCGTTCTCGATGACGACCTCGTAGGTGTCGGCACCGCCGTCCGGCCGCTCGGTGACCGTCCAGTGGATCACCGCGTTGGTGGAGCCCGCGCGGTCCGGACGGAAGAGGGTGGGCATCCGGCCGAACACCTCGTCAAGGATCTTGCCGCGCAGGTCGCTCTGCATGACCTGCTTGATCTGCGCGTCCGGCGTGGTCTTGACGAGCTGTGCGAACTGCTTGGGGTCTACGTTGGCGAACGTAGCCGGATCGAAGTCGGTCATCGGATGTGCCTCCGGGATCTGATTAACTTACTCGCGCGTAACCTTACGTGCGAGTAGGTATGCTCGCAAGGGTGACAACGTCACCAACGTTCAAACGACTGCCCCGGGCCGTGCGTGAGCAACAAATGCTCGACGCGGCGGTCCGCGTCTTCTCCCGCCGAGGGTTCCACGCAGCGAGCATGGACGAGATCGCCGAGGATGCCGGCATCTCCAAACCCATGGTGTACGCGTACCTGGGCACCAAAGAGGAGCTCTACATCGCCTGCCTGCACCGGGAGGGCACCCGGCTGATGGAGGCCATCGTGGCGGGAGTCGGCGCCGACCTCCCGCCCGACGAGCAGCTCTGGCGTGGGCTCCGGGCATTCTTCGGGTTCGTGGGCGCGCACCGGGACGGCTGGGCCGTCCTGTACCGCCAGGCGCGCGGCGAGCAGCCGTTCGCGGGCGCGCTCGCGACCATGCGCGAGCGCATCGTCCAGGTGATCGCCGCGATGCTGGCGCAGGCACTCGCCGCCGAGGGACAGGACGTCCGCGACATGGACCTCGAGGTGATGGCGTACGCCCTGGTGGGCGCCTCGGAGTCGCTGGCCGACTGGCTCGCCGACCATCCCGACGCCGACCCTGACAAGACCGCCACCCGCATGATGAACATCGCCTGGGTAGGCGCCGCCCAGCTGCTGCGCGGCGAGACCTGGCACGCGAGGTTGTGAGCGCCTAGGCAGGAAGCAGCATCCTCCGGACGTCGGCGGACAGCCACGAGTGCTCCTCGAAGGCCGATGCATCGCCTTGCGTAGCGACCGGTCAGCCAACCAGCCCATCGATGGCGCCGGTGAGGTGGGGCTTTCCGGACCTTGCGTCATGCAGGGCGAACGTCCAGGACGGGGCGGCCGTGAAGGCCACCGTCGCGGGCATCAGGATCGGGAGCTTGAAAGCCACGTCCACTGTGTACGCCGCGGGCAGGCGGCCCTCCAGCGCCGCCAGGCAGCGTGCCTTGCTCCACATGCCGTGTGCGATCGGGCGCGGGAAACCGAAGAGCCGCGCCCCGATCCGCGAGGTGTGTATCGGGTTGTGGTCGCCGGAGACGCGCGCGTAGTCGGTGCCCACGCGCGGGGCGACGCGCCACCGGGCGGACGGCGCCGGCGGTTCCGCGCGATCACCGCCGCGGACGCCGCCCTTGCCCTCCCGCTTCAGGTACGTCGAGACGCCGCGCCACACCTCGATGCCGCCCGAGGAGGCGGTGGCCACGATGTCGAACTGCCGGCCACGGTCGTGCGGCCGCAGGTCGGCGGCGCGCACCGACAGGTCGAGCGGCTCGCTCGCGTCGATCGGGCGCAACAGCTCGATGCGGTTGGCGACGTGTACCAGACCCACCACCGGAAACGGGAAGTCCGTACCCGCCATGAGCCGCATCGCCAGCGGAAACGCCAGGATGTGCGGGTAGGTCGGCGGCAGCGCGTCGGTGAGCCGGAAGCCGCAGACCCGGTTGTAGTCGGCGAGCCGGTGCAGTTCGACTTTCACATCCCGCAGTTCGTGCACGGTGTCGGGGAGTGTGCGGGGCCGGGAGAACGCGGGGACCAGGCCGATCGCGGCGCGCAGATACATCACGCCCCCAGCAGGCTCTGGCCGCAGACGCGGACCACGTTTCCGGTGACGCCGCCAGATGCCGGCGACGCGAACCACGCGATCGTCTCCGCCACGTCGACCGGCAGGCCGCCCTGGGACATGCTGTTCATCCGGCGGCCGGCCTCGCGGAGCATGACCGGAATCTTCGCGGTCATCCGGGTCTCGATGAACCCCGGTGCCACCGCGTTGATGGTGATTTCCCGCTCGGCCAGCACCGGCGCCATCGACTCCACGAGCCCGATCACGCCGGCTTTGCTGGTGGCGTAGTTGGTCTGGCCGCGATTGCCGGCGATTCCCGCGATCGACGCGACCCCGACCAGACGCCCGCCGTGCGGGATCAGGTCGCGGGCAAGGAGCGCGTCGTTGATGCGCTCCTGGCTGGAGAGGTTGACGTCGAGCACCGAATCCCACCGGTCGGCGTCCATCCGGGCGATCGTCTTGTCGCGGGTGATGCCGGCGTTGTGCACCACGATGTCGAGCCGGCCGTGGCGGCTCCCGATGTGGTCGACGAGCCGCCCGGGCGCGTCGGCAGCGGTGAGGTCGAGCTGATACGTGGTACCCCTGATGTCGTTGGCCACGTCGGCGAGCGCGTCGCCGGCGGCGGGCACGTCGAGCGCGACGACCTGCGCGCCGTCGCGGGCCAGGACCCGCGCGATGGCCGCGCCGATCCCCCGCGCCGCGCCGGTGACCAGCGCGACCTTGCCGTCGAGGGGCCGATCCCAGTCGGCCGGCGTCATGAAGGCGCCGGGTCCTATTCGGATGACCTGCCCCGAGACGTACGCCGAGCGCCCGGACAGCAGGAACCGGAGCGTCGACTCGGTGGCGCCCTCCGCGCCGGGCGTCACGTAGACGAGCTGCGCGGTCGTGCCCCGCCCGAACTCCTTGCCGATACTGCGGGTCAGCCCTTCGAGGGCGCGCTGTGCGGTGGCCTCGCGCGGGGACTCGCATGCCTCCGGCGGGGTGCCCAGCACGATCACCCGGCCCGAGGGCAGGAGCGCGCGGGCGTTCGGGTGGAAGAAGTCGAACAGGGCCTTCAGGTCGGTGGAGTCGGCGATGCCGGTGGCGTCGAAGACCAGCCCGGAGTACCGCTCGCCGTCGTTGGAGACTCCGGCCGCCTTGAGGATCGCCCTGACCGGCTCGTCAAGTCGGCCCCCGGCGGCGGATTCGACGCGCACCGGGCCGGGTACCAGGGGGTCGCCGGGCCGGTGGCGACGCAGGTGCGGCGGTGCGGGCAGCCCCAGGCGCTTGACCAGGGCGCGGCCCGGCCCGGAGTTGGCAAAGGTCGCGTACCGATCGCTCATAGGCGTATCCTACTCGTCAGTAGGTTGAGTGGCGGGGTCCCCGCGGAAACGTGGAGCGCAGCGAAGCGTTTTGTGGGCGCCCCTAGGGAGGGGAACGCCAAGTGCAGACCGTCCGACGAGTCGCCGTCATCGGCGGCAACCGCATCCCGTTCGCGCGCTCCAACAGCCGGTACGCCGCGGCGTCCAACCAGGACATGCTCACCGCCGCGCTCGACGGGCTCGTGGCCCGGTACGGGCTGGCCGGCAAGCGCCTCGGCGAGGTGGCAGCCGGTGCTGTCCTCAAGCACTCGCGTGACTTCAACCTCACCCGCGAGGTGGTTCTCGGTTCGAAGCTCGACCCGCACACGCCGGCGTACGACGTGCAGCAGGCGTGCGGCACCGGCCTGGAGACGGCGCTGCTGGTCGCAAACAAGATCGCGCTCGGCCAGATCGAGGTCGGCATCGCGGGCGGCGTCGACACCACGTCCGACGCGCCGCTCCAGCTCAACGAAGACATGCGGCGCGCGCTGATCGAGATGAACGCGGCTCGCAGCCTCGGCGCGCGGCTGCGAGCCGCGGCCAAGCTGCGCCCACTCCAGCCGTTCAAGCCGCAGCTTCCGCAGAACGCCGAGCCGCGCACCGGGCTGTCGATGGGCGAGCACGCGGCCATCACCGCACGGGAGTGGGGCATCACCCGGGAAGACCAGGACGCCCTCGCGCTCGAATCGCACCGCAAGCTCGCCGCGGCGTACGACCAGGGGTTCTTCGACGACCTGGTGACGCCCTACCTCGGGCTCAAGCGCGACCAGAACCTGCGCCCGGACACCTCGCTGGAGAAGCTGGCCTCCCTCAAGCCGGTCTACGGCGTCAAGGACGGCGACGCCACGATGACCGCCGGCAACTCGACGCCGCTCACCGACGGCGCGTCGGTGGTGCTGCTCGCGTCCGAGGTCTGGGCCCGCGCGCACAACCTGCCGGTACAGGCTTGGCTCGTCGACGGCGAGACGGCGGCGGTCGATTTCGTGCACGGCGGCGAAGGGCTGCTCATGGCGCCTGCGTACGCGGTGTGCCGGCTGCTCGACCGGCGCAACCTGAAGCTCCAGGACTTCGACTTCTACGAGATCCACGAGGCGTTCGCGTCGCAGGTGCTCGCCACGCTGGCGGCGTGGGAGTCGCCCGAATACTGCAAGACCAGGCTCGGCCTCGACGCACCGCTGGGCGCGATCGACCGGTCCAAGCTCAACGTCAACGGCTCGTCGCTCGCCGCCGGGCACCCGTTCGCCGCGACCGGCGGCCGCATCCTCGCCACACTCGCCAAGCTGCTCGCCCAGAAGGGCACCAAGGGGCGCGGGCTGATCTCCATCTGCGCCGCCGGTGGCCAGGGCGTGGTGGCGATCGTCGAACGCTGACGCCGTACCGTGGTGGCGTGATCCCGAACGTTCTCGCCGCCCGGTACGCATCCCCTGAGCTGGTCACCCTCTGGTCGCCGGAAGAGAAGGTACGCCTGGAGCGCCGGCTGTGGCTGGCCGTCCTGCGTGCCCAGCGCGACCTCGGCGTCGAGGTGCCCGAGGGCGTGGTCGAGGCGTACGAGGCGGTGCTCGACCAGGTCGACCTGGCGTCGATCGCGGCGCGCGAGCGGATCACCCGGCACGACGTGAAGGCGCGGATCGAGGAGTTCAGCGCGCTCGCCGGTCACGAGCACATCCACAAGGGCATGACCTCGCGCGACCTCACCGAAAACGTCGAGCAGCTCCAGGTGCGGCAGTCGCTGGAGCTCGTACGCGACCGGGTGGTGGCGACCCTGGCGCGCCTGGCCCGGCTCGCGGTGGAGCACTCCGACCTGGTGATGGCGGGGCGCTCGCACAACGTGCCCGCGCAGGCCACCACGCTCGGCAAGCGATTCGCGTCCGCCGCCGACGAACTGCTGATCGCGTACGAGCGCCTCGAAGACCTCATCCGCTGGTACCCGTTGCGCGGCATCAAGGGCCCGGTGGGCACCGCGGCCGACCAGCTCGACCTGCTCGGTTCCTTCGAACGGGCGGCCGAGCTGGAGCGGCGCGTCGCTACGCACCTCGGCTTCAGCCGCGTGCTCGACAGCGTCGGCCAGGTGTACCCGCGCTCGATCGACCTGGCCGTGGTGTCCGCCTTGGCGCAGGTCGCCGCCGCCCCATCGTCGCTGGCCGCCACGATCCGGCTGATGGTCGGGCAGGAGCTGGTCACCGAGGGGTTCAAGCCCGGTCAGGTCGGCTCCTCCGCGATGCCACACAAGATGAACACCCGGTCGAGCGAACGCGTCAACGGGTTCGCGGTGATCATCCGGGGTTACCTGTCGATGGTCGGTGAGCTCGCCGGCGACCAGTGGAACGAGGGCGACGTCTCGTGCTCGGTGGTGCGCCGGGTCGCGTTGCCGGACTCGTTCTTCGCCGCCGACGGCCTGTTCCAGACGTTCTTGACGGTGCTCGACGAGTTCGGCGCGTACCCCGCCGTGATCGCCCGCGAGCTCGACCGGTACCTGCCGTTCCTCTCGACCACGAAGGTCCTGGTCGCGGCCGTGCGGCGCGGCGTGGGGCGGGAAACGGCGCATGAGGCGATCAAGGAACACGCGGTGGCCGTGGCGCTCGACATGCGCGAAAAGGGCGTCGCGGAGAACGACCTCTTCGACCGGCTGGCGCACGACCAGCGCCTCGGCCTGACCCGCGCCGAAATCGACACCCTGGTGGCCGACCGGTCCGCTTTCGTTGGTGCCGCCCAAGCCCAGGTGACGGCCGTGGCCGAGAGGGTCGCGCAGGTCGTCGCGGACCATCCGGAGGCCGCCGCGTACGCACCCGATCCCATCCTTTGAGGGACGCCGCGGATGTCCGACAGATCGGGTACCGGTAAGGATCATCGCATCGATCAAGGGCAATGGCACGTGGAATGGAGATCGAACCACGTGCCATTGCCCTTGATCGGCGGAACCGGGAAGCGGGAGAAGGTCAGACGCCCGCGGTCGAGCGGATCCAGTCGCGGTTGAACGCGACGCTGCCGTAGTTCTGGATGTTGACGCCGTTGGCCGTGGAGGCCACGCCGACCTGGGCGCCGTTGTAGAACTCAGGGCCGCCCGAGTCGCCGCGCCACGCGTTTCCGTTGATCGCGGTGCTGCGGATCGCGCGGCCACCGTACGCGTCCGACACGCTGGTGCTGGTCACTCGCACCGACGCGGTCTTGAGCTGGCTGGAGGCCCCGCAGCCGCTGTAGCAGGTCATGCCCCAGCCGTAGATCGAGTTGGTCGAGCCCACCGGCGGGTCACTGCTCGCCAGGGTCACGTAGCTGGTGCTGACGCTGCTGCTGAGCCGCATGAGGGCCAGGTCGTACCGGCCATAGCTGGCGCTGACCGTGCGGGTGACGCCGCCCGACGAGCGCAGGACGCTGCCGACGCGCACCGACATGCTGCCGCTGACGCAGTGCCGCGCGGTCAGCACCCAGTTCGGGGCGATGATGGTGCCGGAGCAGGTGAACGAGCCGCCGCTGAAGACCGCGGCCGCCCATGGTGCCGAAGAGACGGTGCTGCCACCGATGATGTACGGCTCCACGTCAGCGGCGACCGCGGCGCTGGGCGCGGCCACGGCCGCGGCGGCCGCGGTGGCGAGTGCCGTCACGGCTAGGCGCATGCGCATGGTGGACCTCCTTTGTGAGGGGTTTGGGACACGCTAGGACGCATCGACACCTGTCGACAAGGATCCGATCCAGGTCATACGACGGCGTGATGGCCAGGTATGATCGCTTCAGCGAAGGGGAGTAGCCCCCAATCGCGTGGTCGACACACTGGCGCCCCGGCGCCCGGCCACGTGGCCGCGGTTGACCGCGGTGGGCGAGACCTTCGACCCAGGCCGTGCGGCCGGGTCGAGGGCGCCCGTGCTCCCGGCCCTGCCGGGAAAGGAAACCGTCACCATGGAGTACGCGCTCGTCGCGCTCACCGCGTTCGTGCTGATCCTCCCCGTGGAGCTGCCAGACAAGACGTTCGTCGCCACCCTGGTGCTCAGCACGCGGTATCCGGCGCTGCCGGTGTGGCTCGGCGTGAGCGCCGCGTTCGGCGTGCAGTGCCTGGTCGCGGTCGGTGCCGGCCATCTGCTCTCCCAACTGCCAGAACGTCCGGTGGCGCTGGTCGCCGCCGCCCTCTTCGCGGTCGGCGCGGTGCTGCTGTTTCGCGGTGCGCGCTCGGCCGACAGCGCCGAGGCCGAGCAGGAGCGCGAGTTCAACGAAAAGATCACGACCGGCAAGCGCGGCTGGCGGGCAGCGGGGACGAGTTTTCTCGTCCTCTTCACCGCCGAATGGGGTGATCTGTCCCAGTTGCTGACCGCCGGTCTGGTGGCGAGCGGAAAGCCCGCGGTGCCCGTGTTCTTCGGCTCCTGGGCGGCGCTGATAACCGTCTCCGGGGCAGCGGTGCTGCTCGGCCGCTGGCTGCTGCGGCGCGTGAAGCTGTCCGTCGTGCGGTACGCCGCCGCGGGGGTATGCGCCCTCCTCGCGACCATCACGGTGATCGGTACGGTGGCCGGTTGAGCCATCCGTGAGCAGGACAGCCGGTGCAAGCTGCCCACCCTCTACCAGGTACGCTTGGCACGCTTGTCCGGGGGCGGGGGGCGGCACCACATTCGACCCCGGCGGTCGATAGCGGCAGCGTCCGCATACACAGTCAGGAGTGCCCAGTGGCTCGCGTCGTCGTCGACGTCATGCTCAAGCCGGAGATCCTTGATCCGCAGGGCCAGGCGGTCGCCAACGCGCTGCCGAGGCTCGGTGTCACCGAGGTCGCGTCGGTGCGCATCGGCCGGCGGATCGAGATCGAGTTCTCCGGCGAGCCAGACTTGGACCGCGCCCGGGAAATCGCGGACGAG
Organism: Micromonospora sp. CPCC 206061; assembly: GCF_036906915.1. NCBI lineage: Bacteria > Bacillati > Actinomycetota > Actinomycetes > Micromonosporales > Micromonosporaceae > Micromonospora > Micromonospora sp. CPCC 206061. The sequence goes on from NZ_JBAKHX010000004.1 coordinate 167,577, forward strand.
CTGCTGGCCAACCCCGTGATCGAAGACTTCACGGTGCGGGTGGAGGCGGAAGAGCCCGCGAAGGAGCCCGCCGAATCGGTTGAGGCATCCGCATGAGCGCGCGCATCGGTGTCGTCACGTTTCCCGGGTCTCTGGACGACGGCGACGCGGCCCGTGGCGTACGCCTCGCGGGTGGCGAAGCGGTTCGCCTCTGGCACGCCGACCCCGATCTGCACAGCGTCGACGCGGTCATACTCCCGGGTGGCTTTTCGTACGGCGACTACCTGCGTGGCGGCGCGATCGCCCGGTTCGCCCCGGTCATGGAGTCGATCGCTCAGGCGGCCCGCGACGGCATGCCGGTGCTCGGCATCTGCAACGGCTTCCAGATCCTCTGCGAGGCGCACCTGCTGCCGGGCGCGCTGACCCGCAACGAGCACCTGCACTTCCGCAACCGCGACCAGTGGCTGCGCATCGAGGCCGTCCAGCCGGTGTGGACGAACGCGTTCGCCGCCAGCCAGGAAGTGCTGATCCCGGTCAAGCACGGTGAAGGCCGGTACGTCGCCGACCAGCGGACCCTTGAGGAGTTGGAGGCCAACGGCCAGGTGGTCGCCCGATACATCAACGGCAACCCCAACGGCTCCCTCAACGACATCGCGGCCATCAGCAACGCCGCCGGCAACGTGGTCGGCATCATGCCGCACCCGGAGCACGCGGTCGAGGCCCTGACCGGCCCGTCCATCGACGGGCTGGCCTTCTTCACGTCCGTACTCAAGCACCTTGCCGGCGCGGGGGCACAGGCATGACCGAGCTAGCTAGCGCTCTACAACAAGAAGAGGCACCGTCGATGGCTGTCGACGAGTACAACGGCGGGCCCGACACCGTCCAGCGCGCCACGGCGACGCCACAGGAGCTCCAGCCCTACGCGGAGCTGGGCCTGAAGGACGACGAGTATGAGCGCATCCGCGAGATCCTCGGCCGCCGGCCCACGCAGTCCGAGCTGGCCATGTACTCGATCATGTGGAGCGAGCACTGCTCCTACAAGTCGAGCAAGGTGCACCTGCGGCAGTTCGGCGAGAAGGCGCCGCCGAGCGACCGGCTGCTCGCCGGTATCGGCGAAAACGCGGGCGTCATCCAGATCTCCGACGACCTCGCGGTGACCTTCAAGGTCGAGTCGCACAACCACCCGAGCTACGTCGAGCCGTACCAGGGCGCCGCGACAGGCGTCGGCGGCATCGTCCGCGACATCCTCGCGATGGGCGCGCGACCCGTCGCGGTCATGGATCCGCTGCGGTTCGGCGCCGCCGACCACGAGGACACCGCCCGGGTACTGCCGGGGGTGGTGGCTGGCATCGGCGGATACGGCAACTCTCTCGGCCTGCCCAACATCGGCGGTGAGGTCGTCTTCGACCCCTGCTACCAGGGCAACCCGCTGGTCAACGCGCTCTGCGTCGGCGTGCTGCCGGTCGACCGCCTGCAAAACAAGGCCGCCGCCGGCGCCGGCAACATCGTGGTGCTCATGGGCGCCAAGACGGGCCGCGACGGCATCGGCGGCGTGTCCGTGCTCGCCAGCGCCACCTTCGACGACGAGAGCGAGCAGCGTCGGCCGTCCGTTCAGGTCGGCGACCCGTTCATGGAGAAGCTGCTCATCGAGGCGTGCCTGGAGCTGTACGACGCCAAGCTGGTGGTCGGCATCCAGGATCTCGGCGGCGCCGGCCTCACCTGCGCGCTCACCGAGACCGCCGCCGCGGCGGGCACCGGCATGACGGTCGCCCTCGAGCGGGTGCCGCTGCGCGAGCCGTCGATGGCGCCGCACGAGATCCTCGCGAGCGAGTCGCAGGAGCGCATGCTGCTGATCGTCGAGCCCGCACAGCTCCACGCGGTGCTGGCGATCGCCGAAAAGTGGGGCGTGATCGCCACCGCGATCGGCGAGGTCACCCCGCCCGGCCCGGACGGGCTGCCCGGCCGCCTCACGATCGACTGGCGCGGCCACACCGTGGTCGACGTGCCGCCCGGCTCGCTGGCCGACGACGGGCCCGTCTACGCCCGCCCGGTGCGCGAGCCCGCCGATCGCATCCTGCTCCAGGCCGACCGCGCGGAAACGCTGCCCCGACCGTCCACACCGGAGGCGCTTCGGGAGACCCTGCTGCGGATGGTCGCCTCGCCCAACCTGTGCGACAAGACCTGGGTCACCGAGCAGTACGACCGGCACGTGCTGGGCAACACCGTGCTCGCCCAGCCCGAAGACTCCGGTGTGATCCGGATCGACGAGCGCAGCGGCCTCGGCGTGGCCCTCTCGGTCGACGGCAACGGCCGGTTCGCCCGGCTCGACCCGTACCAGGGGGCCAAGCTCGCCCTCGCCGAGGCGTACCGCAATGTGGCCGTCACCGGCGCCCGCCCGCTGGCCGTCACCAACTGCCTCAACTTCGGCTCGCCCGAGGACCCCAGCGTCATGTGGCAGTTCGCCGAGGCCGTTCGTGGTCTGGCAGACGGCTGCGCCGAGCTGGGCATCCCGGTCACCGGCGGCAACGTCAGCTTCTACAACCAGACCGGCGCCGCCGCGATCCACCCGACGCCCGTCGTCGGCGTACTCGGCGTACTCGATGACGTCACCCAGCGGGTGCCGATGGGCTTCCCCGCACGGGCCAACCCCGACGGCGACATCATCTTCCTGCTGGGCGAGACCCGGGTGGAGCTGTCTGGTTCGGAATGGGCCTGGGTGACGCACGAGCACCTCGGCGGCGTGCCGCCGCGGGTAGACCTGCCTCGCGAGCGCACGCTCGCCACGGTCCTCGCGGAGGCCGCGCGCGTTGGCCACCTGAGCGCCGCACACGACCTGTCTGACGGCGGCCTCGCACAGGCCCTCGTCGAGGCGTGCCTGCGCAACGGCATCGGTGCCCGCGTCGCGCTGCCCGAGGAGCAAACGGCCGGTTCGATGCCGTTCGCGTACCTCTTCAGCGAGTCGGCTGGCCGCGCCCTCGTCGCCGTGCCACACGGCCAGGAAAAGGCGTTCACCGCGCTGTGCTCGGAGCACGGTCTGCCGTGGACGGCCCTGGGCGTGACCGACCCGAACGGCGGCGTCCTGGAGATCCGCGACCAGTTCACGATCGGGCTCAGCGAGCTGCGCGAGGCCTACACCTCGACGCTTCCGAAGCTCTTCGGCACCGGTGCCTGAGCCGGTCTTCGCTCAGCCGAGCACCAGAGTCCTGCGAACACGCCGGCTCGCTCGATGACCGCGCGGCCGCACCAGGTCCGCTGGTCGGAGCGACCCGGCGTATTCGTCGAATGGGGCCTCGCGGGCGCGGCCGAACTCGGCCGGGTCTGCGCGGTACTGGTCGTGGTCGACGTGCTGTCGTTCACCACGTCGGTCGACGTGGCCGTCGGGCGCGGCATGCGCGTGCACCCGTTTCCATGGGAAGCGCAGGCCGACGCCTACGCCCGCAGGGTCGGCGCTGTCGCCGCCGTCGGGCGAAGCCAGGTCAGCCCGGAACGGCCGTGGTCGCTGTCCCCGGCGGCCCTACAGGCCGCGCCGGTCACTCCCGAGCTCGTACTGCCGTCGCCGAACGGCTCGGCGATCTCCGCCGCCGCCAGCGCCACCGGCGTGCCAGTGCTGGCAGGCTGCCTCCGCAACGCACCCGCCGTCGCCCGCTGGCTCCTCCGGAGAGGGTACGGGGACCTGCGTGCCCCGATCGGCGTGGTGGCCGCCGGTGAGCGTTGGCCCGACGAGACCTTGCGGCCCGGGGTGGAAGACCTGCTGGGCGCGGCGGCGATACTCAACGGCCTGATCGCCGCGCCGGCCGGCCTCTCGGTCGAGGCGGCGGTGGCACTGGCGACCTACACCAGCATCCCCGACATCCCGGGGGCGATCCGAGGCTCAGTCTCCGGCCAAGAGCTAATCAAGCGAGGCTTCGCCAGCGACGTGGAGATCGCCATCCAGCCAGCGGCATCGGAGACAGTGCCGGTGCTGACCGACGGCGTCTTCTCCCCCGCCTAGCGCTTTCTTCGACCCGCGCCGACGCCTACCTGCAATTCCCTTGATACCGGGGAAACCGCGGCATCGACCGGCCCCTGAGGCCGCAGGTTAGTCGTCGAGCCAGTCGAGGGAGCGGCGCTCGCCACGGCCAGCTGGCTGCTGCGGGCCGCCTCCGCCGTGCCGGCCCTGCTGGGGACCGCCACCCTGACCGCCCTGGGCGCCGCCCTGGTCGTAGTAGCCGCCCTGGTCGTAGCCGGCGCCGCGCTGGTCGTAACCGCCGCGCTGCTCGGGCACCCGGTCGTAGCCGCCCTGCTGCTCGTACCCGCCGCCGTAGCCACCGCCCTGCGGAGGAGCACCGTAGTTGCCGCCACCGGCACCGCCGCCGTAGCCAGCGTCGCCCTGGCCGTAGCCGCTCGGCTCGTAGCCGCTGCCCGCGCTGGGCCGGCCGCCATAGGGGTCGCCCTGCGGACCGTAGCCGCCACCCGGGCCATAGCCGCCCGGCTCCGGCTCGGGCTGGTAGCCACCGCCACCGCTGCCGCCGCCGTACACACCGTTGTCGTAGGAGGGCGCCGCCGGCGGTGGGGGTGGGGCGTAGCCGCCAGCACTCGGGCCACCGCTGCCGCCGCCGTTCCAGCGGCCGGTCGGCTCGTCGTACCGGTCGCCACCGCCGCGCGGGTCGCCGCCGTAGCCGCCGCCCTGCTGAGGACCGTAGCCGCCAGCGGGGGCACCGCCGTACTCACCGCGACCGCCGTACCCGTCGTCCGCCGGCCGGCCGGCGTAGGGCCCGTCTTCGGGGCGCCCTGTGTAGGGGCCGGCGGGCGCCGCTGGGCTGCCGTAGCCGCCCGGTGCGGCCGGACCGCCGTAGCCACCGGGACCACCCGGGCCGTTGGGGCCGGCGCCGTAGCCGCTGCCGCTCGTGGGGCCACCGGCCTGCGGAGCGCCGCCGTAGCCGCCCCCGCTCGTCGGACCGCCAGACGACGGACCACCGTAGCCACCGCTACCGCTCGTCGGCCGGCCGTACTGGCCAGGACCGCCCTGCGGCTGGCCGCCGTATCCGTTGGCCTGCTGCGGCGGGCCGTACCCGTTGACCGGCTGGGTCGCGCCGTAGTTGTTGTTGCCGACCTGGGTCGGCGCGCCATAGGCACCGTTGGCGCCGGGCCCCGCCCAGTCGGACTGCGGCGGACCTGGCGTCGCGGCCGGCATCGGCGCGCCGTACGGGTCCGGGTACTCGTCGACCACGGGACTTTGCAGCATGGTGGGCGCGTCAGCCAGCGATGGGCGGCCCACCATCGTCGGGTCGGCGCCCGCGCGGTTGGCGACCCGGGTGGCGTCGGCACCGCCGTGGTACACACCCTGCGCACCCGGCACGCCGGGGCGCGGGCCCGGACCACCGGAGCCGTCCGGCTCGTCCTCGTCGTCTTCGCCGTCGTCCTGCTTGCGGCGGATGATGAGGAGCACGATCGCGCCGACGCCGAGAGCGACCAACAGGCCACCGACGATGATCAGCAGCCAGGAGCCCATGCCGCCGGAGTCGTTGTTGGACGCGTTCTGCGTGTCGGGGTTGGTGGCCGCGACCGAGACTTCGTCTTCGGCGGCCGCGGACGCTTCGGGGCTCGGAGTGGCCTCAGCGCTCGCGGACGGCGACGCCGCCGCCTTGTTCGCCTTCAGCGAGAAGGTGGGCACATTCACGGACTGGCCGGCGCTGGCGTTGACCTGTTTCTGGCCCTTCGCGTAGTCCGTGTGACCGGCGCCGAGGAAGAGCTCGCCTGCGGCGATCTGCTTGCCCTCGCACGTCGTGAACTTGTAGTTGCCAGTGCTGTTCGTGTTGGTCGTGCAGTTGCTGCCCTGCGAGTCAGCCAGCGCCACGATCGCGCCCTCGATGCCCTCGCCGGTGGCCTCGTCCCTAACCTTGCCCGTCACCTGCTTGACGCCCTGCTCCGCCGCAGCCTGAATGGTCATGCGGCGGTCCGCGCCGGCACTGCCCTCGTTGCTCTCAGCCCGGACCCGAAGCGTGCCTGACTTGTTTTGACCAGCGGGGAGATTGGCCGCGACGAGTGTCGCGCTGAAGGTCTGCTGCTGGTCGGGGAGGATCAGCTTCTGGAGGTCACAGTCACCGTTGCACGACAGACCGTCGAAGACCTCGACTCTGATCGAGAACGACGTCGGCCCGTCGTTGTTGTTCTTGACGGTGTACTGGAGGTTGGCCTGCTGACCAGCCTGTAGCGAGCCCGAGGAAAGGCTCGCGATTTGGACTGTGGGATCGTCGGCGAGGGCGGGGGCCGCGGGGACGGCAACCAGGGCGCCAGCAGCCAGCGCCAAGACCACACCGGCGCGAAGCGTCCAGGCCCGTCGGTGTGAAGTCACGTCCACCGCCTTCCGGTTATGCCGTCCCGTGACGAGTCACCGTCGGCCACTATGCCTTGTTTGGGGGCGCAAGCGCGACCCAGGGGCGGAAGGAAGTGACGGATTAGCGGGTCGTATCGTCCCGACGTGTCCAGTGCGCACAATAAGTCCGCCGCGGTCGCGGCCATTCTTGCCGACGTCGATGCCGGACGCACGCCGGACGCCGCCACCCTGCGTGACGCCGTGCGGGCTCTTCTGTCAGACCTCGCCAAGCGGGCTCCGGGACGTTCGGTAGAGGTGCGTGTCCCACCCTACGGGGCGGTGCAGTGCGTACCCGGGCCGCGACACACCAGGGGAACGCCGCCGAATGTGGTGGAGATGGATCCGGTCACCTGGGTGCTCCTCGCGGCCGGCCGGCTGGAGTGGGACGAGGCGGTTACCCAGGGACGGATCAGGGCCAGCGGCACCCGAGCCGACATTTCTGACTACATACCTATGTAACGGCCGCGTTACGTGACGTGCACGGTGACGAGAGGCAGCCAAAAGGTGGCTCTCTGTTGTCGGCCTCGGCTCGCGTACACTGTGGCGACAGGAAGTCCCGGATCAGCACTGAGGAGCGGCAGGTGCCCCGAGGCGACGGCCGGTTGAGCCACGACCTCGACCCCCAACGGCCCGGCCCGCAAGATGCTTGCGGCGTGTTCGGTGTCTGGGCTCCGGGGGAAGAGGTGGCAAAGCTCACCTACTTCGGTCTGTACGCGCTACAGCACCGTGGCCAGGAGGCGGCGGGCATCGCCGTCAGCGACGGCTCCGGCGTGGTGGTCTACAAGGATCTCGGGCTGGTGGCCCAGGTCTTCGACGAGCCGACCCTTGCGAGCCTGCGGGGATACCTCGCGATCGGGCACGCCCGTTACTCCACGACAGGCGGCTCGACGTGGGAAAACGCGCAGCCGACGATCCGCGCGACCCCGGCGGGCACGACGATCGCGCTCGCGCACAACGGCAACCTGGTCAACACCGCCCAACTCGCCCGTGACGCCGCCGAGCGCGGCATCGAGTCCGACGGTGCGACCTCCGACACACCGCTCGTCACCGCGCTGCTCGCGAGCCGCCCGGACATCTCGGTCGAAGCGGCGGCCCTCGAGGTGCTGCCGACGCTGCGCGGCGCGTTCAGCTTCGTCTTCATGGACGAGACCACCTTGTACGCCGCGCGCGACGCACACGGGGTGCGGCCCCTGGTGCTGGGCCGGATGGAGCGCGGCTGGGTGGTCGCGAGCGAGTCGGCGGCCCTCGACATCGTGGGCGCCTCGTTCGTACGCGAGGTCGAGCCCGGCGAGCTCATCGCCATCGACGAGCACGGCCTGCGGTCCTCCCGCTTCGCGGTGCCCGAGCCGAAGGGCTGCCTGTTCGAGTACGTCTACATCGCCCGTCCTGACACGGCGATCGCCGGCCGCAACATCTACGCGGCCCGGGTCGAGATCGGCCGGCGGCTCGCCAAGGAGCACCCGGTCGAGGCCGACCTGGTGATCCCCGTGCCGGAGTCGGGCACGCCCGCCGCGATCGGCTACGCGGAGGGCTCCGGCATCACATACGGCGCCGGCCTGATGAAAAACCCGTACGTGGGGCGCACCTTCATCCAGCCGTCGCAGACTCTTCGCCAGCTCGGCATCCGTCTCAAGCTCAACCCGCTGCGAGACAACGTGCGCGGCAAGCGGGTCGTCGTTGTCGACGACTCGATCGTCCGCGGCAACACGCAGCGCGCGATCGTGCGGATGTTGCGCGAGGCAGGCGCGCTGGAGGTGCACGTACGCATCTCGTCGCCGCCGGTCACCTGGCCCTGCTTCTACGGCATCGACTTCGCGACCCGGGCCGAGCTTCTCGCCAACGGCCTGGACGTCGAGGGCATCCGCCGCTCCATCGGCGCGGACACGCTCGGCTACGTGTCCCTGACCGGTTTGATCGCCGCCACCGAGCAGCCGAAGACGCGCCTGTGCCGCGCCTGCTTCGACGGCGAATATCCGATCGAGCTGCCTGCCGGCAACCTCATCGGCAAGCACGTGCTGGAAGGCGTCGACAAGCGGGTGGCCACACCAGCTGCCGACCAGTACGAGGCCGGAGCAGAGCGCTCCGGGTCGGGCAACCAGCCACTCGTCGCCAGCCCCGGGGGCAGCGACGCATTGCACCGCCCGTAGCAGATTCGCTACCCAACGCGGCCAGCCGCGAATGCACAAAGGGGAGAACCGTGACGCACGTGACCGAGCGCAGCAGCGCGGGCACTAGTGGGGGCGGCCGCAACCGGCAGCCGTGGACCAGCCGTACCGGCCGCAAACGCACGGTCACGTACGCCGACGCCGGCGTGTCGATCCACGCTGGCGAGCGCGCAGTCGAGCTGTTGAAGTCCAAGGTGCACCGCACCATGCGGCCCGAGGTCATGGGTGACATCGGTGGGTTCGCGGGCCTCTTCCGGCTCGACGTCGGCCGGTACAGGAACCCGATCCTCGCCTCGTCGACCGACGGCGTCGGCACCAAGCTGGTCATCGCGCAGCAGCTCGACATCCACGACACGGTCGGCATCGACCTCGTCGCCATGGTCGTCGACGACCTGGTTGCCTGTGGCGCCGAGCCGCTCTTCCTGCTCGACTACATCGCCTGCGGCGAGGTCGTGCCCGACAAGGTCGCCGAGATCGGCGCGGGCATCGCTGACGGCTGCCGGTACGCCGGCTGCGCGCTGCTCGGCGGCGAGACCGCGGAGCACCCGGGCGTCCTGCGCCCCGACGAGTACGACGTTTCCGCCACCGGCGTTGGCGTGGTCGAGGAGAGCGAGATCCTCGGGCGCGACCGGGTCGAGGTCGGCGACGTGGTGATCGCGATGCGCTCGTCGGGCCTGCACTCCAACGGCTTCTCGCTCGTGCGGCACGTGCTGCTGGGCGCGGGCCGGATGCGGCTCGACACGGTGGTCGACGACTTCGGACGGCAGCGCACCCTCGGCGAGGAGCTGCTCACGCCGACGAAGATCTACGCCCGCGACTGCCTCAAGCTGATCGAAGAGTGCGAAGTGCGCGCGCTCGCGCACGTCACCGGCGGTGGCATCCCGGGCAACCTGGTCCGCATCCTGCCCGAGCACGTCGACGCGGTCGTCAACCGGTCGACCTGGAAGCCGCAGCCCATCTTCGAGCTGGTGCAGGCCAAGGGGCGCATCGAAGACCCCGAAATGGAGTCGACGTTCAACATGGGCGTCGGCATGTTCGCCATCGTGTCGGCCGCCGACGCAGACCGCGCGCTGGCGTTCCTGGCCGGCCGCGGCATCGAGTCGTGGCAGGCCGGAGAGGTCATCGAAGGCACCGGAATGGTCCAGATGATCGGCCAGCACACTCGGGGCTGATGGGGGTCACGTTCGGATTCTGGTAGGAGCCGTGCCGGCCACGACGGTGCTCTACCTGGAATTCCGGCTTGGTCTCTATGCCCGACCAGCCAATCCGCCTAGCCTGGAACGACACGCACGGGGCGGAGGAGACGGTTGGCGGCGTTCAGCGGTATGCGCGGCATCGCCTCCGTGCCGACGTACGTGGTGATGCAGCCGACGACGCTGTGCAACCTCGACTGCACGTACTGCTACCTGCCCCTGCGAGGTGCCGACCGTCGGATGCCGGCGGAGGTCGCGACGGCAGTGGCCGGCGCGGTCAACGCCTGGGCCGCGACCGGCCGCTTCTCGGTGGTGTGGCACGGCGGCGAGCCGCTCGCGGCCGGCCGTGAACACTTCGCGAGTCTGCTCGCGCCGTTCGACGAGGGGGTCGAGCACCACATCCAGACGAACGCCACGCTGATCGACGACGCGTGGTGCGACTTCTTCGCAGAACACCAGATTCGGGTGAGCATCAGCGTCGACGGGCCGCGGGAGCGAAACGCCGACCGCGTCACCCGTGGGGGCAGGCCGTCGTACGACCGCATCATGCACGGTATCGAAGCGCTGCGCCGGCACGGCATCGACTTCTCCGCCCTGTGTGTCGTGGCGCAGCCGGCGCCTGGGCTGGCGAACGAGCTGTACGACTACTTCCTCGACCTTGGCTGCGACGTGCTGGGCATAAACATCGAGGAGTTGGAAGGGGTCAACGCGCGGTCGAACGCGCGCGATCCGGCCGCGGTCACAGCGTTCTGGGCGGAGTTGGTCGCGGCGTGGCGGCGAGCGCCGCGCATCCACATCCGAGAGGTGGAGTGGTCGCTGCGGTACGCCGCGGCGGTGCTCGATGGCACAGCTGACGACGTGCTGCCCCGCCAGCTCGACCCGATCCCGACGGTCGGGTACGACGGCTCGGTGGTGCTGCTCTCTCCCGAGCTCGCTGGCTTCTCCCATCCGCACTATGGCGACTTCACCAGTGGAAACGTACTCTCGACGCCACTACCGGAGATCATCGCCAACGCGGCTGACCGCACGACGTGGATCGCTGAGTTCCTCGCTGGGGTGGAGGCCTGCCGCACGAGTTGCGCGTACTTCGGCTTCTGTGGCGGTGCTCACGCTGCCAACCGCTACTTCGAGCACGGGCGTTTCGACGGTACGGAGACCGATCACTGCCGCAACAGCAAGATGCGCCTACTAGAGGGAGTGTTGGACCATGCCCGAGACCACGAGCCGTCGCCAGCCTGATGCCGTACTCGATCCGGTGGCGGAGCGGGTCCACGAGGCACGGACGGGTTTGACGGCGCTACTGGCTGAGGCTGCCGAGGCGCGACGCCAGCGGTCAGAGACGGCGGACGGCGGCAGTGACTCGGGTGCGGTGTGCGCCTGGAACCACTTCGAGAACATCCCGACGTTCTACAACTGGAACAACCGTCCTCGCTGATCGAGGAAAAGGTCACCGATCAAGGGCAAAGGCGCGTGGTTACGAGACCAAACCACGTGCCTTTGCCCTTGATCGACGAAACGCCCTTGGTTGACGAACGATCGGGCCAGGCGCTGGAGCCGGAACAACGCGACACGGAGGAGCACGCGGTGGTGCCGCGTGCTCGGTCGTGCCTGCGCATCAGCGGGCGCGTGGCGCCCAGTTGTCCGGCTCGTCTTCGTCGTCTTCGTCGTCGTCGACAAATTCGTTGTCGTCGTCGACAAAGTCGCGCTCTGGCTTGCCGCTGCCGGAAAGTTCTCGCTGCAAGGCGGCGAGGTCGGTGTTCGGGGAGTGGTACTTCAACTCCCGGGCCACCTTTGTCTGCTTGGCCTTAGCACGGCCGCGCCCCATGGCTCGACCCCCTCGCACAGAATTCGGGGCAGCCCGAAGGCGGGCCCCGATGACGTCAGGCATCTCTCGTGGGTCTTACGGTACATGGGGATGCCCCGGTTCGGCATCTCGGGTTACCCCCGCCACCCTCCGGCGCGTCGCAGGCGGGTCCGGAAGCGCCAGTTCTGGTCGGTAAGGACCGATCCGGGGCCTCAACCATGACGGCTCGGCTAGCTCAAATGGATGGTCCGGAGCCGGCCGACTTCGGCCATGCGCCGCTCCGCAAGGCGATCCGCGGCGACGGCCGGCGGCACCCCTTCAGCGTCGGCGAGCCGCAGGATGTCGCGGGTGGTGTCGTATATCCGGTTGGCTCGCAGCTTCGCGCGTTCGAAGTTGAAGCCCTCGATCTCGTCAGCGACCTGGATCACACCGCCCGCGTTCACGACGTAGTCGGGCGCGTAGAGGATGCCGCGGTCGGCGAGCACCTTCTCGATGCCGGGGTGGGCGAGCTGGTTGTTGGCTCCGCCGGCGACCACCTTCGCCCGCAGCACCTCGACCGTGTCGTCGTTCAGCGCACCGCCGAGTGCGCACGGCGCGTACACGTCGATGTCGGACGCGATGAGCGCGTCCGCGTCGGCGACGAGGTCGACCTGCGGATAGGTCTCCCGCGCCCAGGCGAGCGCCTTCTCGCTTACGTCGGTGGCGACCACCGCGGCACCGTCGTCGAGCAGGTGGCGGGTCAGTACCTTGCCCACCTTGCCAAGGCCGGCGACGCCCACCCGCCGGCCGGCCAGCGTGGGCGTGCCCCACAGGTGCTCGGCGGCGGCACGCATGCCCTGGAAGACGCCCCACGCGGTCAGGATCGACGAGTCTCCGGCACCGCCGTGCACGACGCTGCGGCCCGTCACGAATCGCGTCTCGCGAGCCACCACGTCCATGTCGGCGACGTAGGTGCCGACGTCGCAGGCGGTGTAGTAGCGGCCGTTCAGCGACTGCACGAAGCGCCCGTACGCTCGCAGCAACGCCTCGCTCTTGATCTGCTCCGGGTCGCCCCAGATGACCGCCTTGCCGCCGCCGTGGTCGAGCCCGGCGAGCGCGTTCTTGTAGGCCATGCCGCGGGACAGGTCGAGCACGTCCCGGAGCGCGTCGTCCTCTGTGGCGTACGGGTAGAAGCGGGTGCCGCCCAGCGCGGGCCCGAGCGCGGTGGAGTAGATGCCGATGATCGCCTTCAGCCCGGTCGGCTTGTCGTGGCAGAAGACAACCTGTTCGTGGCCGCTGGACTCCTGGTCTTCGTTGGCGAATACGCCCATTGCTGCTCCCTTGTGAGGCGCGATGCGGGTGTGGGCCGGTCGGGGTGCCGCCGGCTCTGTAGTCGAGCCTAAGGCCTGTCTGCCCTGCTTTCCGATCGCCGGATGGCGACGCCGTAGCCGGTTGAGCTACGTTTCGTGGGAGGATCGCGCCGTGCCGTCGCTGTTCGCTTCGTACCTTCGGGTCTATGAGCCGCTGACCGCCTTCGACCGGGATCGCCAGGTTTTCTGGCGACGTTATGTCCGGGAGGGCCGGGCGATCGCGCCGACCGACGGCCCCGGACGGCAACGGACAGCCGTGATCGCGGCCCTGGGCGCCGGCTGGACGAGACTTCCGGACCTGCCCGACGAGGCGTACGTCCTGGAAGCCGACGACACGCTCCTGGTCTGCCCCTGGAACCTGCGCGTTCGGGTCGCTGAGGCGGCACTCAGCGCCCGCGACGGCGTGCCCTCGGTGCTCGCCGACGCGTTCGTGCCGCCGGTGCTGGCGGGGCAGGCCAAGGCGATCGTCGAAGACTGGCGCAACGGCGCGAAGGTACTTGAGCGCGGCGTGCCCCGGGTGCATGAGCAGATCGCCACCTGGGGCGTGCCGCTGCGATGGTTCGTCTTCGTCGACGCTGAGGAGCGCGAGCTGATCATCCGGCAGGGTCGGCGGGCGCTGCGGTACCGGACGGAGATCTCCAAGGCCCGGCGGCGCGCGCACCGCGGCGTCTCGGTGCTGCGCAAGTCGGTGGGTGACGCGCCGATCACCGAGGCGGTCGAAGAGGGCGCCCGGTGGCTCGAGGAGTTCCACCCGCGGTCGGTCGTGGAGCTCGACTACGGCGGTCTCGTGGACCTCCTGCCGGACGACGCGCTAGAAGCGGACGATTCACCCAAATTGGTCGCCGCTGGGCTGGCCGGCTTGTCCCGTGGTGACGCCGACGCGGCCACCGAGGCGTACGAGAAGCTGGTCGCGCGCTGGCGGGCTGTGCAGTTGCTAGAACGCTGCAATTAGCCCGATTCCTGCATACTGGGCACGCTCCCAAAGTGAAATACCCTCGTAGTACTTCAAACACGAAGCGTGAATAAGCGCCCAATTATGGCGGTATCTGACCCTCAAAGTCCGGATAAATCAGTCATTGCTCATCCGTCCATCCAAGGACGTTCGGCCGTTCGGCCCATGTCGGACATCGGGGACTAGCCGGACCATGGGAGACGCGTCGGCCGGCGGGACCCCGGCCGATGTCTATAGGTATGTGGAGGAGTGACCGATGGCATCGCGTACGCACGAACCAGAGCCGCTACTTACGCCGGCCGAGGTGGCGTCGATGTTCCGAGTCGACCCGAAGACCGTGACACGGTGGGCAAAGGCGGGCAAGCTCAGTGCAATTCGGACGCTGGGTGGCCACCGGCGTTACCGCGAGTCGGAGGTTCGCGCTCTGCTGCAGGGCCAGATTCCCCAGCAGCGTCAGGGCGACTGACTTAACGCTCGTCAATCGACCTCCGAGCAGGGGCGGGACACCTGGAAACAGGTACCCCGCCCCTGACTCGTATCTATGAGGCGACTGGCTCCAGAAGGGCGCCGTCACGGAGCTGGATCACTCGGTCGGCCACGTCGATCAGCGACGCGTCGTGCGTCGCCACCAGCGCGGTCATCCCCCGCGACCGCACCAACGCGCGCAGCAGATTCATGATCGAACGCCCGGTCTCGGAGTCGAGCTGGCCGGTCGGCTCGTCCGCGATGAGCAGCTTTGGATCGTTGGCCAGCGCCCGCGCGACCGCCACCCGCTGCTGCTGCCCACCGGACAGCTCGTACGGCCGCTGGCCGGCGTGCGCACCCAGCCCCACCAGTTCCAGAAGCATGGTGACCCGCTCGTCCCGCTGCGCCGCCGGCACCTTGGCCAGCCGCAGTGGCACGCCCACGTTTTCGGCCGCCGAGAGGATCGGAATCAGGCCGAATGACTGGAAAACAAACCCGATCGTGCCCCGGCGCAACTCCAGCAGCTGCGACTCGCTCGCGTCCGTGATGTCGCGCCCGGCGACCACCACCCGGCCAGCGGTCGGCCGGTCGAGTCCCCCGATCAGGTTGAGCAGCGTGGTTTTGCCCGCACCCGACCGGCCGCGGACCGCCACCAGCTCCCCCGGCTCGGCCGTGAAGCTCACATCGCGTACGGCGTGAACGACCCGCTTGCCGGTGCCGAAGTCCCGGCTGAGGTTCTCAACTATGACCATTGCGCACCTCGATGTGGTCGGGTTCCAGGTTGAGCTTGACCCGGTCGCGCAGCGACAGAGCCTCGACGAATGGCGCCGGCAGCTGCATCCGGCCGCTGCGGTCCAGCACGGCGTACTCCTCCGTGACCAGCTCGTGCGAGCCGTCCTCGGCGACCCGCGCGGACCGGCGCACCTCCGACGCGGTCCGGCCGTCGCGGATGGCAACGGTGCGCCGGACCTGCGACGAGACCTGGTGGTCGTGGGTGACCACCACGATCGTCACGCCCAGCTCGGCGTTGATGGTGCGCAACGCGCCGAAGACCTCTGCCGCGGTGGCCTCGTCGAGCTCACCGGTCGGCTCGTCGGCGAAGAGCACCTCAGGGTCGTTGGCAACCGCGACCGCCACCGCGCACCGCTGCTGCTCGCCGCCGCTCATCTGGCCCGGTCGCCGATCGGCGCAGTAGGCGACCCCCACCATCTCCAGCAGCCGCTCGGCGCGGGCCCGGTTGCGACGGCGCCCGGCCAGCCGCAGCGGCAGCTCGACGTTCTCCCGTGCGGTGAGGTATGGCAACAGGTTGCGCCCCGTCTGCTGCCAGACGAAGCCGACCATGTGCCGCCGGTACGCCAGCCGCCGCTTAGCGGACAGGCTGAGCAGGTCGTAGCCCGCCACTCGGGCGAGGCCGGCGGTGGGCACGTCCAGCCCCGACAGGATGTTGAGCATCGTCGACTTGCCGGAGCCCGACGCGCCGACGATCGCCAGCAGCTCGCCACGGTCGACGACCATGTCGAGCCCCTGGAGGGCGACCACCTCGACGCCATCGGTCTTGAAGATGCGCACGAGACCGTCACAGACGATGTGCCCGCTGAGCCTGTCGTGGCCGCCGGCCCGCGCGGCGGCCCGCTTGGCCGCGCGGCGTTCCAGGTCGGCGAGGTCGGGTACCTCCGTGGCAGCAGTCACGAGCTCTCCTCTCCCACGCGGAGCACCTCGCCGAGGCGCAGCCGCCGGTTGATCAGATTTTCCGTCAGGACCGCGGTCGCCAGGCCGATGACGACCAGCGCGAGCACCGCTGCCCCGACGAGCGGGTCGAGGTACGTCCGAACGGCCGCGCCGGACGTAAAGGTGGACAGGCCGAGCGCGGGCCCGAGTGCCGCGGGCAGCAGCGTGCCGACCAGGCCGCCCGCGATCACCGCGATGGCCGCTAGCGGCACGAGCTCGTAAACCAGCAGCCCGCGCCCCTGCCCGGCCGACATGCCCAGCGTGCGCAGCCGGGAGAGCACCCGTCCCCGCTGCGGGGCGCCGGCGAGCACCGTGAACCCGACCGCCAGCAGTGCCAGCACGCTGGCGCCCACGGTGCCGGTGAGGAACGCGAAGCTGAGCACGTCGTTCGCGCCGGTACGGTCGAGGCCGTCCCGGTACCCGGGCCAGGTGGTGATCGCGGTCCGCGACGGCACCATGCGCACCGTGACCGCGTACTCCCGCTGGCCCTCGTCGGCGGCCGCCAGCAGCGCGCCCTCGTCGAATCCGTCCCCGGCGATCAGGAAGCGGTTCGGCAGCAACGGCGACGCCTTTTCCGGCAGGGCCTGCCAGGGCAGGACGACGAACCGCCGGGCCGTGAAGTCGATGCCTGGGAAACTGTCGACCACCGCACCGGCGGTGAAGTCGTACGAGGCGCCGCGTACCTGCACGGACGCGCCGTCGCCGATCTCCGCGGCGAGCCCAGCCGAGACCACCGCCGGCACGGGTCCGCCACCGGGCCGGGCCGCGACCAGCTGGTCCGGCAGCCCTACGTCGACCCCGCTCGACTTGAGCACCTCGGCGAACCGGCCCCCGTCGACGACCAGGACCTGCGCCTGCGTGAAGTTGTTCGCCGTCGACCGCACGGTCGTGGCCGCGGCGAACGCCACCGGCGCGACCGCCGCCACGCCCGGCACCTCGGCCAGCCGGTCGGCGGTGCCGGGTGCGAAGACGTACCCGTCGAGCACGGCGTCCGCCGGTACGTCGTGGTCGGCCGCACGGTCGCGCGCGTCGTCGACGGCGGTGAAGACCGCACCGCTGAAGATGCCCGTGCTGATCGCGATCACGAGCACCGCCAGCGGGCCGGCCGTGACCGGTCCGCCGCGGCCCGCCCGGGCCAGGCCGAGGAATGCCACCGCGCCCCGGGCCCGTGCGGTTAGCCTGCCGAGCTGGCGCAGAGGCCACGGGAAGATCCGCAACGCGACGAGCGCCGCACCGGTCGCCAGCAGCACCGGTACCGCCGACAGGAACGGGTCGACACCCCGCTCGGCGGTCAGCCCGCGCTGCCGCAGCAGGTACGCCCCCAGCACGGCCACCACCAGCACGAACACCTCGGCGGTCAGCCGGCGCACCGACGGCCGGTGCCCGGTCAGGTCGTGCCGGCGGGTGACGAAGGTCAGCCGGCGCTGGCCCACCGCGGCGAGTACCGGTACCGCCAGCGTGGCGACAACGCCCACGGCGAGGGCCAACCACTCCAGGTCACTCGGCCGCCCGGGCACGAGCCGACCCACGAGCCACCCGGTGAGCGTGGCCGCGGGCACGACGACCATCGCCTCGGCGAGCGTGCGCCCGCCGATGGTGAGCACGGCACCGCCACGCGCCCGCAGCAGCGCGAACTCGGCCCGCCGGCGCTCCACGGCCAGGCTCGCCGCTAGAGCGATCAGTCCGAGCAGGGTGGCCAGCAATCCGGCCTGTACGACGGCCAGCAGCGCCTGCACCGCCCGCAGCTGGCCGGTGAAGCGGGCGAGGTTGCTGTCGAGCGCGGTCATCGTCGACATTTGCAGGTCCGGCGGCTGGCGCTTGGTCTGCGCCACCGCGGCGGTCACCGCATCCAGATCTCCGCTGTCGAGCCGGTTCTCGTCGATCCGGTACCGCCACGAGTAGTTCAGGACCCCCAGCCGCTCAGCCGCGATCGTCACGCCCATCGGATCGGTGACGGCGACGACCCTGGGCGGCACGTCCGGCGGGAGGCCGGGGAACGGCTCCAGCGCCAGCCTCATGTCGTCCCAGACCGGGGCGGTGCTGTCCAGCGGCTCGAAGACCCCGACCACGACCGCCGGCAGCGGTACCGGGTTGGCGGCGGTGACCGGTAGCACCGAGTTCAGCGTGACACCGAGGGTCTCCGCCACGGTCGCCGAGAGGGCGATCTCCACGCGCTCCGCGAACTCCTCCGTCGACGGCCACCGCCCCGACGTGATCCGGCCGGCTTCCTCTACCCCGGTCTGTGTGCGCAGTCCGAAGTCGACCACCGGGCCCGAGCCCACGCGGGTGCTGACCCGGTCCGGGCCGGCGCTCGCCGCGAACCACTGGTCGCTGATCAGGCTGGGCAACGGCTTCTGCAGCGTGACGCGGTACCGGTCGAGCCCGCGCAGCGCGATCGGTACCGCGAGCCATCCCCCGAAGGGCGGCGGCTTCTGCAGGTAGGTGATGTCACGGGCGGCTGACGGCAGCCTGCGGACGTCTTCCCGCAGCGCCCGATCGGCAAGGTCGTTGGCGATCCGCGGCGCGCCCGTGACCAGCGCGGCCGCGGCCGCCGCCAGCACCGCCAGCAGCAGAAACTGGCCGACGAACACCCGCACCCGGTGCAGTACCTGGATCACGTGTCGGCTCCGATCCTGAGCTGGGCGGCGGCCAGGCGCTGCCGGACCGTGGTGGCGACAAGCGCGCTCAGCAGGAGCGTCAGGCCCAGCAGCCCGGTGGCGGTCGCGAGCACCGGCGCCCACGCGATGTCAAGCAGCGGCTCGGGCACCGGACGGGCCGCCGATGGGGTGAGGATGACGAGCGGCGCCATCGTCGCGGCGACCGCGATGCCGACAGCCGCCCCAGTGAGCACCCCGATGCCGGCCAGGAAGAGCTGCTCGGCGAGCAGCGACCGGGCCAGCAGGCGCGGCCCCGCACCCAGTGTGTGCAGGACAGCCAGTTCGTTGACCCGGCGCCGGGCGGTGGCGCGCATCTCCACACCGACGCCGGTGCCGGCGAGCAGGATCGCACCGAGCGCGGCGGCGAAGAGCGCCGCGCGGGCCCCGACGCCGTACGGGTCTCGGCTGGCGTCGGAGGCCAGGGCGTGGCGGTCGAGCACCTCCATGCCGGCGAGCTTGGTGGCGGCGTCACTGGCCGCGGCGTGCTCGCCGGATCGGGTGGCGAGCCACCACTCCTGCGGTTGTCGCGTGGTGCCGTGCTCGTAGAACATCTCGGCGGCCAGCGCCGCCCGGTCGACCAGCATCGCCGAGGCGCCGGTGGTGCCCGGTACCGCCGCCACGCTGCCCGCCACGCGGACCTCGACCTCGGTCTGCCCCAGCGGCAGGCGGGTCTTGTCGCCGACACCCAGCCGCAACCCGGCGAGCGCCTCGGGGGTGGCTACGAGCGGCACCGTGCCGGCCGTGCGCTGGCGGGTGACGACGAGGTGAACGGCGCTGTTGATTCCCCAGCCGCCCTGCGACACGGACTGGTACCCGATCGACAGGTCGGGTTTGATGCCCACGCTGCCGCCCGACCGGTCGCGGGCCTGCCAGGCGCCGGCGGCGGGGAGATCGATGGCGGCCGTGCCGACCCGCAGCGACCTGACCTGCCAGCTCACGACCATGTCGCTGGCGCCCCGGGTGTCGACCAGGAAGCCGGCAAGCCGGGCCGGCTGGAAGGCTGCCAGGTCGACCGAGAAGCGCAGCGGCTCGCCGTTGCGGCTCTGGCCCAGCGGCACCCGGCGGTACCCGGTCGCTGTCGCGAAGACCGCCTCGGTGGCCACGCCCGGCTCGACCACCACGAAGGGCGGCGCCTCCCACCGGGACAACCGGGTGACCACCTCGCCGGTCAGGCGCTCACCCGCTGGCAGGTCGACGACCGGGGCGTCCACGGGGTTGTCCGTCCCCGTGAAGAGTCCGTCGGGAGCGATGTCGTCGCGCACGTGTATGGCGTCCCGCGCCCCCTGCGTGTCGACGACCACCACGGCGGTCTCCTCATCGCTGCCCTCCGGGCGCAGGCTCTCCCGCCAGCCCGGCGCCGCGGCCACGACTCCGGGCAGCTTCGCCACCTGCTCGGCGCGGTCGTCGGGCGGGAGGTTTCCGCGCTCGGTCAGCCGCAGGTCGGCGCCCACCTGGTGGTTGGCCTGGTCGACAAGCGACCGCTCGGCGGTACTGGCCAGGCACCAGGCCAGCGTGCTCACCGCGACCGCGAGCGCCAGCAGCAGCACCGGACCGGCCTGCGGTCGCCGGCCCGCCTGCCACATGCCGAGCACCGTCGCGGTCCAGTTCCGCCGGGCGACGTAACGCTCCGCGAACCGGGTCACCGGCGGCAGTACCCGCAGCGCCACTACGGCGCCGGCTAGCACGCCGAGGGTAGGTGTGGCCGCCAGCAGCGGGTCGATGCCGAGGCCCGCGCTGGTCAGCGGCGAGGAGTACTGCCGGAGCTGCAACCAGCCGAGGATGGCCAGCCCGATCAGTGCCAGGTCGAGGCCGACCCGCTGTGCGGCCGCCCACCGGGTAGGCCGGGATCGGGCCGCCAGTTCGGCCACGTAGGTGCTGCCCCGGCGCAGGCTCGGTCCCACCATGGCGAGCGCGCACCCGGTGGCCGCCGCCGCGGCGACCAGCCACGTCAGGGCGTCGAGCCGGGGCGCGAGCTGGAGAACGCCCTCGGTCAGGACCGGTGCCCGGTCGGCCTGCCGGAGCACTTCGGTGGCCAGGATCGGTGCGAGCACGGCCGCAGGCAGTACGACCAGTGCCGACTCGCGGATGGCCAACCCGGCGAGCTGGATCCGGGCGGCTCCGCGGGCCCGCATGAGGGCCGTCTCGCCCCGCCGGTGCTCGTTGAGCAGCCCGGCGACCAGCATCAGCGCGTACCCGCCGAGCACGACCATGAGAAGCATGGGCGTGACCAGGGCCGACCGGCCGACCAGGTCGGCGCGTTCCTGCCGGTCGGCGAGCCGGTCGATCCGGGACGTCACCAGCCCGGACGACCCGAAGCCGACCTCCGTGGCCAGGGTCTCGGTGAGGTCAATGGCGGTGCGGCGCGCGCCCTGAAGCCCGGCTACGTCGGCGCCGACCAGGTCGGGCTCGATCAGCCAGACCGCCGACGCGGTCGTCGCGAACCCTGCGCGGAAGTCGTCGCGCGTCACCACCAGCGGCCCGTACGTCGAGGACGATGGCAGCTGGCCATCGGCGACCCCAGGCACCAGCAGCCAGAAGGGGTCGGTGAGGTCACGGGGGCGCCAGATGCCGCTGACCGTCACCTCGCCGACCTTCTTGCTCAGCCGGTCGGTGACCTCGATGCGCTCGCCCACCCCGGCCCGCAGGGTCGCGGCCGCCGCCTCGGCCAGCGCGGTCTGCACCGGGGCGGCGCCCGGCTGCGGCCAGGCGCCGGCGACCAGGTCGGCGTGCTCCGGCAGCCCTTCCAGGAAGAGCACGGACGCGAAGACCAGGCCGTCCGCGTTCGGCACGGCCGCGCCCGTGTCGCCGCTGAGCTGCCGCCCGGTGGCGTATCCGGCCGCGACGACCTGAGTGTCGAAACCGGCGAATCCGCTCGCGAACTTGTCGCGGAGTGTCCGATCCCGGTCAGCCAACTGCGTCGGCGACCCGGCCGGGCCCTGCACGAGTACCGAGCGCTCCTCAGGCGCCGAGGAGAGGATCGCGCCGCGGGCGCCCGCGTCGACCACGTCTCGGCTGTAGTCAGCCAGACCGGTGAGCAGCACCGTAGCGATCAGGGTGGCCCCGGTAGCGGCCAGCAGAAGGCTCTTCGCCGCGCGGGCCCTGCGAAATACCAGCGTCACGTGGATGTTGAGGGGCTGGCCGGCGTGGAAGGTTCGCTTGGTTATCTGAACGTGATAGACCGTCCCAAACACCGAACGAGATTGGGTCGTTACCGCTAGCTTCGATACATGAGGGTGGCGCGGGGCCGGCTGCTGTGGAATCTCTTTGGCAGCCTCGGCATCCTGCTCACGCTGGGCCTCATCTATGCCGGGCTGCCCGCCCTCGACCGTTCGCTGCCCGCCGATCGCCCGGTTTCCAACGCCCGTCCCTACAAGGTGGGTGGCGGGGTCACCGTCATACCGCCGTCCGGCGCGATGATCGACGTGACCCAGACCCGGCCCGGCCCACGGCAGGGCACGGTCCTGTTCGTCCTCGGCAACGTCCGGTACGTGCTGGTGGTCACCCCGTTCCGGGGCGACCTCGACGCGGCGACCGACCGCCTGACCCGCAAAATCGTCAGGGCGGGCGGGCAGCGGGTCGCCGGGTCGGAGCGGGCCGTCGACACGACCGCCGGCCTGTACGGGCGGCAGGGCGACTACACCGCGCGGGACCGCGGCGGCCGGTACACCGTGTTCCTCGTCGATGGCGTGTCCATCGAGGTGACAGTCAGCGGCAGCGACACCGAGCTGAGCCGAGTCTCCGCAGAGATCGCGGCCAGCACCCGCTCCATCGCATACCGAGGCGGCGGCGCATGACCGCCGCGACGGGCCGGCCTGAAGGCGCGAGCGGGACTGGCGGGTCGCGTAGTGCTCGCACGGCGCCCGTGCATCCGACACCGGTCTGGGCGGTGGCCCGCAAGTCGCTGCTGCTGCCCGCGTTCTGGCTGGTCACGATCCTGCTCGCGGTGGGCGGCGTGCACCTGTTCTCGGTGCTGCGGGAGGCGTTCCTCGAGTACCCGAAAGCGACCGCCCTCACGGTGGCCCTGTTCGCGGTGTACGCGGTCCCCTTCTGGCTCTTCGTCGGCGCCCTCGACTACCTGGAGCGCGAGCCACCGCTGCTGCTCGCCACGGCGTTCGGGTGGGGTGGCCTGGTCGCCACGATGGTCGCCATCCCCGGC
The DNA here is from genome assembly GCF_036906915.1 of Micromonospora sp. CPCC 206061. Classification (NCBI taxonomy): domain Bacteria; kingdom Bacillati; phylum Actinomycetota; class Actinomycetes; order Micromonosporales; family Micromonosporaceae; genus Micromonospora; species Micromonospora sp. CPCC 206061. The sequence goes on from NZ_JBAKHX010000004.1 coordinate 190,380, forward strand.
AACACCGCCGTGCACAACCTGCTCGCCAAGGTGTACTCGCCGGAGTTCGCCGCCTCGTGGGGGCCGGCCATCGCCGGCCCCACGATCGAGGAGACCGCGCGGGTGCTCGGCGTCGTCGCGATCGTCCTGATCGCGCACGCGCAGATCAACAGCATCCTCGACGGCGTCATCTACGGCGCGCTGGTCGGGCTCGGCTTCCAGGTGGTCGAAGACATCGTGTATGCCGTGGGCGCCGTCGACGTCGCCGGGCGGGGCGACGATGTGGGTCCGGTGTTCGCCACGTTCTTCGTGCGGGGCTTCCTGGCGGGGCTGTGGAGCCACACCCTCTTCGGGGCACTGGCCGGATTCGGCGTCGGCTACCTCGTGGTACGCGGTGACCGGTCGCTCGCGCGCCGTGCGGGTATCGCGACGCTCGCGTTCGGCGGCGCCTGGGCCTGCCATTTCCTGTGGAATTCGCCGCTGTTGGCCGTCGAGGTCGGCGACAACGGGTACGCGCTGATCGCGGTGCTGCTGGCCAAGGGCATCCCGCCACTGCTGATGATCCTGCTGCTGGTCCGCTCGGCACGGCACCGGGAGGCGGACTTCTACATCCAGCAGCTCGTCGACCTCGACGACCCGGACATCGCCACCCCGGCCGAACTGCGCGTGCTCAGCATGGGCCACCTGCGGGCCAACGCCCGCCGGCACGCGTACGGCCGAGCGGGCACCGCGGGCCGCCGGGCGGTGCGCCGACTCCAGCGTGCGCAGGCACGGCTGGCGGTCGCGATAAGCCGCACGGACCCGGTCGCCGTGGACCGCTGGCGGACGGAGGTGCTGGCGCAGCGGGGCAGACTGCGGGTGCTCGGCCATTCCGAGGCGGCCGCGCCGGACGAACGTACCGGTTCGATGCGCCGCCGGATGCTGTACCTGCTGGTCGGCATCGCGGTGATGGCGGCCCTCTGCGTTGGCGTCACCGCCCTGTCCTGACCAGGGCGCCCGGCTTGGGCGCCCTGGTCACGCGGCTCACGCCGCCGGCGGGTGCCCGCCGTCGCCGTCCACGACCGTCTCCGGTGTGCCGTCCTGGTCGATGTCGACCATGGTGACGTCGACCTTGCCGTCGTTGTCGGTGTCGAACTGGAACAGGTCGGCCTTGCCGTCCCCGTCGGTGTCGGCAGCCCACAGCTCGGGCTTGCCGTCCTTGTTGGTGTCTGCGGTCAGCAGGTCGACGCGCTCGTCGCCGCGGGTCTCCACGGGCTCGCTCATCCCGGTGTCCTTTCGTGTTTGTGAGAGTCCTACGGCACCGCACCTTACGGCTCGCACGCAAAAGGCGCCCGCCATGTCGGCGGGCGCCTTTTCGCGTCGTTTGTTGGGTGGCTCGCTCGCGGCTGTGTCAGCTGGCGGCGTACGGGTTGACCACCGGGTCGGGGTCGCCGTCGCCGTCGGTGTCCTGGATGGTCACATCCGGTACGCCGTCGGCGTTGACGTCGATCTTCACGACGTCGGGGTCGCCGTCGTAGTCGGTGTCCTCGACCCAGGTGTCCGGACGGCCGTTGTAGTCGCTGTCCACCACGAGGTGGTCGACGTTGCCGTCGTCGTTCCGGTCGCTGGCGACGTAGTCGATCCGCCCGTCCTGGTTGGTGTCGGCGAGCACCTGGTCGACGTTGCCGTCGTCGTCGTAGTCGCGCAGGATCGTGTCGAGCCGCCCGTCGTGGTTGCTGTCGACGTAGCTGACCTCGGGCGTGCCGTCGCTGTCACGGTCGTGCTGCACCAGGTCGGCGTAGTGGTCACCGTCGTGGTCGGTGACCACGTCGGTCGAGCCGTCTATGTTGTGCTGCACGATCGAGTTCGGCTCATGTCCGGGGTCCGACTCCGGGCCGTAGCCGTCGTGGCCGTACGCGTCGGGCGTGTAGGGGTCGCTGGTGTGCTCGTATGACTCGTCGCTGGAGCCGAAACCGTCGTGATCGGTGCTCGGGTCCTCGGTGAGTGTGGGGTTGTCGAGTTCGCTCATCGTGGGCTCCGTCTCGGGGATCGCTGTGGTGATGAGAAGACCGTACGGCTCTCGAACCACCCCAGTGATCCCCGAAACGTGCCACTGCGACGACCTAGTGCTGGAGTTGGACTCCGGCTTTGGAGAGTGCCTTGATGACATCGGCCGACTCGCCGTACCCGATCACCAGGACAGCGTCGGCGCCGAACTTCTTGATCTCCTCAGCGCCCTTGGTGAAGTCCAGGCTGCTCTCGGCGTCCGCCGGCGGCTCGTACGTGATGAGCTTGAGGTTTTCGGCGGTCACGCCGGCCTTTTCGAGCTCGGCGCGCACGTTGCCCTGTAGGCCCTCGCCGTACGAGTCCTTGCGCGCAACGATCGCGACCTGTTGCGAACCGTCGCGCATGATCACGTCGGCGAGCGCCCGACCCTGGAGGAGGTCGGATGGCGCGGTACGGAAATACAGGCCCTTGTCGTCGACGCTGCTGAGCCCCGCGTCGGTGTTGCACGGCGAGAAGAGGATCAGCCCGGCGGCCACCACCTCCGGCAGGACGGCCCGGGAAATGCCCGACGCACCGGCTCCGATGATCACGTGTACCCCGGCCCTGATGTGCGAGGTCACCGTCTGCTTTGCCTTGTCAGGATTGGTGCCGTCGTCGCCCGCGATCCATTCGACCGGCTCGCCGAGTACGCCACCGGCCGCGTTTACCTCGCGGAGCGCGAGCGCGGCCCCCGCCTCCAGCGGCGGGTTGGCCAGCGCCAGGTCACCGGTCTGCGGCAGCAGGCCACCGATCTTCAGCGGGGCGCCGGCGTCATCGCCGCTCGCGCCCTTGCGCGGGGTCGGCGCCCGCTTGGTGGTGGTCGTCGACTCGTCGCCCGCGCCGACGAACTCCGTCTTGTTGTCGTCGAGCTTGTCCGACGAGTCGAAGTGCAGCGTGGCGTACGAGGCCGTGGAAGGCTCACCCACATCGGTGAAGCCTCCGCGCTTGAGCGAGACCCCCCGGTACTCGATGTCGCGCCCGGCGCGGGCCAGCTCGAGGCACGCGTCTACGGTGTCGCAGCGCTCGCCGCCGGTGGTGACACCGTTTATGTACTTCGCGATGTCGGCCGGCGCGGTGCTCCCGGCGAGCTGTGCCGCCAGCGAACTGATAACCACCGCGTCGTACGACTCCCCCGAGTACACGAAGTCGCCCAGGTCAGGGTCGAGCGACCGGAGCCGCTGCTTGAAGTCGTCGCTCAGCGGCGTGAGGGGCGTGGTGCCCTTCATGCCGGCCAGCAGACCGTTTTGGTCCTTGAACTCGTCGCCAAACGAGTTGATCATATTGCCGTCGGAGCCATAGAGCCGGACGGGACCGTCGGTGGAACTGTCCGTCTCACTCTTCGACGCGCAGCCGACGGTGGTCAGCAGGAGCGCGGCGCAGGCGACCAGAGCGGCGTTGCGCGGGCGGTGCATCTAGTTAGTCCTCCCTCCCCGGGGGTCGGCGGGGGTCCGCTGCGCACACTAGCGTGCCATCCGTACGCAGTGTGATTGCGGTCGTAGGCCATCTTCGTACCAACCGGTAGCGTGGCGCCACGTGGACGCTGTCGCAGACGTCTCGCCCCAGACGTATCCCGCCGCCGGGGCGCTCGCCGAGCGCATGGGCATCACCATCGTCGAAGTATCGGCCGAACGCGTCGTCGGCACCATGCCTGTCGATGGCAACACCCAACCCATGGGACTGTTGCACGGTGGCGCATCCGCCGTGCTGGCCGAAACTCTCGGCTCGTACGGCGCCGCCGTGCACGGGTACTCCGTCGGGCGGCCCATGGCCGTGGGCGTCGAGCTGAATGTCACACACCACCGCAGCGCCCGCACGGGCGTCGTCACGGGTGTGGCCGTACCTGTGCACCGCGGCGGCACGCTCGCCACGTATGAGATAGCTATCACCGACGAATCCGGCCGCCGGGTCTGCTCCGGCCGGCTGACCTGCCTGTTGCGGGCCGCCTGAGCTTTTCTCCCTGGTGCGGGGTCGCGGCCGTTCCGCTGCGGCGCTTGACCGGGCGGCATACCCTTCCGCTCGTGACGGATGTACCGCCCGAGGCGCTCGACGACGCCGCCCAGGTGTTGCGCAGCGCGCTCGCCGGCGACAGCGACGGCGTGGTCGGCACGTTCGACGCCGTCGTCGACCGTTCCGGAGTCGCGGGTGCGTACGACGTCGCATGGTGCATCGCCGCCACGATGGTGGGCGACAACGTGCCTCGAGGCCGGTGGACGCTCGACTTCCCCGGCATCGACGAGGCCGGCTACGACACCCGCTGGGTGGCCCGCTTCGTCAGCGCGTACGCCAACTCCGACGCTTCCACCGGTGAGGCCCTCTTCGGCGCCGCCATCGCCGACGGCCAACTCCCCGAGTGCCTGCTGACCCTGGCCGGCTCCGCAGTGGCCACCCTCCGCCGCCGCGCCGCCTGACGCGCCGCGCGCTCTCTCCCGTCGATCAAGGGCAACCGCACGTGCTTTGATCTCCGATCCGCGTGCATTTGCCCTTGATCGACGCAATCGGCCTTGATCGGCGGCCCGGCCCGGCCCGGCCCGGCGCGCCACGCCCGGCCGTCGAACACGCCGTCCGGGGGCCTGAATGGGTCGGGCGCGCTCTCGTAGGGTCGGCGGCATGTCGGACGCGATCCTCGCCAAGGTCCGCAAGCTGCTGACCAAGGCCGAAGACCCCGCCTGCACCACCGCCGAAGCCGAGGCGTTCACCGCCAAGGCCACCGAGCTGATCGCCAAATACGGCGTCGACCGGGCACTGCTCGCGGCCCAAGACCCCAGCACCGACCCCGTCGGCGACCGCGTCATCGACGTTGAGCCGCCGTACGCCCTCGACAAGGCCGGCCTGCTCGCCTCCGTCGCAGCCGCCCTGCGCTGCGGCTCGGTCCGCCGGCGCGAGCGCGGCGGCCTCGCGGTGCACCTCTTCGGGTTCGGCAGTGATCTGGAGCGCGTCGAGCTCCTCTTCACCTCGCTGCTCGTCCAGGCCGCTCACGGGCTCGCGGCCACTCCGGTGCCGGCCTGGGAGCAGCCGGCGGCTTTCCGGCGATCCTGGTTGGCCGGCTTCGCCGGCGCGATCGCCGTCCGCCTCCGCGAGGCGGAGGCCGCCGCCGCGGCGACACCGACCACGTCGGGCCCGTCGGTCGCGCTGGTGCTCGCCGACCGCACCAGCAAGGTCAGCCGCCGCATGTCCGAGGCATACCCAAACGCGCGCACAGCGGGCCGCCGCCGCCTGGCCGGCACCGGCATGCGACAGGGGTACGCGGCCGGCGTGGCGGCCAGCCTGACCGACCCTCGGGCCGTAGGCCAGGACTAGGCCCTGAGAAAAGAAGAACGCCCACCGGCGTTTCCGCTGGTAGGCGTTCTGATAGCCCGGCGAAAGGCTATGTGGCCAGGGGCGGGGTCGAACCGCCGACCTTCCGATTTTCAGTCGGACGCTCGTACCAACTGAGCTACCTGGCCGGGTGAGACCACGCCGACAGCGAACTATCGACGTAAGCGGTCCTGACGGGACTTGAACCCGCGACCTCCGCCTTGACAGGGCGGCGAGCACTCCAACTGCTCCACAGGACCTTGCCTTGCTCCTCCGGCTAGGCCGGACCGTGCCCCCAACGGGATTCGAACCCGTGCTACCGCCTTGAAAGGGCGGCGTCCTGGGCCGCTAGACGATGAGGGCGGCCCCGCCATCATTGCACATCGCAACTCTGGCAGCTGAGCTCCCATCCGGCCCCGCCGGAGGCTTGGAAAGCATACGCGACGCCGGACCGTCCATCCAAACTGGTTCTGGGCGCGTCACGTTTCACTTCCGGCGAGGGCCGGCGGAGCAGGTCAACGGAGCAGGACGATGCCGTACTTGCGCTTGAGTGCCGGTATCAGCGTCTTGCAGGCGGCTACCGTGCCGGCCCGGTCACCGCCGCCGTCGTGCAGCAGGATGATCGAGCCGGACCTGGCCTTGGCCATGACCCGCTGCTTGATGGCCTCGGCACTGGGCTTTGCCCAGTCGGTCGGGTCGACGTCCCAGTCCAGGGAGGTCATGCCCAGTTCGCGCGCGGCCTTGACCGCCTCGGCGGTCCACTTTCCACCCGGATGGCGGAAGTACTTGACCCGTGCGCCAGGGACGGCCCGCTGGATCTCCCGGTTGGTGGCCAGCATGTTCGCCTTGATTTCCTGCTCCGGCTTGGTGCCGAGGTCGAACTCGTGGTGCCAGCTGTGGTTGCACAGCGTGTGGCCCTCGCGCACGATGCGTTTGACCAACGCGGGGTAATGGCGCACTTCGGTGCCGACCACACAGAAGGTGGCCTTGACCCTGTTGGCGCGCAGGAGGTCGAGCACGGCGGGCGTCCACGCTGGGTTGGGCCCGTCGTCGAAGGTCAGCGCCACTCCGCGGCTGCCGGTCATCCGCCTGGTGCCGAACGGGCCGACCTTGGATCGGATGGCGGGCTTGGTGGTGGTCTTCTTCGGCGCCGGCGCCTTGGTCGTCGGCGGTGCGACCGACGGCGTGGCGGCGGCGGTCGGTGTCGGTGCTGGCGAGCTTTCGGCGGGCACTGGACGGCTGCCGAGTGCCTGGTGAGCCACGGTCTCGGCGGGCTGCCGGCCCATGGCCCAGCGGCCTCCGACGAGGATCGCCAGTACGAGCAGTGCGGCGGTGAACGCCCCACGTCGCGTCATCAGTGAGACTCCCGAGGGGTTCGGGAACAAAGCGACAACACGCTACTTGAGTGGCGCCCGAGAATCGAGGGTTTCTAGCGGGCTTACGTCCGATTGCTCAATAGGGTGAGTGCCGCGACGAGGCTGTCTGGTCGTTCGATGACAACTGGCAGTTCGTCCCACCCGGGACCGGCCGCGATGATGAGTGGCGGACGGTGTGGACCCGATCGCAGCGTGTCGAGCTGGCGCGGGTCGGCGGTGGCGTGTGAGTGTGACCACACCATGACGGCGTCTGGGCCGGTTCGCCGCACGGCGCCGGCTAGGGCGGATGGCGGCACTCGTGCGCCGAGGAGGCGGCACGCCACTCCGACCTCGGCCAGCGCGGCGGCCAGCGCCTCCAGTGGCAGGCTGTGCTGCTCCTCGTCGGCGCAGGCGAGGAGGATGCGGGGCGGTCCCGCGGCAGCCGGCGGGCGGGGGACAGCACCCAGCGCCTCGGACACGCAGCGGGACAGCAGGTGCTCCACCTCGACGACCGCGTGTCGCTCCCCGACGCCAGAGAGCACCGGCCTGAGCAAGGTGTCCCAGGTCGGCACGACGCCTGACGTGGTGATCGAGCGTTCGATGATCTCCCGCATGGCGGTCGCGTCGAGGCGCATCGCAGCGTGGGCGAGACCGCGAGCGGCATCGCCTGCCGCGCCTACCGCGATCACGCGCCCGCCACCGTGTCGCCGGCTGGCCACCTGCCGTGGCACGGTGCCGCGCGCCCAGCGGGCCGCCTCAGCGGGCGCCACGCCCTCCGCGGTGAGCTCGCGCATCACGTCCAGCCGGGCCAGGTCTTCCGCCGTGTACCGGCGGTGGTGGCCGGGCACGTGCTCGCTCGGGCCGAGCCCGTATCGCTGGTGCCAGGTGCGAAGTGTGGTAACCGCCACACCAAGGCGGCGTGCCGCGGCTCCCGCACTCAGCCCCTCATCGGCCACCCGACCGCTCCGCAGCGTTTTCAGAAGACAGCACCCGGGGCAGCGCGTCGACCACGCCGCCGAGCCAGGGCGCGTACGCCCGCGGCTGCTCCCACAGGTCGGCTCGCACCTCGTCGAGCTCGACCCACCGCACCGCGGCCACCTCCTGCGGGTCAGGCCGCACCGGCACGTGGGCATCGACCGACCCGAGCAGCACGTGGTCGTACTCGTACTCCACCCGCCCGGTCGCCGGGTCCTCGGCGAAGTACCGGTACACGCCGACCTCGGTCAGCGGCACCGGGTCGAGGCCAAGCTCCTCGCCGAGCCGCTTGGTGGCCGCGGCGGTCAAGTCTTCGCCGGGTGCGGGGTGCCCGCAGCAGGCGTTGGCCCAACGCAGTGGGAAGCGGCTCTTGGCCTGGGCGCGCTGCTGGAGCAGCAGTCGCCCGTCGGGGTCGACGAGGACCACGGAGAATGCCCGATGCAGCTGCCCCGGCGCCTGGTGCGCGACCTCCACAGTGGACGAGCCGAGGGCACCTCCCGCCTCGTCGACGAGCTCCACCAGGTGCGCCTCGCGGGGGCCCAAACCAGAGAGATTCACAGAGCGCCTCCCGTGACGCGGTGAGCGGCGAGCTTGCCGGAGATCAGCACCATGGGCACGCCCACGCCCGGCTGCGTGCCCGAGCCGACATAGACGACATTGTCCACTGTGGGATGGAGGTTACCGGGCCGGAACGGGCCGGTCTGCAGGAATGTGTGGGCCGCCCCGAACGGGGTACCCCCCGCCAGGCCTGAAGCCGCCCAGTCGGAAGGGGTCACCATCTGCGCCACCTCGATGCCGTCCCGAAAGCCCCGATAGCCGCGTGCCTCCAGCACGTCGACCAGCTCGTCGGTGTATCGCTGGCGCAGCCCGCCCTCCCAGTCGAGCGGCCGGCGGTGGGCCAAGTTGGGCACGGGGGCGAGCACGTAGTAGGCGTGCCGCCCGTCGGGGGCGCCGGTCGACGGGCGCGTGACGAGCAACGACGGATCTGACATCAGCTCGCCGCGCCGGATCACCTCGTCGAAGGTGCCGCGCCAGGCGCGTCCGAAGTGGAGGTTGTGGTGCGCGATCTGGCTGTACCCCTGCGTGGAACCCACGTGCAGCACGACGCACGACGGCGAGTAGCGCAGCGGGCGTGGGCGTGCCCCGGACAGCGCCCAAGCGACCGGCAGGTCGGGGTTGAGCACGACGACGTCGGCCGGGACGCGCTCGCCGTCGGCCGTGCGAACCCCCACGGCTCGCCCGCCCGCGGTCTCTACCGTGGTGACGGTCGTGTCGTACCGGATCGTCACGCCGTGCTTCTCCGCCGCGCCGGCCATGGCGAGGGGCACCGAGTGGATGCCGCCTTCCGGGTAGTAGACGCCGGCGACCGAGTCGAGATACGCGATGACCGCGTAGATAGCGAGCGCGTCGTGCGGCGACAGCCCCGCGTACATCGCCTGGAAGGAGAAGATCCGTCGGGTGCGTGGATCGGCGAAGAACTGGTCGATCTTGCTCTGGAGCCGCCGGAACCCGCCCATCCACAGCAGCTTCAGCAGGTTGAGTGTGAGCAGGTCGCGCGGGGAGTCGAGGTTGCGCTCGATGAAGTCGGCCCGCTCCAGCCGCCACAGCCGCCGCGCGAAGTCGACGAAACGCAGGTAGCCATCGGCCTCTCGCGGCCCGCACACCCGCCCGATCTCCGCGGCCATCCGCGCCGTGTCCGTAATCACATCGAGCGTGGAGCCGTCGGGGTAGTGGGCGCGGTACGCGGGGTCGAGCGGGGTGAGCCGCAGCCAGTCGCCGAGGCGCTCGCCGACCGCGCCAAGGGCCTCGTCGAGCAGGTCGGGCATGGTGAGCACGGTGGGTCCGGTGTCGAACTCGTATCCGCCGAGCGCGAGCCGCCCAGCCCGGCCTCCGGGCACCGGCTCCCGTTCGAGCACGGTGACCTGCCGCCCGGCGCCGGCCAGGTGCAGGGCGCACGCCAGCCCGCCGAGCCCGGCGCCGACGACGACCACCCGGTCGGTCGGCCCGCTCACCCGTCGCATGGCGTCGAGAGTACCCTAGGTGAGAAGTTGCGTCGATTACTGAGTCGATTGGCGGTGAGACAGCGGTGGACGACAACCTCGCCCTAGCCTATGAACGCTGCCGCGAGCTGCACAAACGGCACGGGCGCACGTACTACCTGGCAACCCGCCTGCTGCCCGCCTGGAAGCGCCGCCACGTCCACGCGCTGTACGGTTTCACCCGATATGCGGATGAGATCGTCGACCGCACCGACGCACTGCCGCCGGCCGAACGGGCGGCCAAACTGCGCGACTGGTCCGACCGGTTCCTCGCGGGCCTGCGCGGCGCGCCGGTCGACGACCCGCTCCTGCCCGCCGTGCTGCACACGATCGCCGCCTTCGACCTTGACCAGGCCGACTTCGCCGCGTTCCTGCACAGCATGGCGATGGATCTCACGGTCGCCTCGTACCCCACCTACGCCGACCTGCTCGACTACATGGAGGGGTCGGCCGCCGTGATCGGCACGATGATGCTGCCGATTCTCGGCGCCAGCGACCTGGCCGCCGCGCGCGAGCCGGCGCGCCAGCTCGGGCTCGCGTTCCAGCTCACCAACTTCATCCGCGACGTCGCCGAAGACCTCGAAAGGGGCCGCACCTACCTGCCCGACGAAGACCTCGCCAGGTTCGGGGTCACGCGGCCCGATCTCGTCGCCTGCGCCGCGCGACGCGCGGCCACACCGCAGGTCCAGCAGCTCATCGAGTACGAGGTGAGGCGCGCACAGGCCCACTATGGCGCGGCGGCATCCGGTGTCGGCATGCTGGAGCCCGCGTCGCAGGCGTGCATCCGCAGCGCGTACCGGCTCTACGGCGGCATCCTCGACGAGATCGCGGCAGCCGAGTTCGACGTCTTCGCACGGCGGGCCGCCGTGCCGGGCTGGCGCAAGGCCGCGGTGGCGACGCACTCGCTGCTGGTGGCGGCCGGCACGCCGGTGCGGGTGCCCGGCCCGCCCCACCTGGTGGCGCCGTGAAGACCGCCGTCGTGCTGTTCACAAGCGACCTGCGGGTACGCGACCGCGGGCACCGGCAACGACACAAGGGCCGTACCGGCGGTTGAACCGGCAACGGCAGGCGGAGCGCTAGACCCCGGGGCGAGTACGTCAACCGGTACGCGTCGCGCTGAACCGTGAAATGCTGGGCGTCATGGCGGAACAGGTGGACGTGGTCGTCGTCGGGCTGGGCGTCGGTGGTGAAGAGGTCGCTGGCAAACTCGCCGCGGCCGGCCTGTCGGTGGTGGGCATCGAACACAACCTGGTCGGCGGCGAGTGCCCGTACTGGGGCTGCATCCCCAGCAAGATGATGATCCGGGCGGCCAACGCGCTGACCGAGGCGCGCCGCGTCGAAGGGCTCGCCGGTCGCGCCGAGGTGTACCCCGACTGGGGACCGGTAGCCAAACGCATCCGCGAAGAGGCCACCGACAACTGGGACGACAAGGTGGCCGTCGATCGGTTCACGGGCAAGGGCGGCCGGTTCGTTCGCGGGTACGGCACGCTCGCCGGGCCGGGACGCGTCCAGGTGGGCGACGACGTCTTCGAGGCGCGCCGGGGCGTGGTCATCGGCACCGGCACGTCGGCCGCGATCCCGCCGATCGAAGGTCTCGCCGGCACACCGTACTGGACCAACCGCGAAGCCATCGAGACCGAGACTCTGCCCGCGTCGCTGGTCGTGCTCGGCGGTGGTGCGATCGGGCTGGAGCTGGCGCAGGTGTTCGCGCGCTTCGGGGTACGGGTGACGATCGTCGAGGCGCTCGACCGCCTCCTGGCTGTCGAAGAGCCCGAGTCGTCCGACCTGGCCGCCGAGGTGTTGGGCGCCGACGGCATCGAGATCCGGGTCGGCGCCAAGGCCGAGCGGATCAGCCACGACGGCGGCGAGTTCGCCGTGCACCTGGGCGGTGGCTCGGTCAGCGGGGAAAAGCTGCTCGTGGCCACTGGTCGGCGGGCGCAGCTCGGCGACCTGGGCCTCGACACCGTGGGCCTCGACCCGAAGGCGCGCCTGCTGGAGGTCGACGACCGCCTGCGGGCCGGCGACAAGCTGTGGGGCGTCGGCGACGTCACCGGGCACGGCGCCTTCACGCACGTGGCGATGTACCAGGCGGGCATAGTGATCCGCGACATCCTCGGCCAGGACGGTCCGCCGGCTGACTACCGGTCGCTGCCCCGGGTCACGTTCACCGATCCGGAGATCGGCGCGGTGGGCCTGACCGAGCAGCAGGCCCGCGAGCGCGGTGTCGCGGTGCGCACGACGGTCGCCCCGTTGCCGGAGTCTGCGCGCGGCTGGATCCACAAGGTGGGCAATGAGGGCTTCATCAAGCTCGTCGCCGACGCCGACCGCGGCGTACTGGTGGGCGCGACGTCGGCGGGGCCGATGGGCGGCGAGGTGCTGAGCGGCCTGGCAGTGGCGGTACACGGTGAGGTGCCGGTCGAGAGCCTGCGCCACATGATCTACGCGTACCCGACCTTCCACCGCGCGATCGAAGACGCCCTGCGCAAGCTCGAACTCTAGCCAGCGCGGCCACCGCCGGTTCGAGGCTGAGCAGCTGGACGCCGCTGGTGGCGACGCCCAGCGGCAGCACCGCGAGGGCGCCGACCGTCATGCCCAGGGCAAGACCCCGGCCGCCCGGCGCCCGATCGCTCACCGAGGCAAATGGCGGACATGATCACGACCGCCGAGCGATAGCACCAGCCGATTCTTGGGTTTTGGGCACATCCAGCCCGACCGAGCTGCATGATTCCATCTGTCGGGGTTTACCCATGAATGGGGGATTCATGAACCTTAGTCGTGTTGTCCCTGTTGGTCTTCTAACGGCTGCTCTACTGGTGGCCGGCGCGCCCGCCGCGAATGCCGCCACCTCCGAAAAGCCCACCGTCAGCGTCATCGCCCGCAAGCTCAACAACCCACGCGGCATCGCCGCCGGCCACGATGGCGTGCTCTACGTGGCCGAAGCAGGCAAGGGCGGCAAGGGCCCGTGCATAGCCTCGCCGGAGGACCCGGAAGCGGAGGTGTGCCTCGGTAAGTCCAGTGCCGTCACGGCCGTCCGCGCCAAGTGGCACAAGGGCAAGCCTCACTGGAAGCAGAAGCGGGTCGTCACCGGCCTGCCGTCGATCGCAGAGGAGGACGGGTCCTTCGCGCTCGGCTTGCACGACATCTCGCCCACACACCATGGCGCTCTGGTCGGCACCATCGGCGGTGCCGGCACGGTCGAGGCCCGCAACCAGCTGGGCTCCGGTGGCCGGCTGCTCGGGCACGTGGTGAGGCTGCTGCCGCACGATCGGCACGGCAAGGTCAAGCCGATCGCGGACCTCAACCAGTACGAGAAGGACAACAACCCGGACGGCGGCGAGATCGACTCGAACCCGTACGGCGTCCTCGCGACCCCTCACGGCGCACTGGCGACCGACGCAGGCGGCAACGACCTGCTCGCGATCGACAAAAAGGGCAAGGTCTCGACGGTCGCGGTGTTCCCCACGCGGATGGTGTCCGCACCGCCCGGCATCCCGAACCTGCCGCCGCAGCTCCCGATGCAGGCGGTGCCGACCACGGTCACCAAGGGCCCCGATGGCGCCTACTACGTCGGCGAGCTGACCGGCTTCCCGTTCCAGCCGGGCGCGGCGCGGATCTGGCGGGTCGTCCCCGGCCAGACACCCACGGTGTACGCGACCGGGTTCACGAACATCATCGATATCGCATTCGACCGCAGGGGCCGGCTGCTGGTACTTCAGATCACCAAGAACGGTCTGCTCAGTGGCGAAGAGGTCGGCGCGCTATACCGGGTCGAGAACGGCACGAGGACTGAGCTCGCCGCGGGCATGCTCACCATGCCGGGCGGGGTCGCAGTCGGCCACGACGGCGCACTGTACGTAACGAACAAGTCGGTGTCGCCCGGCCGCGGCGAGGTGCTGCGCATCTGGGCCTGACCTGCACCTAAACCAAGTAACTCCGGGGCGTCCTTCAAGGAATTTGAAGGGCGCCCCCATTATTGAGCTGTGCGTGGGGTCACACGGGGCCACACTGTTCTGGTAAAAACATTTCACTTAGTGTTGAAATGCGTGAACCGTGGATGAACGCTCGGTGGGGGACGGCGATGGCAGTCACGGAAGGACTCTCGCGGGTCGTTGTCGACCCGCGACCGAAGGCACAGCCGCCGGAACAACGGAGGCCACGCCGCCGCCGAGCCGCCCATATTCGAGAACTCATCATCGAGGTGTTGCTGATCGCCTCGATGATGATTGTGTACCAGGGGGTCCGCCACCTCGCCGACGGCCAGGTCAGTCTGGCCTTCCGCCACGCGACCTGGGTCTGGGAACTCGAACGCACGCTTCGCCTGCCCGACGAGGCCACGATCCAGCACTGGGCGCTCTCCTGGCCATCGACCGCACGCATTGCCAACCTCTACTACGTCGGCGTGCACTTCCCCGGCACCCTGCTGGCGATGGTGTGGCTCTGGATCAGGCACCGTCCCAACTACGTACGGATGCGCACCGAGATGGCGGTACTCACAGCGGCGGCACTGGCGCTACACGTGGTCTTCCCACTTGCGCCGCCGCGCCTCGTCTCGTCGTTCGGCATGGTCGACACCATGCTCGCCACCGGTCCGTCCGCATACCCGGACAGCAGCACCGACGGCGTAGCCAACCAGTTCGCCGCGATGCCGTCACTGCACGTCGGGTGGGCGTTGCTGGTCGCGATCGCCGTGATCCGGGTCAGTTCCAGCCGGTGGCGGTTGCTGGCGCTGCTGCACCCGGCGGTGACCGTCACCGTCGTCGTGATCACGGCCAACCACTACTGGCTCGACGGCATCGTGGCGGCAGCGCTCCTCTTCGGCGCGATCAAGCTCGTTTCTTCGTGGTCCCGCTTGTCAATCCCCCACCCCTTACCAATCTTCTCCCGCCACATGCTCTGACACCCTCCCCTCAGCCCGCCCGCCCCCTTTCCGTCGATCAAGGGCAAATGCACGCGATTTGACCTCCATTCCGCGTGCATTTGCCCTTGATCGATGCAATCTTCCTTGATCGACGGCGGTGTTCGTTACGGGACCGTCTTCTCGATTGCCGCCGGCCCCTCCTCCTCCAATTCACGCCGTGCCCGCTCGACGTTGCGCGGCGTCGGGTCCTGGCCGTGCGCGATCGCCAGGTCTTCGGGATCCCAGGGCTGCTCCGCGCCGGTGCGGAACACCGGCTGACGCGGCCCCGGGCCTTCGGCTTCCTCGGGTTCGTGGAAATCCGTCATCTCTTCGATCTACCCCTCGTGCGGCATACGACACACATCTTGACAGTGACAAGACGACATGGCACTGTGGAAGGTGAGCGAGGAGGGGATGACATGGCGAACCAGGTCGAACGGGTCGGAACGGTGGAGCGCGAGACGGCGGTCGCGTTGCTCGGCGACGCACTCGCGGGTGGCTACCTGGAGGCGGACGAGTTCACCGAGCGGTCCGCGGTGGCGTACGCCGCGCGCACCCGGGGCGAGTTGGAGGCGCTGGTCGCCGACCTGCCGCAAGCGTTCGTGCGGACACGAGCCCGCGAGCAGCGCCGGCAACGGGCGACACGGGGCGCCCGTATCGGCATGCGGGCACACGTCGCCTCGTACGTCGCCGGATCACTCCTGATGATCGGCATCTGGGCGGCCGTCGGCCTCGGCACCGGCGCGTGGTACTTCTGGCCGGTCTGGCCGATCATGGGTTGGGGCTTGGGCATGCTGGGACACGTCATCCCGGTACGCGCGGTCCTCTCCAGGCAGGCACCGCGCGCCCAGCTCTAGGCGGGCCGTGGCCGGCAGGCGTCGATCAAGGAGATCTTCATCGATCAAGGGCAAACGCACGCGGATTTGAGATCAAATCACGTGCGTTTGCCCTTGATCGACGGCGGAGAGCGGGCGGGGCGGGCACCGCGCGGTGCCGCGTGGCACCGCGCGGTGCCGCGTGGCACCGCGTGGTGCCGCGGGACGCCCGGGGAGCGCGGGTGGGGGGTGGGGCGGGGGTGGGGCGGGGGTGGGGCGGGGGTGGGTTAGTGGTCGCGGGGGCGGCGGGTGGTGGCGCGGCGGCGGTCGCGTAGGCCCAGGAGGACGCCGATCTGGGCGCCTACCAGGCTGGCGGCGGCCAGGACGGCCGATACCGCCAGCGGGACATTGAGGCGTTCACGTTGGCCAGGCCGGGCGCTCGCGCCGACGCCACCAGTGTCGCCACCCTCACCGCGCTCGATCACCCGCGCCGGTGGCAGCGGCGGCACCTCCGGCTCCTCCTCGACGGCCGGCGGGGCCTCGGGACGGGGTGCGGGCGCCGGTCCGGCGTGCGTGCGCGTCGGCGGGGGCGTCGCCACGAGCCCGGTCGCGTGCGCGCGCATCCCCGCGTCGCGCGCACTGGCCGGCAGGTGCAGCTTCTGGCCGGGCCGGATCAGGTCGGGGTCGCCGATCTTGTTGAGCTTCGCCAACTCCGGGTACCGGTCGAACTCGCCCAGGTACCGGTCGGCGATGTGACCTAGGTAGTCGCCCTTTTCGACCCGGTAGACGGGGCGCTCGACGGGCTCCTCCACGACCGCGGCCACGGGCAACGGCGCCGAGACCACAGCCGGCGCGGAGGCGGGGACCGGCGCCGACATCTCGGCCGCCGAGGCCACCGCCGGGCTCGCTGCGATGATCAGCGCGACCGAGCCGACCAGCGTCGCCGCGGCGCGCTGCTGGCGGTGCATGCCGGGCAGCTTGGGGGCCGGTAGGCGCAGCACGCGGGCGGGGATCTCCACGAGCACCGACAGAGCGAACGTGGCCCAGCCGAGCCAGCCGACCACGGCCAGCGCGCGCAGGAAGAGCTGGCCGTCGTCGGGGCTGGTCAGCGCGTCGGTGACTTCGGACAGTGCGGGTACGTGGTCGGGCAGCGGGTTGCCGGCCAGGGCGATGAGCGCGACCGGTGCGCCGACCACCAGTCCAATGAGGACGGCGAGCGCGCCAACGCCGGTACAGAACTGTCGGAAACGCATGGCGCAACTCCTTCCTAGGAGTCCGAAGTGGTGAGGAGTGTCGCGGTGGCCGTACCGGTCACCGTGGTGGTGTCCGCGAACCCGAAGACGTCGAGGAACACGTTGTCGTACGTGAGGGTCACTTGGACCTCGATGAGCTGCTCACCGTTGGGTCCGGTGGAGAAGGTGGGCGGTGGGCCGGTCACGCCGGCCGCGGCACGGTACGCGTCGACGGCCGCCCGCGCGGCCGGCCGGTCGATCTGCTTACCGCCACCCTCGATGGCCTGCGCCACGTCGATGGCCTGGCCACCGGCGCGCGCCGCCTCAGCCGCCAGGTTGTGCGCGCGCTGCAACGACCGCAGGTGCCCGGCGCCGTCGTACGCCAGGCCGATGATCATCAGCATCCCGGCGAGCGCGATCGCCAGGAAGATGCTCACCCGCCCCCGGTCGTTCATCCACGGCTCCGGTACTGGTCGAGGGGTGAGACGAAGGTGGCCTCGACCGTGGTGCCGCCAGGAACTCCCGGCATGACGAGGTCGGCGAAGGTGACGTGGCAGGTCACCGTGACGGCGATGTTGGCGGGCTGCCCCACCGGCACCGTGAACCCACCCGTGTCGATGTGCACGTCCGGCGTACCGTCGCAGTTCAGGCCCTGGTCGGCGAGGGTCGCGCCGGCGGTGGCCGCGCCCTGCGTCTGCGCCGTGCCCGCGGTGCGCGCCAGCGACGCGGTCCGCGCCGCGTCGTGCGCGGCCAGGTCGACGGCGTTCTGCGCGATGGCGGTGCGCCCGGCGATCCCGGCGAGCACGACGAGCATCAGGAAGGCAGGCGCCAGGATCGCCACCTCCACCGACACCGAACCCCGATCGCGCGTCACGGTCCCTCCTGCGTGAAGCGCTCGACCGGCCCTTGCGCGGTCTGGCTGACCGACCAGCTGATGCCGGGGATCACGGAGACGACGGTGCCGGTCACGGTGGCGCTCACCTGCTCGGGGCCCTCGTCGACCTGGACGTTCCAGCCCACCAGCCAGCCACCCGTGTCGGCGATGAAGCTGTTGGCCTGGGCCTCGCCGGCCGCCGGCGACACACCGTTCAGGGTGCGGGTGGAGCTGACCGCCACCTGGGCGGCGTTGAGCGCCACGGCCCGGGCCAGAAACCAGGCGCCCACCTGCACGGACGCGAAGGTCAGGAGCAGGATCGCGGGGAAGACGATGGCCAGTTCGACCGGGGTGGCGCCCCGGTCGCGGGCGGCCGGATGCGCGCACCGGCGCCGGACCGCGGCGGCGGTCCGGTGGCAGAGGCCCAGCGCGCTGCGGAGCATCGGTCAGGGAGCGATCTTCGCCATCCAGCCGGAGGCGAGACTCGCCGCGGTGGCGGTGACCGCGACGGCGGCGGCCGCGAGCCCGGCGATGATGATCGCGGTGGGCACCGGACCGTCGCCACGATCCCGCTCGGCCCGCGTGCGCAGGTAAGCGATCCGTTCCTTGACGACGCTGTGCAGGTAGTAGACGACGGTCATGGCGGGTCCTTCCGGTTGGGGCTCAGATGCGGGCCAGGAACGGGTACATGACGAAGCCGACCAGGACGAAGACCAACATCGCGCCGGGCACGTCGAGCCGGCTGGTGATCGCCTCAGCACGGGTGAGGTTGTCGGTGCGGATCTGGTCGCGCAGCGAGTCGGCGCGGATCCGCAGCGTCTCGTGCACCTGCGCGCCCTCGGTGCCGGACGCTTGCACGATCGCGCCGACGTCGCCCAGTTCGGGCACGCCGATCTGCTCGGACAGCTCGCGCAGCTCGTCCCAGGGCGCGTGCATCTGCATCTGCGCGATCCGCAGCGCCTCGCGCAGCCGCTCGAACACCCACCCGTCGCACACCTCCGCCGCGCGCTCCAACGACTGCACCGGGCCGTGCGCGGCCGACAGCTGGAGCGCCACCAGGTCGAGGTACGTGCAGACGGCCTGGGTGAACTCGCGGCGCGCCTTTTCGGCCTTTGCCAGCACGTCGCGGTGCGCGACGAACATGAAGAGGGCGGCGAGGCCGAGGCCGGTCGCGGTCGGCAGCACGAACGGCAGGGACACACCCAAAAGCGAGAGCGCCGCCGTCACAACCGGCGGGATCGCGAGGCCTATCAGCGCCGAGAGCACCAGCGAGAGCGTGTACTGCTCAGGCGTCTTGCCGAGCAGCGCCAGCTCCTTGTGCGGCGGCCGGAGCCAGCGGGAGACACCCGTCAGCCAGTCGAGCCCACCAGCCGCGCCCGCGGCGGCCGGGCTCTGGTGCAGCCGGTGCAGTGCCGGCGCGAGCGCGGGCGTGGCCGGCATGGCCTCGCGGATCAGCAGGAACACGCCGAGGCCCACCGCGGCACCGGAGACGACCGCGATCACGAGAAACGGGCTCACGCTCACGGCTCCACCTCCTCGACGGTGGGAATGGCGAGGAAGCGCACCGGTGGCGGCGGCAGGCTCATCGACCGCGTCCAGGCCAGCAGCGCGATGAACAGTCCACCAAGGACGATCAGCACGACCTGCCCGGTCGGGGTGCCGTAAGGCTCCATGTACTCCGGGTTCAGTAGCCCGTACGCCAGCGTCAGCAACGTCATCCCGGTCAGGAAGCGCACCGCGAACCGCGGTTGCGTGCGTTTGGCCTCGACCTCGCGCCGCGTCGCGACCTCGGCCGCGGCGGCAGTCGCGATGGATCCGAGCACGTCGCCGAGGCGTTCGCCCCGGTCGCTGAGGTGCAGGATGAGCGCGGCCACCACCTGGTCGCACACCGGGTCGCCGATCTGCCCGGCGAACGCGAGCAGCGCGTCCTTCCCGTGCCAGCCCGCCTGGAGGCGGGACGCCAGCAGCTCCACCTCCGGGCCGATCTCCTCCGGTGCGGTGGCGACCGTCGCGACGATTGCCTGCTGCAACCCTTGCCCGGTGCCGGAGACGTCGCGCAGCCGTCGGGTCCACTCACCGACCGCCTCGATCCGGGTGATCGCCCGCTGCTCGGCGTGGCCGACCGTGAACAGCCACGGCGTGCCCGGCACCGCGATGCCGACCAGCAGGCCCACGAGCGGCACGCCGGTCACCAGCCAGGCCAGCGCACCGGCCAGGAACGCCACGACGAGCAGCACGCGGTGGCGGCGGCGCTCGCGCTCGTTCAGCCCGGCGCCGGTGAACATCCGCAGCCGTTGGCTCGTCGGCGATTGCGGGCGGGACGGCCGGTCGGTGCCGACGATCGCCACCACAGCCATGATCAGACCGCCCACGCACAGGGCGCCGGAGACGACCGCGATCAGCTCGATGTTCGCCGGCAACCTCATGCGGGGCCTCCGCGGAAACGTGGAGCGCAGCGGAGCGTCCTCGTGGGGTGCTTCATGAGCGCCGCCGCAACTGGCTGCGCCGGGGACGGCGCCACGCCCCGGTCTTCGCCTCGATGTACCGGCTGAGGATGCGGGCGTCGTAGCCGACCCGAAGGAGCTGGTCGCGCACCCGTTCCGGCAGGTGCATGGGTATCGCCCGGCCGTCCGACCCCGGGCCGAAGATGGTGGTGGTGGAGATCCGGGCGCCGTCGCCGACCCCGACGATCTCCTCGACGTGCGAGACGAACCGGTGCTTGCGGCCGCCGATCGCGGTCTCGTCTTCGACCGTCACGTACACGATCAGGTCGAGCGCGTTACCCGCCATCCGCCGGGCCTGCTCGACGGTCATCTCCTTGCCGTGCGACAGCGCCAGCTCGATGATGCGCTCGCTGACGCCGCCCGGGCTGCGGGCGTGGATGGTGCACATGGAGCCGCGGCTCGTGGTCATCGCCTGGAGCATCGGCACGATCTCCCGCGACCGCACCTCGCCGACGATGATCCGCAGGGCGCCCATCCGCAGCGACACCGGGATCAGGTCGGCGATGGTCACCTCACCCGCCGGGCGCCCGTCGGGCCCGCGCTCGCCGTGGCCCTCGCGCGATTCAAAGCTCATCACCGCACGGTGCCGCTCGCCGCGGCGCGCCGGCAGCAGCTCGCGGCTCTCCTCCAGCAGCACGTACGGCTCGTCGGGCGGGATCTCGCTCATCATCGCCCGGATCACCGTGGTCTTACCCGCGCCGGCCAGCCCGGCCACCATGATGTTGAGCCCGGCGCGCATCGCCGCCCGCAGGAAGTCGCGGATCAGCCCGTCCAGCATCTCGTCGAGGTCGGCCCGGCCGCCCGAGATGTCGTCGAGCGTGATGTCGAGGGTGTTGTGCCGGCGGATCACGGCGTAAGGGCGGTGGCTGACCAGGTACACGGCCGCGAGGCGGCTGCCGTCTGGCAACTGGAGGTCGAGAGTCGGCTTGGACGTCGACAGCGAGCGCTCGGTGGCGCCGGCCCGGCGGGCGGCCGCCTGCAGGATCTCGACCAGCTCCTCGTCGCTGTCGGCGATCGGCTCGGCCCACTCGATGCCGCCGCCGTGCCGGGCGATCCGCACGTGGTCGCAGCCGAGCACGTGGACCTCTTCGATCGTGTCGTCGACCAGCAGCGACTGGAGCCGCCCGAGGCCCACCAGCTCGGCGGTGACCTGGTCGAGCAGTATCCGCTCCTCGGCCGCCGGCATCGGCGTGCCGGCCCGCCGCACGGTGTCCGCGTAGTCGGACACCACCGCGGCCGCCAGCCGCTGACGCTCGGCATCCTCCTCCGCCGGGGTGAAGTCACGCCCCCGCTGCCACCGGGTCAGCCGCTCGCTGAGCTGACGTCGCAGGTCACGCACCACCGCGAAGTCGACCCGGGGGCGGGCCGGCGTGGCTGGTGCCGAACCGTTGGCGTGGTGCCGTCCATTATGGACAGTAGGGGGCACCGGCGGCGCGGTGGAGATGGCGGGCTGCTGCGGCAGCCGCGGGTCCTGGTACACCGGCTCAAACCGCATTTGGCGCCTCCGTCAGCGCTGGACGCCAGCTCAGCCGGGCACGCCGGCGGTCGAGGATGGCGTTGATGGGCACTTCCAGCGCATCGGCCGCCCGCATGAGCGGGCGGTTGGCCTTGATGGTGCCGCCGTAGCTCAGCACCTCGGCCGTACGAGGATCGTCGGGGATCCGCGCGATCACCGGCAACTCCAGCGCCTTGCTGATCTCGCCGGTGCCGTGGCCCTCGCCGACCAGCAGCAGCCGCACCGATCCCGGCGCGACCCGGTGCTCCCGGAAGTCGCGCTGGATCGCGGCGACCGCCGCGCGGGCGCTCGACAGGTCGGGCAGGTGTGCCGTGGTCACCACGAGCACGACCGCCGCGGCGCGCAGCACCGGCCACGGCGGGTTGTTCACGTACAGCCGTCCACAGTCGACAATCACGTCGTACGCCGGCTCGCCCTTCTCCAGTCCGGTGAAGAAGTCGGCGAACCGCTGCCACAACGGGGCGACCGTGCCCGCCTGGGTGGGGTCGACCACCCCCGGCAGCAGCAGCCGCTCGCGTTTCGGCGCGTCGAGGTCGATGAGCTGCGACCAGAAGTTCTCCTCCAGCTTGCCCTCGCGCAGCTCCGCGACGGCAAGCTCAGCGATACCGCGCGGCCCCGGTACGGCGCCGCCGAGGTAGCCGGCCATGATCGAGCCGCCGGCCGGATCGCACTCGGCCAGCAGCAGCCTGCGGTGCCAGGAGAGGGTGCACGCCAGCGCCGTCGCGGTCACACCGGGCGACCCCTTTGGCGATACCAGCGCGATGATCGCCATCTCTACGCCGACCCCGTGAGGATGACGGCGAGCCGGTCCTGGGCGGCGAGCGTGACCACGGCGGGGGCGTCCCGGCCGGCGACCGCCACGTACACGACGGTGGTGCCGCGGTCGGCTTCGTCTTCGTCGGGGACCGTGGCGTCGACCACGACCCCCTCGTACCGGGTGGTCTGGCTCGCCCGTTCGGTGCTGGGCGCGTTCTGGGCGGGCGTGCTGACCAGCAGGATCTCGTCGCCCGGTTTGAGCTGCTTGGCCGGCACCTGGCTCGCCTTGAGGCCGATCGCCACCTGCTGCTTGCCGGGGCCGAGCAGCGGCTTGTCGGTGAGCTGGTCCATGGTGAGCAGGGTGCCGGGCACCAGCGTCACCGCCGCCCGCTTGCCGATCACCTTGTCGACGTCGGCGGCGGACACCGGCGACAGCCCTTGCCCACCCGCGACCTGCACGGCCACCACGTCGTCGGCGGTCAGCTCGGTGCCGACCGACACCTCCCGCGAGACCGCGAGATACGAACCGGTGGCGCGCACCGACGTGACCGCGAACGCGGCACCCAGCCCACCGAGCGCCACCAGCAGGATGGCGAGGCCGAGCAGTCCGGGGCGCATGCGGCGCTGGCGGACCACCTTGGGCGGCTCGACGGGCGCGGCGACAGGGCCGCCCACCTTGTGGTTCGTCGCGAGGCTCACCTGGTCACCACCTGCAACTCGTCGATCTGTATGTCGCCCGAGTCGGTACGTTCAGTCGTGATCGTGCCGCTAATGCCGGTGTTGCTTTCCCAGTCGACCGTCCAGCTCGTCGTCGCCGTGATCGTGTATGCGCCAGCCTTCTGATAGGCGTATCCACAGTCCGGTGACGGCCCCTTGGCCCCCTTCGGGTACGGAGTGCCACCGGTCGGACATTCGATGCTCTTGCCGTCGCCCAGCTTGAACGTCAGCCCGGTGACGCGCGCATTGATAGTCACGGTGAGCCCGCCTTCGCTTCGTGATGCCTCGACCGGCCCCCAAGTGTTCGGGGACTGGCCCACCCAGAGCCACACCGGCAGTCCGACGAGTCCAGGACCTTGGTCGGGCTTGAAGTGGATGTCGGGCTCGGCCAGAGTTACGGCGGCGAGCGCCTGGGCGATAGGCTCGGGATCCGGAAGGCCGCCGGGTGGCGTCGTAAGCCACACGTTCTGGGCCGCGCCGCCGAGGCAGGTGCGCGTGTACCAGTCGCCTTCGGAGCCGTCCGGCGAGGGCAGCTGCGGCTCGGCCATCTTGTAGTAACAGCCGTCCGATCCGAGCCAACCCCAGACCTCGTCAAAGCAGGGGACTTCCTCACCTGCGCG
The DNA here is from genome assembly GCF_036906915.1 of Micromonospora sp. CPCC 206061. Classification (NCBI taxonomy): domain Bacteria; kingdom Bacillati; phylum Actinomycetota; class Actinomycetes; order Micromonosporales; family Micromonosporaceae; genus Micromonospora; species Micromonospora sp. CPCC 206061. Next base: position 213,978 of record NZ_JBAKHX010000004.1, read on the forward strand.
GTAGCACTTGCTCCTACCACCGCCGTTGTTTCCCCCGCCGTCTCCACCACCAGGTTTGCCGGGCTTTTCGTCGTAAACCCAGCAGTCGGTCTGACCTGGTGGGCATTCACCACCCGGTGGGGCGGCGACCGCCGCCGGGGCGGCCAGGAGCGTTGCGAAGAGGGCGAGGATCGGGAGCAGGCGGCGGGTCAGCATGGCTGGTCCTCGTGCGTCGCGCCGTCGCTGATCAGCCAACGGCCATCCGGGTACCGGGTCGCCGTCGCGGTGGCCACAAATCGGCCGCCAGCCGCGCCGGGCACGGGCTTTTTCGAGTTGGCGTAGACCATCTTGTATCCCGTGGAGTCGATGCAGTCCTGAATGGACACTGTGGGCGGCTCGGCGGCCAGGTCGACGGTGGTCACATGCGGATCGGAAGCGAGCTTTCCGGTGCGCACTGCGCCATGTGTCTTCAGATCGCGGACAGCGTCGCGCACCCGCGTCAATAGCGGGTCGGCGACGTATTTGGTCAGGTCGGGGTGTTTTGGATCTGGGTCGAGCGACGCCACCCGAGACGCGGTTAGATACCCCTTGTATGCGGCCAATGCGGCCTTGGACGCTTTTGCCGCCTCAGCGTCATTTGAGGCGGTCGCGGCGGGTGCCGCGGCAGCGGAATTTGACGACTTGTCAGAGGTTGAACAGGCGGTCGCGCCGCCAACGAGTATTACGGCGACGAGCGCCGCCCCGGCCCGGCCCAGGTGCTGCATACGCAACTGTGCACCCTCCCTGCACTTGCGTCCGGCGCCTCCAGCCGGCCATAGCCATCCCCCCTGGGCAGTGTGGAATCGGGTCTCGGTGATCGCGGAAACACCGAGAGGAACACCCAGATGGGCAGCATAGGCTGACTGCCGCCGATGCAACAGAGGCAATCGAAACGATCACGGTACGTAGCGGGAGTTGAGTGGATGACGATCAATGCCGATGGGGTGCTCGCCCTGGTCGCCCTGGTGGCCGGTGCGGTACTCGGCCCGCTCCTGCGTGCGCAGATCCTCCACTTCTCGGTACCAAATGAAGAAAGCTGGCGGCGCGACTGCCCGGAGTGCGGCGCGGCCCTGCTACCGACCACGTGGCGCGTCCTGCCGCCTAATGGACAGTGCCCGCGGTGCCGGCGGCGGATCGGCCCGGCGCCCGGCCTCGTAGAGGCCGCGGCCGCCGCGACGCTCGCACTGCTCGCCTGGCGGGTTTCCGCGCCGTTGCCGCTGGCGGCACTGTGCTGGGCGGCGGTGTTCGGCGTCGTGCTGGCGTTCGTCGACGTGGTGGTGCACCGCCTGCCCGACCGCCTGACGCTGCCGGCGGCCGGCGGCACCGCTGTCCTGTTAGGACTTTCAGCGGTGCTCGACGGCGAGCCGCGGCGCTATGCGGTGGCGCTCGCGAGCGGACTGGGGCTGGCGGCCTTCTATCTCGTGCTGGCGCTCATCGCGCCGGCCGGCATGGGGCTCGGCGACGTGAAGCTAGCGCTGTGCGTGGGCCTGGTGGCGGGCTGGTTCGGCTGGCAGGTGGCGGTATTGGCGGCCATGGCCGGCTTCCTCATGGCCGGCCTGTACGCCGCGGGCCTTTTGGTGATGGGCCGGGTGAGCCGCAAAGACCACGTCCCCCATGGCCCGTTCATGCTGCTGGGCGCCCTGGTCGCGGTCATCCTCGCGGCGTGACGTCCGCTCCGATGCGCGGGAACGGGGACGTGGAGAAGATGACCTCCACCGGGACCTCGAAGTATTCGGCCAGGCGTAAGGCCAGGTGGAGGCTTGGACTGAATTCGCCTCGCTCCAGATAGCCCACCGTCTGATAGTGGACGCCCAGTGCCTCGGCGAGCTGGCGGCGGGAGATGCCGCGCTCCGCACGCAGCATCGCGATGCGGTTGTAGATCACCTCGCTCATCGGCACCGCCTCACGTTATCCGCTGCATTGCCTTTTCCCGGCGGGCCGCCACGCTGGAGCCGGACTCGCGCCGGGCCATGCGCCGCAGCACGATCGGCGCCAGGATCAGCCCGGCAACGGCCCACACGCCCAGTACGCCGGCCGTCTCCAGATGCCGCCACGAGTGGTCGAACTCGACGGCCGCCAGGTCGTGCGGCAGGAGCGCGGATCGCATGCCCAGACCGAGCCAGTAGATCGGAAAGACCTGGGCGATGCCCTGTAGCCAGGTAGGGAAGTTCGTGATCGGGTAGAAGATGCCGGACGTCGCGATCAGTCCCATGACCGGCAGCATGATCATGCCCAGGTTGCGGGGGTTGGACATCAACGACCCGAAGATCGCACCAATCGGCATGGTGGCCAGCATGCCGAGCACCAGTACCCAGATGAGCGTCAACCATCCACTCGGGTCGCCGAGGGCGAGCCCGCCGACGAGGCCGGCGCCGGAGACGAGATAGAGCACGATGCTGAAGACCGTCATGCCGGAGACCAGCACGATCTTGCCGACCAGGTAGCCAACCATGCCGTTCGGCGTGGCCTTGGCGCGCAGCAGCGTGCCGTCCTCCCGGTCGATGGACAGCGACATCGCCATCGTCATCAGACCGCCGAACGCGACGCTCATGCCCAGCGCGCTCGGCAGCGTGCGGGAGCCCAGCGAGAAGCTCGTACCCGGCACGGTCGAGCCGCGCATGAAGAACATGACAGCGAGCAGGATGACCGTGGGAAAGATGTAGTTCCACAGGTCCTGGGCGTTGGTGAAGGTCTGGCGCAGCTCGATCCAGCCGCGCGCGAGCCCCGCGCGGGTCGCGGCCAGCGTGGGCGTCATCGGATGGCCTCCTCGAACGCGCGGAGGGCAGCGCCGCTCCTGCCCGACTCGTACTCGCGCACCAGCGCCATGTAGGTGTCTTCCAGGCTGGCGCAGCGCACCTCCAGGTCGGTGATGCTCCCGCCGTACTGGGCGAACAGCTCGCGCACGAACCCCGTGGCGTCGGCCGCCGCATGCACGAAACGCACCCCGTCGCGGGTCCACCGGACCTCCGCGTCGGTGGAGACCCGGCGGGTCAGCTCGTCGGCCGAGCCGTTCGCGATGATCGAGCCGCCGGCCAGGAGCAGGATGCGGTCGGCCAGCTTCTCGGCCTCGTCGAGATCGTGGGTGGTCAGCAGGATCGTCGTGTCGTCGATGTCGGACAGCCGGTGCACCAAGTCGTGGAAGTCGCGGCGCGCCTCCGGGTCGAACCCGGCGGTCGGCTCGTCGAGGAAGAGCAGCTCGGGCCGGCCCACGATGCCGATCGCCACGTCGAGCCGACGGCGCTGGCCGCCGGAGAGCTGACCGACCCGCTTGTGCGCGTGCGGCGTGAGACCGACGGCGTCGACCAGTTCGTCCACGTTCCACGGGCGGCGGATGCGGTCAGTGGAGTAGCTGGCGTAGTACGAGCCGAGATGCGCCAGCAGCTGGCGCACGCGCCACTTGCTGTGATCGCGCCACGACTGGAGAACCACGCCGAGCCGGGCCCGCCACGCCTCCGTGCCGTGCCCAGGGTCGACGCCGAGCACCGAGACCTTCCCCGCCGAGCGGATGCGAAAGCCCTCCAGGATCTCGATCGTGGTGGTCTTACCCGCTCCGTTCGGGCCGAGCAACGCCAGCACCTCGCCGCGCCCCGCGGTGAACGAGACACCCGTGAGCACGTCGGTGGTGCCGTACCGCATCCGCAGGTCGCGGACGTCGATGACAGCCTCGGACGTCATAGATCCCCACCTCCCCGTATGAGAGATCCCGCAAAATGTAGCAGGTCTACTACTGGTAGAGGTAGAGGTGTTAGGGGCGGGTCCAGGCGATGAAGCGCTCGTACAACTGAGTGGTTGTGGCGGCGGTCAGCTCGCCGGCCGCGTGACCGAGCTGGGTCGCCATGTAAACCGCCAGGTTGACCCGCTGCTCGCCGTACTCCTCGCAGAGTTGGTCGCGCGCTGACGCGCACGGCCAGTCCTGGCCACATGTCGCACAGGTCCAGGCCGGCCGGACCGGCGTATGTTCGCCGGTGGCCATGCTCCTCACCCCCATCGTCCGGTAACTGTGAAGACGGTAGGGGCGCCGTTGCCCCGCGCCGTGGGGCGCGATGTACGACGTTGTGGAAATCACGGCGGTGTACTGAGGACGTGGCGTCCCACCCCGCCAAGGGTCACGCCGCGATCCCCATCCGGTCGGCCAGGCCGACCAGCCCTGGCAGGCGCTGCTTGCGGCGTCGCGGCAGCAGCTCGGCGATGATCGTGCGGGCGATGGTCTGGTGCGGCAGCATCTCGGCAGCGAGCGCCTCCACGGCGCGCAGCGTGTCGACGGCGTCTTGCGAACGCCAGTCGCTCATCTGCGCCCAGGCCACGTTGAGCAGGTATCGGGCGTGCATCGCTGTTGGCACGGCGGCTGGCCGCTCGACGCGCTCGGCCAGCCTGATCGCCTGACGCGGGCGATCGGCGGCGATCGCCACGTCGACCGCCTTCATGGCGGCCACCGTCGGGCCGAACGCCATCCCCACGTACCGGCTGTAGTGGTCACTGCCCATCCGGGCCGCTGCGGCCTGCACGAGGCCCAGCAGCTCCTGCGCCTCCGGCTGCCGGCCCGACCGGGCCACTGCCGTGGTCGCGTACCGCAGCAGCTCGCCCCAGACCGCGACCTGGTCGGCCGACGCCCGGGAGAGCGCCGGCTCGACCGACTCGGCGGTCGACACGGCGACGTGCTCAGCCTCGGACCAGAGCCCCTGGCGGGAGAGCACCCACGATCGGGTGGCCTGCTGGCTGGCGTGCAGTAACTCGTCACCCGACGCCTCGGCGGCCCGCATGCCCTCGGTCAGCGCCAGGTGAGCCAGGTCTTCGTGCGCCAGGTGGGCCAGCAGCGCCGCCGTCACCTGCATCAGCTCGGCCAGCAGGGCGTACGCGGGCGCACCCGAAGCTGAGGCGGCGGCCCGCGCCTCGCCGATCCGCTCGGGCAGCTCACGGGCCAGTTCGCCGTACCGGCCGGCCCAGTACAGCCGCCACACGTCGCCGACCCGCGGCCGCAGTGCCGCCACGGTGGGAGGGACCACCTCGACCAGACGTATCCCGAGCACCGCGCGCCGGAGCGCGCCGACCTCGCCGTTGGCTGGACCGGCGGGCAGCCCGTGCGCCTTGCCGAGCAGGTCGGCGGGCGTGACGTCGAGCGCGCTGGCGAGCGCGGTCAGGCTGGCGATCCGGGTAGCGTGCCGCTGGCCCTGCTCCAGCTTGCGAACGAGGTCGACGGAGACGCCGGCACGCTCGGCAAGGTCACGCTGGGACATCGCCCGCCGTCGGCGGAGGGCGGAGAGCTGTGCACCGAGCGTGGACCGCATCGCAGCTCCTCGACCGAGGACCGTCTTATATCGACGGTACGCGTTACCCACCGGGTGGTGTTAGCCCCTAAAGGACGAATGAATCCGTCCAGAGCTGGCGTGACCTGCCCGAGAGGGCGTCCAGCATGGCGGCCGCCTGCCCGTCGGTGAGCGCCGCCACGAAGTCGATGATCGCCCGGCCGCGGGCCTGCACCGCCCGGTCCGGCGTGGCCGGGTCCAGCTCGGCGTCGGCCATCTCCACCAGATCGTGCAGGCGCCTCGGCAACCGCGCCTGCTCGTCCGGGTCGAGCAGCCAGGCGTGCAGCGCCTCGACGAGCGTGCCCAGCAGGTTGGCCTGGCCGCGCTGGTGCAGCGCCAGGTCGGGCCGGGCCAGCACGAACCGGTGGTGCACGAACTTCAGCACCTGTACCTCGTGCCACTGCGCGGGCCCGAGCAGTACGTGCCCGGAGCGCACCGGCGGCTGCGCCTCCACCGTGATCGCGTCGATGAACCGGCGGGTCCAGCGTGCCGAGAACCGGGCCACGTACTGCTCGGCCTCCACCGACCCGTCGAACGGCGCCGCCAGCAGCCCGTCGACCAACTCGTGGCGGACCTGCTCCACCGCGTCGACGAACGCCGTGTCGTCGCTGATCCAGCGGTCCTTGCGGTGCAGTTGGCGGCGCAGCTGCTCGATCGAGCGCCCCGGACGGCGGGATGCGGCGTCGAGCGCGGCGGCGGGCAGCTCCCGAAGCTCGGCGCGCTCGTTCTGCCAGGCGATCAGCTCGGCGGCCACCGCACCCTGCTGGAGCACGCCGACCCGGTAGAAGTCCTCGACGTCGTGGATCGCGTACGCGATGTCGTCGGCGGTGTCCATGACCGAGGCCTCGACGGTCTGCTGCCAGTCGCTGATCCGGCCGGCGAACGGCTCTCGGGCCTGCCGCAGGTCGTCGACCTCGGTGCGGTACGCGCTGAACTTCGCGGAACCGCTCGACGGGTCGTCGGGCGGGACGCTCGCACCCCTGGGTGGCGGATCGAGCAGGCGCGGGTGCGGGTCCGGGTAGTCGTGCCGGGTCCAGGGGTACTTGAGCATGGCCGCGCGGACCGCCGCCGTCAGGTCCAGCCCGGTGGCCTCGCCGCGAATCTCTGTGCTCGTCACGATCCGGTACGACTGGGCGTTGCCCTCGAAGCCGTCCGGCACACCGAGGCGGTGCCGGGCGAGCCGGTCGAGGACCTGCTCGCCGAGGTGTCCGAACGGTGGGTGACCCAGATCGTGACCGAGCGCCGCCGCCTCGACCACATCGGGGTCCAGGCCACCGAGCTTGTCGAGCAGCACCCGGTACCGGTCGTCGGCGAGCAACCGCTCGGCGATCGCGCGCGCCACCTGGGCGACCTTGAGGCTGTGCGTGAGCCGGTTGTGCACGAGCAGGCCCGAGCCGCCCGGGCTGATGACCTGGGTGACGCTGCCCAGCCGGCTGAAGAACGGCGAACTGACGATCCGGTCGCGGTCGACCCGGAACGGGCTGGCCGCCAGGTCACCGGGCGCGATCGACGTGCCACCGAAGAGCCGGCGGGCGCGCGGGTCGGCCATCTCATCCATGATCCGACGCTACCGGCTGGTCAGGTTGTGTACCGCCCAGAGCGCCGCTTCGGTGCGCGACGCCGAACGCGTCTTGCGCAGCAGGTTCGAGACGTGCACTGTCACCGTGCGGATCGAGATGCCGAGCGAGCGCGCCACCTGCTTGTTCGACATGCCGGCCGCGAGGCAGGTGAGCACCTCGACCTCGCGGGCGGTCAGGTCCGGCGCAGGCCCGGCACCTGCCAGTCGCAGGTGCTCGGGGAGCGGCTCGTCGACCAGTGACTTCTCGTCGCCCGCGGCGACCAGCAGCTCGGTGAGCCAGTACGGGTTGCCGCCGGTCCGCTCGTGCACCGCCTGCGCGACCGCCGGCGACGTCGACGGGTACACCTCGGAGAGCACCGACGCGACGTCGGTGGGGCTGAGCGGTCCGAGGTGCTGCCGGATCGCGCCCGGCACGCCGGACAGGCGCGCCAGGGTGCGTGCCACCACCGGGGTCTCTGGTGGCCGGCTGGTGACTATCAGCAGCGCCGGCGGTTCGGATGCGACCGCCAGCTCGCCGATCAGGTTGAGGCTCGCCGGGTCGAGGGCATGCAGGTCTTCGACCACCAGCACCGCCGGACCGGCACCGACCATGGTTCGCACCGCCCGCACGGCCAGCCGTAGTAACGCGTCTGGTGCGAAGCGCTCGCGCGGGGCGTCGGGCAGTTGAGCGAGCCAGGCGAGGGCATCCGGGGGTAGGGGCAGGTCAAGGGTTCGCCGGCTCAGCACCGCGGCCAGCCAGTCATACGGCGCCGGTGTGTGCAGCCGCGCCGCGCCGGACAGCACGAGGTCGGGACGCGGAGTGAACGCGTCGAGCGCGGCGGCGACCAGTAGGCTCTTGCCCATGCCCGCGGCGCCGGTAATCACCACAGGCAGTGGCGTGCTGCCCAGTTGTGACCACGCGCGGACCAGCTCCGCGAGGTGGTCCGCGCGACCGACCATGGACACCGGCATCACGGCTTCACGATACGTACAAGTGCGTAGAGACACCGTACGGTGCTCTTGGCAGGCTGGATGACATGAGCTTGATCTTGCGCGCGGCCATGCTCAGCGACGTCGGCCTCGTCCGGTCGAACAACGAAGACTCGGCGTTCGCCGGCCGTCGGCTGCTCGTCATCGCCGACGGCATCGGTGGATTGCCGGCGGGCGAGTTGGCGAGCGATCTGATCGTCAAGATGCTGGCGCCACTCGACGAGGGGCCCGAGCCGGAGCACCCGCTCGCGTCGCTCCGCGAGGCGGTCGAGGCCGCCAACCGGCAGATCCGCGAGACCGCCGAGGCGGAGCCCGGCCGCGAGGGCATGGGTTCGACCGTCACCGCGCTGCTGATGGCCAGCGAGCAGATCGCGCTGTTCCATGTGGGCGACTCCCGGGCGTACCTCATGCGCGAGGGCGCGCTGTCGCAGCTCACCAAGGACGACACATACGTGCAGACACTGGTCGACCACGGAGTGCTGACGCCGGAGGAGGCACGCGCCCACCCGCAACGCTCGGTGGTGACACAGGCGGTGCAGGGGGATGAGTTCACGCCGTCTGGCGCGATCCTGAGCCCGCAGGCCGGCGACCGGTATCTGCTGTGCAGCGACGGACTGTCCGACTACGTGTCCGAAGAGGCGATCGCCGCGACCATGCGCACCTACCCGGACCAGCGGGAATGTGTCGAGGGACTGGTGCAGCACGCCCTTCACGCCGGCGCCCCGGACAACGTGTCGGTCATCGTCGCGGACGTGTCCGCCTAGGATCCTTGCGTGACGACTTCGCTTCAAGAGCGGATCGCCGAGGAGCTCGGCGTCCGGGAACGGCAGGTGGCGGCGGCGGTCGAGCTGCTCGACGGCGGTGCCACCGTGCCGTTCATCGCCCGCTACCGCAAGGAAGCCACCGGCGCGCTCGACGACGCCCAACTGCGCACGCTGGAAGAGCGGCTGCGCTACCTGCGCGAGATGGAGGAGCGGCGCACCGCGATCCTCGAGTCGATCCGCGGCCAGGGAAAGCTCGACGAGGCGCTCGAAGCGCAGATCATGGCCGCCGACTCGAAGGCCCGCCTGGAAGACATCTACCTGCCGTACAAGCCGAAGCGGCGAACCAAGGCGCAGATCGCGCGCGAGGCCGGCCTGGAGCCGCTCGCTGATCTGCTGATCAGCGACCCGAGCCAGGACCCGCAGGCGGCGGCCGCGGGCTTCACCAAGGAGGATCTTGACGCGGCGGCCGCCCTGGAGGGCGCCCGCGCGATCCTCGCCGAGCGGTTCGCCGAAGACGCCGACCTGATCGGCGCGCTGCGCGAGCAGATGTGGTCGCGTGGCCGGCTGCTGTCGAAGGTGCGGGAGGGCAAGCAGGACGAGGGCGCGAAGTTCGCCGACTACTTCGACTTCGCCGAACCGTTCACGAAGCTGCCGTCGCACCGCATCCTGGCGCTGTTCCGGGGCGAGAAGGAGGAGGTGCTCGACCTGACGCTGGAGCCGGAGGAGCCGCAGCCCGGCCTCGGCTCGTACGAGCAGCGGGTCGCCTCTCACTTCAACATCGCCGACCATGGCCGGGCCGCCGACCGCTGGCTGCTCGACACCGTACGGTCGGCGTGGCGCACCCGGATCCTGGTGCACCTCGACGTCAACCTGCGCACCCGGTTGTGGCAGGCGGCCGAAGAGGAAGCCGTGCGCGTCTTCGCGGCCAACCTGCGCGACCTGCTGCTGGCCGCGCCCGCCGGCCCGCGCCGCACGATGGGGCTCGACCCGGGCTTTCGCACCGGTGTCAAGGTGGCGGTCGTCGACGCCACCGGCAAGGTCGTGGCCACCGACACGATCTACCCGCACGTGCCGCAGCAGCGCTGGGACGAGTCGATCGCCAAGCTGGCCAAGCTGGCGGCGGCGCACCAGGTGGATCTGGTCGCGATCGGCAACGGCACTGCCTCCCGCGAGACCGACAAGCTCGCCGCCGACCTGATCACGCGCCACCCGGAGCTGAAGCTCACCAAGGTCATGGTGTCGGAGGCCGGCGCGTCGGTGTACTCGGCGTCCGCGTACGCCTCGGCGGAGCTGCCCGAGCTCGACGTGTCGCTGCGCGGCGCGGTCTCGATCGCCCGGCGGCTCCAGGACCCGCTCGCCGAGCTGGTCAAGATCGACCCGAAGTCCATCGGGGTGGGCCAGTACCAGCACGACCTGTCCGAGCTGAAGCTGTCCCGGTCGCTCGACGCGGTGGTCGAAGACTGCGTCAACGCGGTCGGCGTCGACGTCAACACCGCGTCCGCCCCGCTGCTCACCCGGGTCTCGGGTATCGGTGAAGGGCTGGCGCACAGCATCGTGCTGCACCGCGACGCCAACGGTCCGTTCCAGTCGCGGAAGGCACTCAAGGAGGTGCCGCGGCTCGGCCCGAAGGCGTTCGAGCAGTGCGCCGGCTTCCTGCGCATCCGCGGCGGCGACGACCCGCTCGACACCTCGAGCGTGCACCCCGAGGCATACCCGGTGGTCCGCAGGATCATCGAGGCGACCCGCACCGAGATATCGGGGCTGATCGGCAACGGCCCGGTTCTGCGTTCACTAACGCCGACCGAGTTCGTCGACGACAAGTTCGGTTTGCCGACGGTCACCGACATCCTCAAGGAGTTGGAAAAGCCGGGGCGTGACCCGCGACCGGCCTTCAAGACGGCGACGTTCGCCGAGGGCGTCGAGAAGATCGGCGATCTGCTGCCCGGCATGGTGCTCGAAGGCGTCGTGACCAACGTGGCCGCGTTCGGCGCGTTCGTCGACGTGGGCGTCCACCAGGATGGTCTGGTGCATGTGTCCGCGATGTCCAAGACGTTCGTCAAGGACCCGCGCGACGTCGTCAAGCCGGGTGACATCGTTCGGGTGAAAGTTCTGGACGTCGACGTGCCGCGTAAGCGGATCTCGCTGACCCTCCGGCTCGACGATGGGGCGGACAACCGCGACGAACGCCCCCGCGGCGAACGCCCTCGTGGCGACAAGGCGCCCAGCAGGCGCCCAGCTCAGCAGGACCGCCAGCCCAAGGCCCAACCGCCGCGGCAGCCGCAGGGTGCGATGGCCGACGCGCTTCGACGCGCCGGTCTGGATCAAGGTCTAGGCGGTCAGCGCCGAAACCCGAGATAATCCGAGAAGGTTTCTGTTATTCCGCAGGGCGCACCCGCATCTCCTATTGCGCAGGGGTCGGGTGCGCTCGGCCGTACGTGCCGAAGAGACGCGAAGTGAGGGTGTCCGCGCATGACGTACGGAATGACCGCAGGGCGGCATCGCGGCGAAGGAGCCGACGATGCGCTGGTGCGCGAGCTGTATGAGCAGCACGCGGCACCGTTGCTGCGGTTCGTGCTCCAGCTGGTGGCGGGCGACCGCCAGAAGGCGGAGGACATCGTGCAGGAAACCCTCCTGCGCGGGTGGCGCAACGTCCACCGGTTAGGCGGCGAGGGTCACGGTTCCCTGCGGCCGTGGCTCGTTACGGTCGCCCGGCGGATCGCGATCGACGAGCACCGCAGCCAGAGCGCTCGGCCGCCGGAGACCTACGGCATCGACCTGGAGACAGTCTCCGAGCAGGACGAGAGCGAGCGGGTGCTGCGCCGCATGACGGTCACGGCCGCGCTGCGCACGCTCAGCACGCCGCATCAGGAGATCCTGATGGAGACGTACTTCCGGGGCCGCACCGTGGCGGAGGCCGCTGAGGCGCTCGGCCTCCCCCTCGGCACGGCGAAGTCCCGGGTTTACTACGCGCTGCGCGCCCTGCGCACCGCGCTGGAGCAGCGTGGGATCACCGACGTCGTCTAGAACGTGACCAGCGGGTCGCCCACGAAGTCCGCGATGAAGTTGACGAAGAAGAAGCCGAAGAAGAGCACGTTCGCACCCAGCAGCACGTAGTGCCACGGGCGCGGACGGGCCGGTCGCGGCAGCTTGCTGTTCAGGTACATCAGCATGAACGGGAAGATCAGTGCGCCCAGGTTCGACATGTTCGCCGACCACTGCACCAGGCTCACCGGCAGCGCCAGGTGCAGGATCACCGAGATCACGACGATCAGCAGCAGCATGAACGGGTAGTAGAACCGCCGCGGGTCGCCCTCGATCAGCTTGCGCAGCGCTGGGCTGGTGGCGTGTGCCGCGTCGGTGGTCACCCGCACCATCGCCTCGAAGATGCCGAGCTGGGTGCTGAACAGGATCACCACGCCCAGGACCAGCGCGATGTAGAACAGGACCCGCCCGTACTCGGCGTCGAGCACACCGGCCACGAACGTGGGCACGTTGGCCTGAGTCGGCGTCTCACCGGACAGCTCCACCGCGCGGGCCATGAGGATCGTCGGCAGCAGCATGCCCAGCATCGCCCCGACGAAGAACACGCCCCACATGTCGGTGAGCAGCAGCCGGTACCAGCGGCGCCAGCGCGCGGTGTTGGCGGCGTCGTCCGGGAACGTGACCCCGACCGGCAGGATCTCGCGCCGCTCGCCGCGCAGGCCGGAGATGTACCCGGTGCGGTACCCCATGCCGTAGCCCTTGTCGCGGTAGTGGCCCATCACGTACCAGTTGAGGCCGGACGCCAGCGCGGTGAAGCCGGCCAGCGCGCCGAGCTGGGTCGCGGTGATGCCCTCCGGCGGCGAGGCCGGGGTGAAGAAGCCGCGGATGCCCTCCCACCACAGCTCGAACGGCACGATGAACAGGTCGATCAGCAGCAGGCCGACGAGGATCGACACGACCATCAGCCAGTTCGCTAGTTCCAGCGCCCGGCTGATGCGGCGGGCGGACGCGGTGATCGCGAACACGAGCAGGAGCAGCGCGATGGCCCACAGTCGCGGCTCCTCTGCGCCGGACCTCGGCAGCTCGCCGTGCACCAGCGCGTACATGCCCTGTCCGGCACCCGCGGCCCAGCCGCCGGCGATGAACGCGAAGATCACGAGTCCCACCGAGACGGGTACCCACAGTAGGAACCCGGGTGGTACGCGCCCCCAACCGACGACCGGCACCTCGCCGGTCGCCAGCACGTACCGGGAGCACTCGACGTTGTAGAAGGTCTGCAGCAGCGCGGAGATCAGGATCACCCAGCCGACGCCCACGAAGCCGTACTGCCCGACCGCCTGCGGCCCCAGCAGCCACTCGCCGCTGCCAACGGAGATGCCAAGCGCGATGAGGCTGGGGCCGATGGCGAACTTGACGAGCTCCTTCGGCCCTATGCGGCGAACCCCGAAGACTTCCTCCGGTTCGGGGAGGTCGGCGAGGTCGAGCGGCGGACGGCTGACCCCGAGCTGGTACGAACGGGGTTCTGTCACATCAGCCATACGATCAAGGATCGTCTATAACGTGATGTTTGTCACTACATCAACAGGCGCCGAGGTCAGCGAGATCGATGGCCTCAGTGGTATTAGCGACGTGCAGGCCCGGGCGCGGGCCACCGGAAAGCGTGTAGATCGACGTGCCGATGGCGACGACACCCAGCCCGTGGCGCGGCGTCGGCAGCGGCGGCAGGGCCTGCCACGTGCCGGCCCGGACGTCGTACACCTCAGCCTCCTCGAAGGTGGCGTCGGCCTCGCCACCGACCGCGACGATCCGGCCCGAGCAGGTCGCCGCGGCTGCGAGCCCGCCACGCCGCGTCGGCAGGTCGGGCAGCTTGCGCCACTGGCCGGTACCGGGGTCGTAGACCTCGAAGGCGGTGAAGTTGCCCTGGCCACCGGCCCGGCCACCGACCGTGTAGACCAGCCCGCCGAAGCCCGCGCCGCCCAGGTGCTCGCGCGGCGTGGGCGGGCCGGGCGCGGCCGACCAGCGGTCGGCCGCCACGTCGTACACGAGCATCTGCCGCGATAGGCCGCCGGCGTTGACGCCGCCCGCGACGTAGATCTGGCCCTCCACCGAAATGGCGGTGCCGGCGCCGCGGGGCTGCGGCATGGCGGCCACCGGCCGCCAGACCCCACCATCCAGCCGGTACGCCGCGGCGCTCGCGTCGCCGCCCTCCTGGAAGCCGCCGAAGAGGTACACCGTGCCGCCGACCGCCGCGGCCATGGCGTGGTTGACGGCTACGGGCAGGTCCGGCCCGCGCTCCCAGCGACCGGTCGCCGTGTCCAGGATCTCCACCGTGGAGACCGTGCCGCCGTCTTCGCGGTAGCCGCCGATCACGTAGATCCGGGTGCCGACGGCGGCGGCCGCGACCTCGGTGCGCTCGGACAGCGCCGGGGCGAGCGTGCTCCAGGTGAGCGCGGACGTGACCCTGGGCGCGGGCGTGCCGTTGTCGGGTGCCGGTGGCGCGCTCCTGTCGGTGCAGGCAGCGGCGAGAAGGACGAGGAGCGCGAGCGATACGCGTCGCATCCGGGCAGTCTGCCACGCGCCTGCCCGGTCGGGTATGCGATCGTGCGGAGCATGCGCAAGTACGTGGTCATGGGCGTCCAGGGCAGCGGGAAGGGCACGCAGAGCGGCCTGTTGTCCAAGGCGTTCGACCTGGTCCACATCAGCGTCGGCGACATCTTCCGGTGGCACGTCCAGCACCACACCAAGCTCGGCGCCCAGGTGCGGCGCATCATGGCGGCCGGTGAACTGGTCGGCGACGACCTCGTCGAGGCGGTGGTCGGCGACCGGTTGCGGATGCACGACTGGAACTACGGCTTCGTGATCGACGGCTTTCCGCGCAACGGCCGACAGGCGGAGTTCTTCCTGGAGAGCTACGACATCGACGGCGTGATCCACCTCGACCTGCCCGACGAGGAGGTGCGGCGGCGGGTCCTCAACCGGCGGCTGTGCACCCGCTGCGGCATGGACTACAACCTCATCGCCGACCGCCCCGAGGTGGAAGGGCGCTGTGACGTGTGCGGCGGAGACCTGGTCACCCGGGCTGACGACACCCCGGAGGCGCTGGCCGCCCGGCTCCGCGAGTACCGCAGCAAGACCCGGCCGGTGCTCGACATCTTTCGCCGCAAGGAGTACGTGGTGAACGTCGACGCGCGACCCGACCCCGACACCGTTCAGCGCGAGATCCGCAAGCAACTGGGACTGACCTCCGGCTGAAAGCCCGCTACCCTTCCCCGGGTGAGCAGACCCGAGTGGGCGCCATACGGAGTCGACCTCGATCGGCCCAACGCGGCACGCGTCTATGACTACTACCTCGGCGGTGCGCACAACTTCGCCGTCGACCGCGCGATGGCCGACCAGGCCCTCGCCGACTGGCCCGAGCTGCCGCTCATCATGCGGGCCAACAGGGCGTTCCTGCGCCGGGCTGTTCGATTCCTGGTCGACGCCGGCGTCCGGCAGTTCCTCGACCTCGGCTCCGGCATCCCGACGGCCGGCAACGTGCACGAGCTGGCCCGTGCCGCCACCCCGGACTCCCGCGTCGTCTACGTCGACATCGACCCGGTGGCCGTCGCGCACAGCCGTGCGATCCTCGGTGACGACCCGTGCGTGGTGGCGGCGCAGGCCGACCTGCGCGACCCTGCCGCGGTGCTCGACCTCGTACGCCGCGAGGGCTTGCTCGACCTGTCGCAGCCGGTCGCGGTGCTGCTGGTAGCCGTGCTGCACTTCGTGCCGGACGGCGATGACCCGGGTGGCATCATCGCCGGCTATCGCGAGGCGATGGCGGCCGGCAGCTACCTGGCCATCTGTCACGCCTCCGCGGACGGGCAGGGCGACCGGGCCGAGAAGCATCGTGCCCTGTACTCGCGTACGCCCACGCCGATGACCATGCGCTCCCGGGAGCAGATCGACGCGCTGTTGAAGGGTTTCGAGCCGGTGCCGCCGGGGTTGGTCCATATGACACTGTGGCGTCCGGACGATGGGGAAGATCTGCCAGCCGACCCCGGCAACTTCCCCGGGTACGCCGCCGTCGCGCTCCGTCGTTAGTGGAGGGTCAGTGCCTTACATCCCTGTGTCCGACGGGCTTCCGGGCATCGCCGGTCTGCTGGCGTACAAGCCCGCGACCGGCGTGCGGGTCGCCGACCTGATGCACGAGCTGCTGCGCGGCAACAGCTCGCTCACCCCCGCCGAGCGCGAGGTCATCGGGGCATACGTCTCCCGCCGCAACGAGTGCGAGTTCTGCGCCCGGTCGCACGGCGCCACGATCCCGCACCTCGACGCCGGTGCGGAGCTGCGCGAGGCGGCGCTCGCCGGGCCGGACGCCGAGGGGATATCGCCGAAGCTGCGCGCCCTGCTCACCGTGGCGGGCGCCGTCGCCGAGGGCGGGCAACGGGTCACCGACGACCACGTCGAGGCCGCGAGGGCGGTGGGCGCCACCGACGAGGAACTGCACGACACGGTGCTCATCGCGGCGGCGTTCTGCATGGTCAACCGGTACGTCGACGGGCTGGGCGCCGTCACGCCCACCGAAGACGCGGCGTACGACCAGATGGGCGTGCGACTGGCCCGCGACGGGTACCGCCGCGCGCTCTGAGGCCTACCAGCCGAACGGCCCGCCGCGTGCGGTGCCGGGCGGCACCCGGGTCTGATCGGGCACCTGCCAGGTCAGCACCACTGTGTACCGCCGCCCGCGAGCGGGGTTGGCCTCGAACCCACCGCAGGTGCGCTCGCGCGTCCGTTCCGTAAACGTGAGGGCGCGGCACCGGAACGGTCCCGCGACCGTGCGGCCGGTCACGGCGTCGACGAGCTTGAGCGTGACGTCGATCCGGGCGCCGGCGAGGGCGCGCACTTTCCCGGACAGGCGCACGGCGGGGCCGATCGCGTGGCAGGGCTGTGCCATCGCCGGCTGGCCGAAGCTCCACGCGAACCGCGCGCACAGCTGCGGGCCGTAGCCGCCGCTCGTGGCCTCCGGACGGTGGTTGCGGTCGGCGGCCTGGGCGAGCGCGGCTGGCCGGCGCGCGGCAGCGGCGGTGGCTGTGGGGGTCGGCGTCGCGACGCTGGCGTGCGCGGATTCGGGGCGGGCCGCCATCCGGTGGGCGACCTGAGCGCGATCGCCGCCCCACTGGAAGACAAGCACGCCGCCGGCCACGGCCAGGCAGGCGGCGATGAGCGCGGCAGGCGCCGCGCGTCGGGCCGTGCCGGTACTGCGGCGGGCGTGCCGTGGGCCCGGTGGGCGAGAGCTGACGGCGGGCGCCTCGGCCGGCAACGGGGTGAGAGCGGGCAGTCCGGCGGTCGCCACGACCAGGGCACCCATCCGGTCGACCAGGTCAGCGGCGGTGGGCCGGCGATCCGGCGCCTTTCCGGTGCACGCCTCGATCACCTGCCACATCGCGTCGGCGATCCCGTCGTACCGGCGCGGCACGTGTTCGAGGTGGCGGCCGAGCACGGCGGCGGACGGCCCGCCCGCGTACGGCGGACGCCCCACCAGCAATTCGTAGAGCAGAACGCCGAACGCGTAGACGTCGGTGGCCGGTGTGGGCTCCCCGCCGTCGATGACCTCTGGCGCGAGGTAGTTGGGGGTGCCGACGAGCGCGCCGGTGGTGGTCAGACCCGGTGAGTCGATGATGCGGGCCACGCCGAAGTCGGTCAGCCGCACCTTCGGATCGGTGCCCTCTGCCTCGCCGAGCAGCACGTTGTCGGGCTTGAGATCGCGGTGCACGATGCCCTGCCGGTGCGCCTCGGCCAGCGCGGCCGCCACCCCGGTGAGGATGGCGGCCGCTTCGCTGGGCGGCAGGGTCCGCCGCTCGCGTAACCGGTCCCGAAGGCTTCCCCCGGACACCAGGTCCATGACCAGCCCGAGCGACGACCCGATGGTGAGCAGGTCGCGCACCCGGACGATGTTGGGATGGCTCAGGGAGGTGAGGATCGCCCGCTCCTGGACGAACCGCATCACGATCTTGGGATCGCTCGCGAGTTCGTCGCGCAGGAGCTTGATGGCTACCCGCTCGCCGGTGGTGTCGTCGATGGCCCGCCATACCGTGCCTGTGGCGCCGCCGCCGATCTGTTCCTCCAGCACGTATGACCCGCCGATGCGCCGCATCCGACCTTCGTACTAGGCCCAGCGCCCGATTGCAACCGACACGTCCCTTATTATCGGAGTCCGAAGGATATAGTCCTGTTAAGGGTGGCATTGTCGTCATTACCGTCCAGCGACCACACCATCGCGCCGCCCAGCCCCTGCGTCCTGATGTCAAGGGCTGGTAGGAACGTGGCGTGAAGCGGATCGGGATCATGGAACGGCGCGCACGGCTGGCGGTGCGGCATCACCTCGGCGCGGCAGCCGCCGCCGACCCGGTCGACGCGGTGCGCGGCGTGGCCGCGCTGCACTCCACCGATCCGGCGTCGGTCTACCTGTCGGTGCGGGCCCGGGCCGCCGGAGTCACGCCCGACGCGGTCGAGCGGGCGCTCTACGCCGACCGGTCACTGGTGCGGATGCTCGGCATGCGACGCACCATGTTCGTCGTACCCGTGGAGCTGGCCCCGGTCATCCAGGCCGCGTGCACCCAGGCGATCGCGGTCGCGCAACGAAAGCGGTACAGCCAGATCCTGGAAGCGGCCGGCGTGGGCGACGGCGCCTTCCTTAAGGAGGTCGAAGACGCGACCGCGGTCCTGCTCGCCGGTCTCGGCGAGGCGACCGGCGCGCAGCTGTCCGCCGCCGAACCGCGCCTGCGCACGCAGGTCGAGATGGCGCCCGGCAAGTCGTACGGCGGCAAGCAGAACATCACAACGTGGGTGCTCTTCATGCTGGCGGCCGATGGCCGGATCGTGCGCGGGCGCCCCCGCGGCACCTGGGCGAGCAGCCAGTGGACCTGGTCCCCGGTGGAGACCTGGTTCCCGGACGGCCTGCCCGACCTGCCCGCCGAGGCGGCGCGGGCCGAGCTGGTGCGCGCCTGGCTGGCCGCGTTCGGCCCTGGCACCGTCGCCGACCTGCGCTGGTGGACCGGCTGGACCGCGAGCCACGTCAAGCGGGCGCTGGCCGACGTGGGCGCGGTCGAGGTCGACCTCGATGGCGCCACCGGCCTCGTGCTGCCAGGCGACGACGAGCCGACGCCCGAGACCGAGCCGTGGGTGGCGCTGCTGCCCGCGCTCGACCCCACGCCGATGGGCTGGTCAGAACGCTCCTGGTACCTGGGCCCGCACACGGCGTCGCTCTTCGACCGATCCGGCAACATCGGCCCGACAGTGTGGAGCGACGGCCGGATCGTCGGCGGCTGGGCACAGCGGCCAGACGGGGAGATCGTGTACCGGCTGCTCGAAGACGTCGGGGCCGAAAAGGTTGCCGCGGTGGCGACCATGGCCGGCGATCTGAGCCAGTGGATCGGACCGGTACGAGTCACCCCACGCTTCCGCACGCCTCTCGAACGTGACCTTGCTGGGTCATAGCGCTCCGTACCTACTCTGAATATTAGTTCTTGTGAATTACCGGACGCAGTGAGAGCCTCATCGCGTCTGGGCATTCAGATTTGTTGATCTCTGCGATGTCCGGCACCCCCGACACATCCCAGGAGGATCAAGTGAGATCCACGAGCTTCTCCGTTCGCCGCGCCGCGGTCATCCTCGCGGCGCCCGTCCTACTCCTCGGTTCCGTTCTCTGGCCGTCCGCCGCGCAGGCGGCTCCCTCGCCACTGCGCGCCGACGGCGCCGCAGCAGCCACGACGCTCGCCAGCACACTCGGCGCCAAGTCGGCCGGCGCCTACCTCGACGCCGCGTCCGGCCGCATGGTCGTCACCGTCACCGACTCGGCCGCCGCCGACCAGGTACGGGCCGCCGGTGCCGTCGCCAAGACCGTCAAGTACAGCGCCGCGCAACTCGACGCGGTCACCGCGAAAATCGAAAAGGCGGCCGCGATTCCCGGCACCGCCCGCGCCACCGACCTGGCCACCAACCAGGTCGTGGTAACCGTCGACAGCACCGTCACCGGGGCCAAGCTCGACACCGTGAAGGCCGCGGTCGCGGCAGCCGGAGACGCCGCCCGGCTGGAGCACACCGCTGGCCAGTTCAGCCTCCGGATCGCCGGCGGCCAGGCCATCTACAGCAGCAGCTCCCGCTGCTCGCTGGGCTTCAACGTGCGTACCCCCAACGCCTACTACTTCGTCACCGCCGGGCACTGCGGCCGGGTCGGCGCCACCTGGTACGCGAACTCCAGCCGCTCGACGGTGATCGGTGCGGCCGTGGTGTCCAGGTTCCCCGGCGACGACTACGGCATCGTCCGGTACGACAACACGAGCGTCCCGCACCCCAGCCAGGTCTACCTGTACGGCGCGGGCAGCCAGACCATCACCTCGGTCGGCAACGCGTTCGTCGGCCAGTCCGTCCGGCGCAGCGGCAGCACCACCCAGGTCCGCAGCGGCACGGTGACCGCCGTCAACGCGTCCGTCACCTACCCGCAGGGCACCGTCGGCGGCCTCATCCGCACCAACGTGTGCGCGGAGCCCGGCGACAGCGGCGGCTCCCTCTTCGCCGGCACGACCGCGCTCGGCATGACCTCTGGCGGCAGCGGCAACTGCTCCAGTGGCGGCACGACGTTCTTCCAGCCGCTGAACGAGGTGTTCTCGACGTACACCAACCTGTCTCTCGCCTGATCTCCCCGCGATCCAGAGCCGCCGGACCGGGTCCGGCGGCTCGATCGCGTCTCAGATGCCGAAGAAGCGGCCTGGGGCCAGGCGACCATCCGGGTCGAAGCGGGCCTTGACCCGCCGTAACACGTCCTGGGTCGCCACCGGGCCCCACATGTCGACGGCCTCTCGCACCGGGCCGGGGGCGGAGACCACCACGCACGAGCCGGCCCTTGCCAGCAGGACCCCGCGGACCGCGTCGAGGATCGCGACCGCCCGTTCGGGCCGGGTGTCGCCGGGCAGCGCGGCATGGACCACGCCGACACCGGCGGACCCGCGTACCGGCACCGGATGGCCGGCGGCGTCGCGCAGCGCGTAGACGGCGGCGTGCAGGTCGGACGTCGGCACGGTGATCCGCAGCGCGATGTCACGCGGCCGGGCCGGGTATCGGCCCCACCACTCGGGCGGTTCGCCGTAGATCTCGGCGTCGCCGCCGAGCAGCGTCGCCACCCGCCGCGCCTGCTCGGCCACCACCGCCGGTGCGCCCTCGACCAGTACAGCCAGAGCGCCCAGGCCACGCGGACCGCGTAGGGGCAGGTCGACCTCGATCGCGGCCACCTGCACCGGGTCGGCGACCACCACGTCGACGAGGTCGTGCACCTCGAGCGGCGTCCACACGGAACGGTGCACCCAGGCCCTGGAGGCGGGGGCGGCCAGCACCTTGAGCGTCGCGGCGACCAGCACGCCGAGGCCGCCAAACGAGCCGCACAGCAGCCGCCCCACACCTCGACCGGCGGAGTGGCTGAGCAGCCCATTGGGACCGACGTAGCTGACGCCCAGCAGCTGGTCGCCGGGTGTGCCGTGGCGGTGGGCCAGCGGTCCGGACTCGTCGGTGGCGATGACGCCGCCGATGGTCGCGCCGTCGGACGCCGGATCGAGCGCCAGCCGCTGGCCGACGCGACCGAGCGCGGCCTGAGCCGCCCGCACGGGCGTGCCGGCCCCGATCTCGGCGTACGACTCCTCCAGCGGGTGGTGCCAGATGCCCGCGAGGCGGCCGGTGTCGACGAGCAGGTCGAGGCGGCCCGGGCGGGAGCCCCAGTGGAGCTTGGTGCCGGCGCCCCGGGCGACCACCGCGAGGCCGTGCTCGGCGGCAACCCGCAGCACCGCCGAGGCACCGTCGACCGAGGCGGGAACGGCGACCCAGGTGGGCGTCACGCCGGCCACCGCATCGGCCGCGGCTCCCCGCCGGGCGGACCGGACGCCGCAGATGCCGACCAGCTCGCGGAAGACCCGACCGCCCGTTGCCATCGAACAAGTGTACGACTGGACGCATCTCGCCGCTACTGTGTCAGATGCCCTGGGCCGCTTCGCTCCCGCCGCTTTGTGCGGTCTGCGGGCGACGCGCGCTCACCTGTAGCGGCCCGGTAACGTGGTGCGGCGTGAGCACCGACACCGCCTCGACCCCACCGGTCGCCAAGCGCGTCCCCAGCGAACGCACCCACCACGGCGACACGGTCGTCGACGAGTACGCCTGGCTCGCGGCCAAGGACGACCCGGAGACGATCGACTACCTGAAGGCGGAGAACGCCTACACGGAGGCCGCCACCGCGCACCTGGCCAGCCTGCGCGAGTCGCTGTTCGAAGAGACGAAGCGGCGCACGAAGGAGACCGACCTGTCGGTGCCGGCCCGGAAGGGCGGCTACTGGTACTACACGCGCACTGTCGAGGGGCAGCAGTACGGCATCCACTGCCGCCGCGCCGTACGCGCCGACGAGAGCGCGCCTCCATCCACAGCGGACGGTGCGCCGCTGGACGGCGAAGAGGTTCTGCTCGACGGCAACGCGCTGGCCGAGGGGCATGACTTCTTCGCGCTGGGCACGTTCGACGTGAGCCCAGACGGGCGCTGGCTGGCGTACTCGACGGACTACGCCGGCGACGAGCGCTTCACGCTGCGCGTCAAAGACCTGAGCACCGGCGAGGTGCTGCCCGACGAGGTGCCCGACGCGTTCTACGGCAGCGCCTGGTCGGCGGACGGCTCGACGCTGTTCTATCTGACTGTCGACGAGGCCTGGCGGCCGTACCGGGTGTGGCGGCACGCGATCGGCACCCCGCCCGCCGACGACGTTGTGGTCTACCAGGAGGACGACGAGCGGTTCTGGGTTGGCGTCGAGCTGACCCGCTCCGAGAAGTTCATCGTGATCGAGGCCCACAGCAAGGTCACGAGCGAGGCGCGGGTGATCCCGGCCAGCAACCCGACCGGCGAGCCAGCGGTGATCGCGCCGCGCCGGCAGGGCCTTGAGTACTCGATCGAGCACCACGGTCACCGGTTCCTGGTTCTCCACAACGACGGCGCGGAAGACTTCGCGCTCGCCTACACGTCGGCGGACGCGCCGGGCGAGTGGACCACCCTGATCCCGCACACGCCGGGCACCAGGCTGGAGTCGGTCGACGCGTTCTCTAACCACGTGGTGGTGTCGCTGCGCAAGGACGGCCTGACGGGCCTGCGGGTGATCCCCGACGGTTCGACCGACTCGTACGACATCGCCTTCCCGGAGCCGCTCTACAGCGTCGGCCTGGAGGGCAACCCCGAGTACGCCACGACGAGCGTGCGGCTGCACTACGTGTCGTTCGTGACGCCCGACTCGGTGTACGACTACGACCTGGTCACTCGCGAGATGGTGCTGCGCAAGCAGAAGCCGGTGCTCGGCGGCTTCGACCCGGCGGGATACGAGCAGCACCGCGACTGGGCGGTCGCCGACGACGGCACCCGGGTGCCGGTCTCGCTGGTCTGCAAGGCCGGTACGCCCAAGGACGGCTCGGCGCCGTGCGTCATCTACGGGTACGGCTCGTACGAGGCGAGCATGGACCCCTGGTTCTCGATCCCCCGGCTCTCGCTACTCGACCGTGGTGTCATCTTCGCGGTCGCGCACATCCGGGGCGGTGGTGAGCTGGGCCGCCGCTGGTACGAAGACGGCAAGATGCTCGCCAAGAAGAACACCTTCACGGACTTCGTGGCCTGCGCGCGGCACCTGGTCAAGGCGGGCTGGACGTCGACCGACCGGCTGGTCGCCCGGGGCGGCTCGGCGGGCGGTCTGCTGATGGGCGCGGTGGCCAACCTCGCACCCGACGCCTTCACGGGCGTGGTGGCGCAGGTGCCGTTCGTCGACGCGCTCAACTCGATCCTCGACCCGTCGCTGCCGCTCACTGTCACCGAGTGGGAGGAGTGGGGCGACCCGCTCCACGACCCCGAGGTGTACGCGTACATGAAGTCGTACACGCCGTACGAGAACGTGACGGCGGTCGACTACCCGGCGATCCTGGCCGTGACCAGCCTCAACGACACCCGCGTGCTCTATCACGAGCCGGCGAAGTGGATCGCCAAGCTGCGCGCCACCGTCCCGGCCGGAAACTACCTGCTGAAGACGGAGATGGGCGCGGGCCACGGCGGGCCGAGCGGCCGGTACGACGCATGGAAGGAGGAGGCGTTCGTCGCGGCCTGGATCCTCGACCGCCTCAACGCCGCCTAGGGGGCTAGATCACGCTGACGAGCAGGGCCGGGTCGACGTTGCCGCCGCTGATGACGGCGACCGTACGACCCGGCGGCAGCTCTGCCCGCCGGAAGAGGTGCGCGGCTGTGGCGACCGCCCCGCTCGGCTCCACGACCAGCCGGCTCTCCCGCACCAGGCGGCTCATCGCGGCCCGGATCTCCTCCTCGCTCACGGTCACGATCCCGTCGAGGCGCTCGCGCAGGTGGGCGAGAGTCAGCTCGGACAGGCCGGTCCGCACCCCGTCGGCGATTGTCCGGTAGGCCTGCTCGACCGGCCACGTGACCAGCTCACCCGCCGCGAGCGAGTCGCGCGCGTCGGCCGCGTACTCCGGCTCGACGCCGATCACGGCGGCTTCAGGTCGCAGCGCCTTGACCGCTGTGGCGATGCCTGACGCGAGCCCACCGCCGCCGACGGGTACCAGCACGACATCGACGTCGGGCAGGTCCGCGACGATCTCCAGCCCGATCGTGCCCTGCCCAGCGATCACGTCCCGGTGGTCGAAGGGCGGGATCAGGGTCATTCCACCCTCCGCGGCCAGCCGTTCCGCCTCGGCCAGCCGCCGCGCGGGCGGTACCAGGACGACCGTCGCGCCCAGCGCGCGTACCTGATCGATCTTGACCGCGGGTGCGATTTCCGGGATCACGACCATGCACGGCGCGCCGGCCGCGCGGGCCGCGTAGGCCAGCGCCTGGCCATGGTTTCCCGACGAGTGCGTGACGACGCCCCGCGAGCGGCGCTCCGCCGGCACCGACGCCACCGCATGGGTGGCACCACGGATCTTGAAGGAACCGACCGGCTGGAGGCTTTCGGGCTTGAGCAGAAGCTGGTCGTCCCACCGGCACGGCAGCAGCGGGGTGCGGACAGCGACGCCGGCGACGCTCACGGCCGCCGCCTCCACGTCGTCGATCGAGATCAGATCCATGCCGCCAAGATTGCCCGCTATCCCGCACGACAAAAGCCTAGAATCGCCCAAAGGGGGGTCGGGCGGATGCGCGGTCGGCTGGCCATCATCGCTGGCGCCGCCGTGGCCGCGGCCGTGCTGTGCTGCGGCGCGGGCACCGGCGTGGTCACCGGGGTGCTGCTCTGGGGCGACGACGTCTACGAACGGGTCGTGCGCGTGCGGGTGGACACCGTCGGGCTGGGCGAGGCAGGACGGGACGGCAGCCTGGAGTTCCGCGTCAACGACGTGCAGTGCGGCATCGTCCAGGTCGGCGACCCGTACATCAACCAGACCGCCGTGGGGCAGTTCTGCCTGATCCAGCTCACCGTGAGCAACGTCGGGAGCCGGCCGGCCACGTTCGCCGACACGCTACAGCGCGCGTACGGGCCGGACGGGGCCCGCTTCGCCGCCGACAGCGGCGCCGGCATCCTCGCCAACCCGGAACAGCAGCTCTTCCTCAACGAGATCAACCCGGGCAACCGCGTGGCCGGCGTGGTCGTCTACGACATCCCGCCGGACAGCCGGATCGCCGAGCTCGAACTGCACGAGACCGAGAACTCCGCCGGCCTCCGGGTCACACTCTGAGCTCCTCGATCGCTGTGCTCGCGCGCAGAAAGAGCAGGCCGGCTCCGACGACCGCGAGCACCGCCACCACGGCGCCAGCGCCGAGCAGCGCCAGGTCGTCAAGGGGTACTGGTACCTCGCGCACGACGCTGTCCTGTCTGGAAGCGTCGCCGAACAGGCCCCGGGACAGCCCCACCCCAACCGCTAGCGCGGTCGCGATCCCCAGTACCGCCGGAGTCAGCGACTGCCACATCACAGCCTTCGCCAGCGTGGATCGGGGCACGCCGGTCGCCACGAGCGCGGCGTACGACCGCCGGCGGGACACGATCGACTCGGCGAGCGCGACGACCAAGCCGCCCGCGGCGATGACCAGGCCGACCGCGATCGCGATGTTGATGAGGTTGAACGCTCCGAAGTAGAAGTCGGTGTCGCGCGGTTCGATGGTCACGCCGCTGGGGGCGGACCGCTCGGCCGCCTCCCGCTCCACCTGGAAATCGGTGGCGAACGACGAGCGCACCCCCGCCGCCCCGCCGCCGAAGACCAGGCACGCGAGCAGTCCGGCGAGCGTGCGGCTGCCGTTCCACGGGTCGGCCATCAGGCGCCGTGCCGCCAGCAGGGTCGCCGGCCGCCGACCGAAGCGGTGCATGAGCCAGCCCGTCCTGTATGAGATCCAGCCGGTGCCCGCCACGACACCGACCGTGGCGCACGCCAGTCCCAGGAAAAGCAGTACCAGGAGCAACGCGGGTGTATCGCCTTCGAGCTGCCGCGACAACGGCACGATCGACGCCGTGATGACGAGGCCCACGATGATCAGCACGCCTGGCCACGGCATCGGGGGCCGGTCTCGCACGCGCCGGACCACCCCGAACGGCGTGACCACGACCCGCCGGAGCTGTAGGACCGCGAAGAGCATGGCGACCGCCGGGATGCCCAGGCACACCGCGGCGATCCACCAGGCTGGCGGCACCACGTCGGTGGGCAGCGGCAGCTTGCCGTCGGCACCCGGCCTGTGCAGCAGCTCACGGCCGCCGAAGTACGCGCCCACCCCGGCCGCCGTGCCCAGCACGCTGGCCAGACCGGTCTCGGTCGCGGCGATCGCGATCGCCTGGCCCGGGCTGCCGCCGGCGAGCCGGATCGCGGCCAGGCGGCGGTCCCGCGACGGCGCCCCGAGCAGCGCGCACTGACCCGCGAGGGCCAGCACCGGGATGGTGAGCAGCACCAGTACCACCACGACGCCCGGGCGGAGGCCGGCTTCCGCGATCAGAGCATGGCGGTACTGCGGACTCACCCTGGAGCCGTTGTCCTCCACGGTCGGTATCGCGACGACGGTCAGCGCGGCGAGGTACGCCAGCGTGGCGAGACCGGCGGACAGGCCGGTCAGCGCCACCCGCGCCGTGTCGCTGCGGGTGCCGGCGAGTGCCAGCCGCACCAGCGCCCAGGGCTTCACGGCTGAGCCGCCACGGTGCCAAGGCCGGTCGGATCGGCCACGCCGTCGCGGAGCATGACCTCGCGGTCCCCGTAGGCCGCCACCTGCACGTCGTGCGTGACCAGCACGACCGTGGTGCGCTGCTCGCGGGCCAGCCGCACGATGTGGCCGAGCACCTGCTCACCGGCCAGCGAGTCCAGCGCACCCGTCGGCTCGTCGCAAAAGAGCACCCGCGGCTCGGTGACGAGCGCCCGCGCGACCGCGCAGCGCTGCTGCTGGCCGCCCGACATCTCGCCCGGCCGCTGGTCGGCGAGGTCGGCGACACCGAGCCGGTCCAGCCAGGACAGTGCCGCGGTCCGCGCCTCTCGCCGCCCCGTGCCGGCGAGAAGCAGCGGCAGCGCGACGTTCTCCGCGGCGGTCAACTCCGCCACGAGCTGCCCGAACTGGAACAGCACGCCGAACTCGGTGCGCCGAAGCGCCGCTCGTGCTCCCTCCGACCAGGTGTCGATGCGGTGCTCCCGGTAGGTCACCTCGCCGGCGTCCGGCCGGAGGATGCCGGCCATGCAGTGCAGCAGGGTCGACTTGCCGCAGCCGGACGGGCCGGTGACGGCGACGATCTCGCCCTCCTCGACATCCAGGTTGACGCCGCGAAGGGCGGGCGTCCGCCCGTACGACCGGACGAGGCCGCGGGCACTCAGGTAGCTCATCGGGTGATCACCTCTTCGTGCAGGTCGGCGACCCGGTCCAGCGTGGTTCGCAGCCAGCGCAGGTCCGCGTCGAGGTGGGCGATGCCGAAGTCGGCCGCGATCACGTCGCCGAGGGTGGCGTCCGGATCCGTCTTCACGCCGGTCAGCTCCCGCAGGCGGGCGGTGTGTGCCGCGCGTTGTGCGGCCAGGTACTCACGGGCCTGGTCCGCGTCGCCGACCAGCAGGGTGACGACGACCTTGGCGAGCAGCACGCTGGTGAGGTGCGGCATCGGTGCCTCCACGGCCGCGATCCACTCCATCAGCGCCTTGCGGCCGTCCTCCGTCAGCTCGTACGACGTGCGATCCGGCCCCGCGTCCCGATCCTGGCCCGCCGGCACGACGAGCCCGTCGCGCGCCAACCGGCCGAGCGTCGCGTAGACCTGCCCAAACGCCACCGGCTTGGCTCGCGGCAGCTTGAGGTCGTGCGCCCGCTTCAAGTCGTACCCGTGTTTGGGTCCGTCAGCGAGCAGCCCGAGAAGGACGTGGGGCGTGGACACGCCGGCAACTATTCATCCAGTGAATAGCCGCTGTCAACCCTGACCCTCAGTTACGCCGGATGGCGACAACCGCGATGTCGTCGCGGACCTCCGGCGCGGCCAGTTCGCGGACCAGCCGCTCGCAGAAGCGGTCCAGGTCGGCGTCGACCCGGGTCGCCGCCCCGGCCAGCTCTGCCAGGCCGACGTCGATGTCGGCGTCGCGCCGCTCGATCAGGCCGTCCGTGTACAGGATCAGCGTGCCGCCGCGCGGCAGCGTGAATCGCAGGTCGTCGGGGCGGTCGACAGCCACACCCAGCAACGGCGCGCGATGTTCCCGGTACGCGATCCTGCGACCAGCCGCGACCAGCGGCGGCGGATGACCGGCGCTTGCCATCCGGACCCTGCCGTTGCGCGGGTCGATGAGCAACAGGCACAGCGTGGCCAGCTCACCCGGCAGCAGGCGGCGCAGCAGCGTGTCGACCCGTGCCACCACGGCGGCCGGCTCGTGACCGTCCACCGCGTACGCCCGGACCGCGTGCCGCACCTCGGCCATCACGGTGGCGGCGTGCAGCGAATGGCCGGTCACGTCACCGATCGCCACCAGCAGCCGATCGTCGATCACCGTGAGCTCGTAGAAGTCTCCGCCAACCTCGGTATCAGCGGTTGCCGGTTCGTATCGCACGGCGAAGTCCCAACCAGGCACATCGGGCAGGCGCCGCTGCAGCAGGCTGCGCTGGAGGGTCAGGGCTATCCGGTGTTCCTCGTCGTACGAGCGCTGCGCCTCCGCCGCGACGGCCACCGCCTGCGAAAGTTGCCGCAGCACGGGGTATCCGGGCATCTGGGTCTTGGTCGGCACCGCGACGCTGACCGGCGGCCGGTCTTCTCGCAGCCTCGCCACCGCGACCGTCACCGTGTCACCGGCCGGCCACGCAACGAGCGGCCACTCGGCCGGCTCGTCCACGCGGATGGTCGTGCCGACCGGCGCCGGACGGCGGTCGGCCTTCCGCAGGTGCACGGTGGTGGACGCGTCTCGGCCATTGGTCGCGGCCGCCAGCAATTCGCCGTCGGCGGTCTCGGCGGTCGCCACGACCGGCCCGTCGAAGATCTTCGCGGCGCCTGCGGCCGCGGCCTCGACGAGCCGCGCGACGGACGGCGCCAGGTTGATCGCGAGGGCGGTGTCGGCGAGCCGGCCAAGGCGCTCCGCGAGCCCTTCGGCCTGCTGCCGAGCCCGGCAGTACCGCAGGACGGACTGGACGGTGACGATCAGCGCATCCGGGTCGATCGGCTCCGTGAGGTAGGCGTCGGCGCCGCTGGCCCGGTCGGCCATGTCGACCGCGTACTCCGACACGTGGACCACCGGCAGCGCGGCGTGCCGCGGGTCCTCCTTGATCCGTTCGCAGACCTCGAACCCGCTCTTATCGGGCAGCTTGACGTCGACCACCACCAGGTCGACGTGCTCAGCATCGAGGCAGGCCAACGCCTCCGCGCCGGTTCGGGCCTCAATCACCGCGTATCCGGACCGGCTGAGCACGTTGGCGAGTAGCTCTCGCTTGGCGGCGCTCCCGTCCGCCACCAAGATGGTCGCTGACTCGCTCACCAGCTCAATGTACGGCGCTTTTGCGCCCCTCTACTGCGCGTACCGGACGGGTGGAGTACCTTTCATCCCGTACGGGAGGTCGCGAATGTCGTTGACGGTAAGTACCGAGCAGCGCGGTGACGTTGTTGTCGTCGCGGTCGGCGGAGAGCTCGACATGGCTACTGCGCCACAGCTTCAGAACCAGATCAGCGATCTGCTCGACAAGGGCCGCAGTCGGCTCGTCTTCGACCTGTCCGAGCTGTCGTTCTGTGACTCGACGGGACTGTCCGTCTTCGTCCGCGCGAAGAACAGCTGCGACGAGGCCGGTGGCCAGGTCCGCATCGCCGCTCCCCAGCGCGGCGTGCTGCGCATCCTCGAGGTGAGCGGCCTGGTGGAGGTCCTCCAGACCTACCCCACGGTCGCCGAGGCCATAGCCCCCGAGCCCGCAACCGACTAATCCCCCCGCCCCGCCCCGGCCCGCCCGGCCCGTCCCACCCGCCCCGCCGGTCCCGCTTCTTGCCGTCGATCAAGGGCAAACGCACGTGTTTTGATCTCCAAACCACGTGCATTCGCCCTTGATCGATGCATTTCTCCTTGATCGACGTCGCTTGGCTAGTCGACCTCGATCCAGTTCAGGGTCCGCTCCACGGCCTTCTTCCACCTGGTGTACCCCTCGGCCCGCCGCTCCTCCGACCAGGTCGGCTGCCAGCGCTCGCTCTCGTTCCAGTTCTGCCGCAGCTCGTCGGTGTTCTTCCAGAAGCCCACCGCCAGGCCGGCCGCGTACGCCGCGCCCAGCGCGGTGGTCTCCGCGACCACCGGCCGGCTCACCGGCACACCGAGGATGTCGGCCTGCAACTGCATGCACAGCCGGTTGGCGGTCACCCCGCCGTCCACCTTGAGCACGTCGAGCCGCACCCCGGAGTCCTTGGCCATCGCCTCGGTGACATCGCGGCTCTGGTAGCAGATCGCCTCCAGCGTGGCCCGGGCCAGGTGCGCGTTCGTGTTGTACCGCGACAGCCCCACGATCACCCCGCGCGCGTCGGAGCGCCAGTAGGGCGCGAACAGCCCCGAGAACGCCGGCACGAAGTACACGCCCCCGCTGTCTTCGACCTGCGCCGCCAGCGCCTCGCTCTGCGCCGCGCCGCTGATGATGCCGAGCTGGTCGCGCAGCCACTGCACGGCCGAGCCGGTCACCGCGATAGAGCCCTCCAGCGCGTACACCGGTGGCTCGTCGCCAAACTTGTAGCAGACCGTCGTCAGCAGCCCGGACCGCGAGCGCACGATCGATGTACCAGTGTTCAGCAGCATGAAGTTGCCCGTGCCGTAGGTATTCTTCGCCTCGCCCTCGGCGAAGCAGACCTGGCCGACAGTGGCGGCGTGCTGGTCGCCGAGGTCTGCCGTCAACGGCACCTCCCCACCCAGCGGACCGCCTGCCCGGGTCACCCCGAAACGGTTCGGATCGGACGAGGGCCGGATCTCGGGCAGCATCGCCCGCGGAATGCCGAAGAACGACAGCAGCTCGTCGTCCCAATCCAGGGTCTCCAGGTTCATGAGCATGGTGCGGCTGGCGTTCGTCACATCTGTGGCGTGCACGCCACCGTCGACCCCACCGGTGAGGTGCCACAACAGCCAGGTGTCCGTGGTGCCGAAGATCGCGTCGCCGCGCTCGGCCGCCGCCCGGACCCCGTCGACGTTCTCCAGGATCCACTGCACCTTGCCGGCGGAGAAGTACGTCGCCGGCGGCAGGCCGGCCTTCTCGCGGATGACATCACCGCGCCCGTCGCGGTCGAGAGCGGCGGCAATCTGATCGGTACGGGTGTCCTGCCAGACGATCGCGTTGTAGTACGGCCGGCCGGTGCGCCTGTTCCACACCACGGCCGTCTCACGCTGGTTGGTGACGCCGAGCGCGACCAGGTCGGACGCGCTCAGGCCGTGGGCGTTCATGACGGTACCGATGACGGCCGACGTACGCTCCCAGATCTCCAGCGGATTGTGCTCCACCCAGCCGGCCCGGGGCAGAATCTGCTCGTGTTCGAGCTGGTGCCGCCCGACCACGTTCCCCGAGTGATCAAAGACCATGAACCGCGTACTGGTGGTCCCTTGATCAACCGCTCCGACAACCTGCCCCACGCCGTCCTCCACTCCCACGTCCGTCGCTGCCCGCTGCGCCCGCGCCCTGCCCCGCCGCTTCCGTCGATCAAGGGCAACCGCACGTGCTTTGATCTCTCTCCACGTGCGTTTGCCCTTGATCGTGGCAAACTTCCTTGATCGGCGTCAGACCCGGGCAGGCTTGGGCGCGTCCAACACCACCCCGAACTCGTTCACCTGCCGCTCCTCCCGCCACGGCGCACACGTCCACGCGCCGCCCGCGGCGAGCGTCGCCTCCCGCACCTCGCCGAGAAACGCGTTCAGCCGCGCCCCGTTGAGCCGTGACAACACCCGGTTGTCGAGCGGCTCGTCCCGCGGCACTCCGCCGCGCCCCATAGGCGAATTCCAAGGAAACCAAATATCCGTCGACGTAGCGAGTATGACCGACACCCTTTGCAGGCCGGGTAGGCTCTCCGAGCCGCCCTCAGCAGCGATCTCCAGCGGCTGGTAGGGATATCCGAACTCGTGGCCGACCATGTGTGCCAACTGGCCCATGTCTCTCACCCACGTTTCCGCTACGTCACCCTTCTCATCCGCATAGCTCAACATGGTGCACGCGACTGCGGGGTTTCGCATATTGGGGTCCAGAACGTCGCAAACGAACCCACGCGGTAGATGGAGGTCTTCTCTCGGGATCAGATCGGAATGCTCTCGGATAAAATCACCGATATAGCCGTCGCGCTGCCTCCTGTATCCCATCCGATCGATCGATTCGACGCGATAGATACCGGTGCGGTCGCCGACAGCCAGGACAGCCTCCTGCCATTGCAGCAACGACTCGGGATCTGCCTCTGCCCACGGGAAGACGGCCTCCCACCAGAAGACCTCGTTGCTATCGATGCTGTTCCAGTTGTTAGCAGGGGAAGCCAAGGCCACCGAACGACTCCTTCGACCACCTGTGGATTCCGCGCGCGTTCACAATGACCAACTGGTCGATCATTGCGACGCCATCCTCGCACAGTCTGATATCGCGGCTACTACGCAGGTATTGAGCGATAAGCATTGTTTCGCTCTGAGTAAAATGACCACTACGGGGCTCGACATAGATCAGCGCTATCTTCTCATACCCGGGAGGAGCAATCTGGCGAACGCCGCTCTGGTCGTCCACACCCCGAGATCCGTTCAGCTGCCCAACAGCAGCACGTATGGCCTGGGCAATCTTGTTGTTGCTCACCGACTTGAGTTGATAAGCACGTTTATTCGTTGTATCGAGGACGTCGGCGCCGTACTTTGTGCCGTCCACCTCAAGATAGCCATCAAGAATGACCTTCGCACGGCGGTCTTGGCGAAGGATCTCGGCTGTCTGTTCGATCTCGCGCCGCACGCCAATCTTGTCGGTAGCCGGCTGCTGAGCCGCGATTGGATGAGTGTTGATGTCGGCCTGCGGAAGGCGCCTTGTCAGGCCCTCGGGGTTGAGGAGGCGGCCGGAGTCGACGATGAC
This sequence comes from Micromonospora sp. CPCC 206061, assembly GCF_036906915.1. NCBI lineage: Bacteria > Bacillati > Actinomycetota > Actinomycetes > Micromonosporales > Micromonosporaceae > Micromonospora > Micromonospora sp. CPCC 206061. Next base: position 247,106 of record NZ_JBAKHX010000004.1, read on the forward strand.
TTTCAGCTCGGGGAGCAGGCCGAACTTGACCCCGTCGTGGACTGCGTCGACGGCCTTCTGGAGCTTCTCGTCTTGGCCGCGTTTCAAGTCCCTCGTCATCAGGTCGGCGGCGCGGAGCACTGTGGACTGGAACGCCGGATCGATCTGAGGCAGGTCCTTGTTGGGGTCGATGCCGCGCGTTCCCAGCCTGCGCAGCACGTCGGTGTCGTCGCCGTGCAGGGTCGGGCTGTGCACCCATGCCAGGTAGTCGACGAAGACCTGGGTTCGCTGGCCGCGCTGGGCGGGTGGCGCCGGGTTATCGAAGGGCATCACCGCTGTGGTCAGCTCGGCGCCGGGAGCGAGCGTGCCGAGCGGGAACGACTGCGGGGCTTTCATGCCTGGGGTGGCGAACGCGTGGACGGTGGCGTCGCCGGGTGCGGTGCCGACATTGGTCACGGTCACCGACCAGGTGCAGACCGGGGACGTGCAGTCACTTGAGTTGATTTTAGTCTGAAAGACAGGCAGGGCGGCGGGGAGATCGGCGATCGCGGGTGGCCCTGACGAGGCCGTGTCGGGCAGGACTTTGACGACGGCCTCGCGCACCCCTTGGGCCGCCGTCGCGGTGGCGGGCTCGGGCAGGATCGCCGCGTACGGCGGCCGAGCGATCGGATCGGCAGGCGCCGGCGCACGCAGCGCGGCGGGCTGAAAAGCGCCGAGGGCGACGGGTTTGGAGAGAGCGCGGTCGCGGATAGGGCCGCCCAGCCACACGAGGCGGCGCGGCTTGTCGGCGGTGACCAGGGCGGTCCAGTCGCCGGCGGTGACCGTGACGACGCGCTGGCCGGCAACCGTGTCCACAGCGTCGTCGGCGGAGCCGCGCCGGCCGATCGATTCGACGAGGTCCGCCAGCGCGTCCGGGTTCAGCGCCGACGCCACGTCGAGGGGGTACGCCATGTCGGGCTCGGGCCTGATCCAGCGACCCACCGCGCGCTTGAGTGGTCGTGGCGCCCGCCGGGACCAGAAGGAGGCGTCGCCGCGAACGGCGACCCCACCGGGGCCGGCGACCAGTTCGGCGCGGCCGGCGGTCGGGTCGGTGATGGTGCCGCTGGCGTAGCGGTCGGCGGTCACCACGAAGTCGCCCGTTATGCGGCGACCGTCGGGGGCCTCGTACACGACGGCGAGCTTGACCGCCGGCGCGGCGCGCAGGCCTTCGGCGGCCGCCCCGATGTCAGGGCCGGTCAGGGCGCGCCAGGCGAAGACCGCGACGGTCACCATGAGGACCAGTGTCAGCCCGGCGCACACCAGTCCGACGACGAGCAGACGGCGCGGACGCATGACGGGTCACGCTACTACGCGTACCTCGTCGATCGCAGCCCGCAAGCGGCCACCGTAAGGTGTCCTATTTGGACCCGGTGACAGTGGTGGCGGTGACAGTACCCGCGCTGTCGGCCTGGCCCTGGACGACCACCAGGGCCTGCTGCACGGCGATGAGTGGCGCAATTGCGACATCGTTGGCGTCCTGGAAGCCGCTGGACGAGCTTTTCTCGTCGGTGGTGGATTCGGCCGCTTCGGCGCTGCTGAACGACGTGTGCGCCCACACCGCACCGCCGGCTAATACCACGGCGAGCCCGGTGTCGACGAAGACAGCGCGCGGTAGACGTATAGGCGGCAGCTTGATGGCGACGGCTCGGAACAACCCCCGCGCTAGCTCGAGGGCGACTGAGAACCCGTCGGCAGCAGCACCCGGAACGCCGAGCCGCGCCCGGGAGCCGTGTCAAGCTCGACCCGGCCGCCGTGGTTGCTGACGATCGCGGCCACGATGGACAGTCCCAGCCCTGAGCCGCCGTTGCGCCGGTTGCGGCTGGGGTCGGCCCGGTACAGCCGTTCGAAGATCCGCTCGGCGTGCGTGCTGGGTACGCCCGGACCGGTGTCGACCACCTCCAGCACGGCGACCGGACCGGCGGAGGGCAACTCCGCGCCGACCGCCGCCGCCGGGTTGTACCAGGGCTGGAGCCGCGCCAGCCTGCCCACCCGCACCGTGATGTCGGCCTGCGACGGCGTGTGCTGTAGCGCGTTGGACACGAGGTTGGTGGCGACCTGCCGGAGCCGGTGCTCGTCGCCGAGCACGGTGACCGGTTCGAAGGCCCCGTCGTCGGCACCGAGCGCGGCGAGCCGCACCGGCCGGTCGGGCCGGCGGGCGTACGCGTCGCGGATCGTGTCGGCGGCGATGGCCAGCAGGTCGACGGGGCGCCGTTGCGCCTGCCGCTGCTTGTCGAGCTTGGCGAGCAGCAGTAGGTCTTCGACGAGCAGCCCCATCCGGGCCGCCTCGGACTCGATTCGAGCCATGGTCTCGTCCAGCACCGGCCCGGCCGGTGTGCCGCCCCGGCGGTACAGCTCGGCGAAGCCACGGATCGACGTGAGCGGCGTGCGCAGTTCGTGCGACGCGTCCGCGACGAACTGCCGCAGCCGCTGCTCGGAGGTCGTCCGCGCCGCCACCTCGGTCTCGATGCGGTCGAGCATGGAGTTGAGCGCGATGCCCAGCCGGCCGGTCTCGGTGTGCGGGTCGGCGTCGACCCGCCGGGACAGGTCACCCGCCGTGATCTGCGCGGAGGTGCGTTCCATGCGGGTCAGCGGCCGTAGTCCTATTCGGACGACGTACGCGGCGACGAGGCCCAGCAGCAGAAGCACGGCCGCCATGACGGCCAGCTCGATGGTGAGCAGCAGGTCGACGGTCGCGTCGACCTGCCGCAGCGATATCGCTGCGACCACCAGTTCATCGCCGCGGAACACGACCTGGACCCGCCAGGAGTTTTCGCCGTCGGCCGAGCTGACGGTGTAGGGCTTGCCTCCGGCGCGCTTCACCAGTTCCTCGTACGGTTCGAGGGCCGGTGGCGATATGTCGGGGCTTTCGGGCTTCGGCACCTGGACGCCGGTCCCGTCGAACACGATCAGCGTCTTGTACTGGTCGAACCGCCCGCGGGGGAAGTACTCGGAACCGGGCAACGGCGGCGGCGGGGTGAAGCGCCCATCTTTCGCGGGGCCTCGGCCCATCACCCTGAGCTGCTGGTCGATCGAGTCGGTCAGGTACCGGCGCAGCACGATCACGCCGCCCGCGTTCGCGACGACCAGCGCCACCGCGGCCAGCACCGCGACCGCGAGAACCAGTCGCGACCGTAGCGTCCAGTGCCGCCACCGGGGAAGCCTCATTCGTCCTGCGACTTGGGAAGGCGCAGGGCGTACCCGACCCCACGCACGGTGTGGATCAACGGCGGCTCCCAGCAGTCGATCTTCTTGCGCAGGTAGTAGACGTACGACTCCACGATCCGACCGTCGCCGCCGAAGTCGTAGCTCCACACCCGGTCGAGGATCTGTGCCTTGCTGACCACCCGGCCGGCGTTCACCAGCAGGTAGCGCAGCAGGTTGAACTCGGTCGGCGACAGTTCGACCAGCTTGTTGCCCCGGCGTACCTCGTGCGCGTCCTCGTCGAGCTCCAGGTCGGCGTAGCGCAGCACGCCCGTGTCCAGCTCGCCGTCCGGCTCGATGCGGCTGCGGCGCAGGATGGCCCGGATGCGCAGCACCACCTCTTCGAGGCTGAAGGGCTTGGTCACGTAGTCGTCGGCGCCGACGGTGAGGCCGGAGATCCGGTCTTCGACGGCGTCCCGCGCGGTGAGGAAGAGCACCGGCACGCCCGGACCACCGGTGGACCGCAGCTTCTGCGCGACCTGGAACCCGTCGAGGTCGGGCAGCATCACGTCGAGCACGACGAGGTCCGGCTCAAACTCCTCGGCGGCCACCAGGGCCTCCTGGCCGCAGTTGGCAACCCGTACCTCGAACTCGATGAGCCGCAGCGTCGCGGAAAGGAGGGCGCAGATGTTCGGCTCGTCGTCGACGACGAGGACCTTGGTCAGGCGGGACGTCACGGAGTATCTCTACGGTCGCTAGCTCGGAATTACCTGGGAACGGCGTAGGAACCGGCTATGACAATTTCGTCACCTTCGATGAGTCCCGACTGGCGGCCAGGGTGGCCCGGGCGGCGGTGACGGCCTGGCGGAGGCCGCCTACCGCATCTGCCTCTCCGACCGCGGGTGTCGAATTGTCCCAGGTGGACAACACCGCAGACACCGAGATCGCCGAAGCGGTCAAGGCCTGCGAGGTGCTCCGGCCGACTCCGAGCCCTACGGCGTAACGGCCGGGTCCTCCACGTAGCGGGGGCGCGCCACCGCGAGGCCGGCCGCCGTCTGGACCACCGCCGCCGCGATCAGCAGCGCGATCGGTACCGTCCAGCCGGCGGTCGCCTCGTACAGGGCGCCGACCAGCAGCGGACCCAGCGCGGCGATCAGGTAACCGGTGCTCTGCGTGAACGCGGACAGCGCAACGGTGCCCTCCGCGGTGCGGGCGCGCAGCCCGATCGCGACCAGCGCCAGCGGAAACGCGCCCTGCCCGATCGCCAGCAACACCACCCAGAACAGCGCGCCACCGTGCGGTGCCAGGGCCAGACCCACGTACGACGCGATCATCGCGACCGAGAGGGTAAGCACGAGCGGGCGCAGGCTCCGCAGCTTCGTCGCCAGGGTCGGCATGGCGAGCGCCACCGGCACTCCAACCGCGGTGACCCCGGCCAGCAGCAGCCCAGCCGTGCTCGGCGAGTACCCGGAGTCCCGGAAAAGCTGCGCCAGCCAGCCCATCGTCGCGTACCCGCTCAGTGACTGGGTGCCGAAGTAGAGCGCCATCGCCCAGCCGACCCGGGTGCGCCCCGGCTGTATCCGGCTGGCCGGCGCGGGCAGGGCGGCCCGCGCACCGGCCGTGCGGCGCACGATCGGCAGCCAGGGGAGCACGGCGACCGCCGCGAGCACGGTCCACGCGCCGAGCCCAGCCCGCCACGAGCCGAACGCGTCCGCGATCGGTACCGCCGACGCGGCGGCCACGGTGGCGCCGGCGGTCAGCGCGACCGTGTATGCGCCGGTGACGAGCCCTACTCGGTCCGGAAAGTGCTGCTTGACCAGCAGGGGAAGCAGCACGTTGGCGACCGCGATGCCGGCGAGGGCCAGCCCGCTGGTCACCACGAAGACGACCGTGGAGCCGGTGACGACCCGGATCGCCTCGCCCGCCGCCAACGCGATCATGGCGACGAAGAGCACTCGGCTCGGCGCGAACCGGCGGACCAGCACCGGGGTCAGCGCACCGAACGCCGCGAACGCGATCGTCGGCATCGTCGTGACCACGCCCGCCATCGCGCCGGAAAGCTGTAGGCCGGTGCGCACCTCGTCGAGCAGCGCGCCGAGGCTGGTGATGGCGGTGCGCAGGTTGACCGCGACGAGCAGGATGCCAGCGAGGACGAGTGCGGTGCCCTGAGTGCGGGTGGCGGCGGGGGCAGACATGGTTCTTCGAGTCTAGAATCATGGGATGATTTATGGTCGGGTGATGTAACCAATGCCACGGGGCGGGCCGACGCTCGTGCGCCAGGTGATCGACGAGCTCCGCGAGCAGGTCACCACCGGTGCCTGGCCGGTGGGCGGCCGCATCCCGACCGAGCCGCAGCTCGTCGAGGCGCTCGGCGTGGGGCGCAACACCGTCCGCGAGGCGGTGCGGGCGCTGGTGCACGCCGGGGTGCTGGAGTGCCGGCAGGGCTCCGGCACCTACGTCGTCTCCACCGACGAGCTATCCGGGGCGGTCTCGCGCCGGCTCGCCAGCGCGCGGGTGGCCGAGGCGGTCGAGGTGCGCCGGGCGTTCGAAGTTGAGGCGGCACGGCTCGCCGCGCAACGGCGTACACAGCAAGACATGGCGGCGCTCGACGGCGCGCTCGCCGACCGCGAGGCCGCGTGGCGATCGGGCCGCGTCGCCGACTTCGTCGAGGCCGACGCGGTGCTCCACGCCGCGATCGTGGCCGCCGCGCACAACGAAATGCTGGCGGAGCTGTACGCGTCGTTCGGCGCCGCGACGCGCGCGACGATCGCCGAAGGGGTCGGCGGCGAGTTGCACCACGACAGATACGTGGACCACGGCCGGCTGGTGGCGGCGATCCGGGCCGGCGACGCGGAGCTTGCGGCTACTGAGGCGGGTGCGTTCCTAGAGGTCTAGCCGAATAGGGCATACGGTGCTGGGCATGCTCAAGGGTTTCAAAGACTTCATCATGCGCGGCAACGTGGTCGACCTCGCGGTCGGCATCGTCATCGGCGCGGCGTTCACCACGGTCGTCACTAATTTGACCAAGTCGTTCCTGGAGCCGCTGATCCGGGTCATTTCAGGCGGAGAGGGCGTCAAAGCCGGCGGATTCCACATTCGCAAGGTCTACTTCGACGTACCCGCGTTCATCAACGCCGTCATCGCCTTCCTCCTCACCGCCGCCGCCCTCTACTTCCTCGTCGTGCTCCCGATGAACAAGCTCGCCGAGCGGCGCCGCCGCGGCGAGGAGCCCCCGCCGGCCGCGCCGAGCGAGGAGGTCAAGCTGTTGACCGAGATCCGCGACGCGCTCGTGGCGCGCCGGGGCGTCCCCGAGCAGGCGGACCCCCGCAGATAGTCGAACATCTGTTCTATACAGTGCTGCCATGGAGCAGCGAAAGCACTGGTGGAACGGCAAATGGGGGCGGCTCGCGCGCCGGGATGTGTACCTGCGCGCGGACGCCGACCAGTGGTTCGTCGAGCAACGTGCCGGCGGGGCCGAGGGCGTGTCCCGCTTCTACGAGTTCGACAGCGAAGACGAAGCGTACGAGGCCGTCCGGTCGATGCTGGACGGCCCGGACAACTGGCGACAACTAGATGGCAGCGCTACCTAGATAGCTGTGCTACCTTCTTCCGCGTGGATCAAGAACGGCGGGGTCAGTGGCTGCGCGGCGTCCTCGACGTCTGCGTGCTGGCCCTGCTGGGTCGGCGGGAGTCCTACGGATACGAGCTGGCGCAGGCGCTCGACGAGGCCGGGTTCGGCCAGATTCAGGGCGGCACCCTCTACCCCGTACTGCTGCGCCTCCAGCGCACCGGCCTGATTACGGCCGAGTGGCGTGAGGGCGCCTCGGGCCCCGCTCGCAAGTACTACCGGCTCACGGAGGCCGGCGTGGAGGCCCTTCAGCGGCTGTCCGCCGACTGGTCCGTGTTCGCTGGCCACGTCGACGCGGTAATCCGGAGGTGACCATGGACAACGACAGATGGTTGTGGGCGCTCGGGCAGGAAATGGCCCGGCACCAGCTGACGCCGGACGCGGTCCGGCACGTCGTCGCCGAGGCGGCGGCACACCTGCGCGACAGCGGGCAGCCGGCACTGCGGGCGTTCGGGACGCCGGAGGGGTACGCGGCCGCGGTCGCGGAGAGCCTCGCGGCACGGTACGGGCGGCCGGCCCGTCCAGCGCCCGGCCGGGTACGCCTGTCGGCCCGCGGCATCACCAAGCGGTACCGCCGGCGCACCATCCTGCGCTCGGTGGACCTGACCGTACGGGCCGGCGAGGTGGCCGCCGTGGTCGGCGCGAACGGCGCGGGCAAGAGCACGTTTCTGCGCATCTGCGCCGGGCTGCTCGCGCCGGACGCCGGTGAGGTCACGCTCGACGGCCGCCTCGGATACTGCCCACAGGACGCCGGCACCTACGACTTCCTCCTGCCCGACGAGCAGTTCGTGCTGATCGGGGCGGGTCGCGGGCTCGACCGCGAGCGCTCCAAGCAGATCGGCCGGGCCGGCGCCGCCGCGCTCCAGTGGCGGCCGGCCGCCGGAGTCCAGACGCGCCACCTGTCCGGGGGCACCCGGCAGAAGCTCAACCTCGTCATGGCGTCCATGGGCGAGCCCGACGTGCTGCTGCTCGACGAGCCGTACCAGGGCTTCGACCGCGGCACATACCTCGACTTCTGGCAGCACGTGTGGCGTTGGCGCGACGAGGGCCGGGCTGTCGTCGTGGTGACCCACCTGCTGAGCCAGCTCGACCAGGTCGACCAGGTGCTCGACCTGACCCCCGCGACCGAAGGAGCGGCGGCATGAAGATCCTGACCGTGGCCGAGATGGCGGTGCGCGAGATGCTACGCCGCCGGGCGGTGCTCGCCCTGCTTCTCGCCATGCCGCTGGCGTTCTACCTGGTGCGCCGCGGCGACCACGTGGGCCAGTCGATCCGGTTCCTGCTCCTGGGCATCGCCTGGGCGGTCAGCACGGCGTCGCTGTTCGCCAGCGGCTCCAGCCGGCCGGTCGAGCCGCGGTTGCGGCTGTCCGGATACGCGAGCCACCACCTGTACCTCGGCCGGCTCGCCGCGATGTGGCTGCTTGGCCTCGTCGTCGCGGCGCCGTTCTTCGCGCTCGTCGCGATCGACCATGGCGACCAGGTGCGAATCGGCGCGGTGGCGCTGGCCATGGTCTTCTCGGTAACGGTGGCCGCGCCCTTCGGGCTGCTCATCGGGGCCCTCGTGCCGCGTGAGCTGGAAGGCACGCTGGTCCTGCTGGTGGTGGTGGGCCTCCAGATGATGATCGACCCAGCCGACTCGATCACTCGGGTCACGCCGTTCTGGTCCAGCCGCGAGATCGGCACCTACGCCGTCGACCACACCGGCGGCGAGTACCTCACCAGGGGTCTGGTGCACGGCCTGGTCTTCACCATCCTCGCGACGGCTCTGGTGGCGCTGCTCTCCACTGCGCGTCTGCGGGTGCGGTTGCGGGCGGCAACGTCAGCGTAAACGTGGTGCCGACGCCCACCTGGCTGGCGACGACGATCGTGCCGTGGTGGTCGGTCACGATCTGGCGGACGATCGCCAGCCCCAGCCCGCTGCCACCGGTGCGCCGGCCACGTGCCTGGTCACCCCGCCAGAACCGGTCGAACACATACGGCAGCGCCTCGGCGGGGATGCCGGAGCCGGTGTCCGCCACGCGTACCACCACCGAACCACCCATGTAGCCAGCGGTCAGCGTCACGCTGCCGCCCTCCGCGGTGGCCCGGACGGCGTTGGAGATGAGGTTGCCGAAGACCTGCCGCATACGGTCCGGGTCGACGTTGACCAGCACCGACTCGTGCACCGCCACCGCCAGCCGCACCCCAGCCGTCTCCGCGACCGCGAGGTGCGCCATCCGGGCCGTCTCCAGCAGCTCGGCGAGGTCGATGACCACCCGGTGGTACGCCAGCGTGCCCGCCTCGGCGAGCGCCAGGTCCTGCAAGTCGTTGACGATGCGCTGCTGGAGCACCGCCTCCTCGTGCAGCGACGCGAAGAGCTCGGGATCGGGCGCTATCACGCCGTCCTTGAGCGCCTCCAGGTAGCCACGCAGGTTGGCCAGCGGCGTTCGCAGTTCGTGCGCCACGTCAGCGACCAGCCGGCGCTGCCGCTCCTCGGCCCGCTGGAGCGAGTCGGCCATCCGGTTGAACGATCGGCCCAGCTCGGCCACCTCGTCGCCGCCGGACACGGAAACCCGGCTCGCCAGGTCACCGCGGCCGAGCCGGCCGGCAGCCTCGGTGAGCCGCGCGATCGGTCGCAGCACCCGCCGGCTCAGCAGCGCGGTGCCAGCGATCGCGAGAATGGCCACGCCCGCCGCGGCGAAGAGCATCGGCCCGGCCGAGAGTGGGCGGGACGGCTCGCCGCCCACCCCGAGCGTGACCCGCAACGGCACCGCTGACACGTCGCTGACCTGCTCGGTGAAAACCCTGGCCAGGCACGAGGTGAACGCCTCCTCGCCCGGCGTCACGACCGGCGTGGGATTCGCCGAGACCGCCGGCGGTGCGCCGTCCGCTGACTGCAGGCAACGGTTGACCCGCTGCTCATCCTGTTCCGTGTCTCGCCGGGACTCCGTGGCGAAGTCGCTGCACTGCGGAAGCATCTCGCTGCTTCGGTAGTACGGCACTCCGTACACGTCGAGGTTCATGTCGATCGGTGCGTTGTTGCGGGTCTGGCAGGCCGCGAGCCGCACCCCGAAGCGGTAATTGCTGATCAGCTTGATCGTGACGATCATCGCGCTCTTCGGGTCCTCACCCTCCGGAAACGTCAGCACCGGACGCGGGTCGACGAGGGTGACAGTGGTACCGAGCACGCGGGGAGTACGGCCATTGAGCTGGTCGGTGTCGGCCACCACCTCGCCGAACTCGGTCGCCAGGTGCAGGCGCTGGCCGGTCTGCTGGCCAAGCTTCGACAGCAGCGACGGCACGGCCTCCCAGGTGCCGTGCGTCCGCGCGTAGTTGAGCAACTCTTCGTGCACCCGGTCGGTGACCTCCTGGTCGGCGGTGGCCGACTCGGTGATCTGCTCGGACGCCTGGCGCAGGGTCAGCCATGCGGTCGCCCCGATCGCGGTGAGCGCCACCAGCATGACGAGCCCGAGTACGCGCAGGCGAAAGCTCAAGACTCCGCCAGCCGGTATCCGCGGCCGTAGACCGTCTGCACGTAGCGCGGCTCGGCGGCGTCCGCCTCGATCTTGCGCCGGAGATTCATGACGTGCGCGTCCACCGTGCGCTCAAGCACATAGTGGTCGAACCCGAACGCACGGTCGATGATCTGTGCCCGGGTGAACACCCGCCCCGGCTCCGCCGCCAGGACCTCCAGGATCCCGAACTCCTTCGCCGTCAGCACGATCGGCCGCCCCGCCACCCGTACCTCGAACCGACCGGTGTCGATCTCCAGCTCGCCGACGCGCAGGACCGCCTGGGTGCCCGCGGTGACGGTGCCCGCTCGGCGCAGCAGCGCCCGGACGCGCGCGGTCAGCTCACGCGGGCTGTAGGGCTTGGTGATGTAGTCGTCGGCGCCGACGTCGAGGCCGAGCAGCAGGTCGTCTTCCGTCGAACGGGCGGTCAGCAGCAGGATCGGGACCTTGGACTCCGACCGCAGGATGCGGCAAACGTCCATGCCGTCGACGACGGGCATCATCACGTCGAGCACCACCAGGTCGGGGCGGCGCGACCGGGCCTGCTCCAGTGCCGCCCGGCCGTCGCCGACCAGTAACACGCTGTGCCCGTCGCGCTCCAAGTACACCCGGACAAGGTTTGCCTGCTTAGGGTCGTCTTCAGCGACCAGGATGCGCGCGCTCATAGGACTCCTATAGTGCCCGGCGCCATGATGAAGATCCTATGAAGAAATCGTTCGGTAGCTATCGGGTCGGCCGGCTGACAGCAACTTCATAGATTCTTCATAGCCCCGTACTTACCTTCCGGGCATGAGACGGGATCAGCAGGAGCGCTGGCGCCGCGCGGCACGGCGCCGCATCCGCGAAACGCTGGCCATGCGACGCGCCTTCCGGGACGCGTCGGCTCCGGCGGGGGAGGCCAGTGCGTAGCGCACTGGCTGCCACAGCCGCCGTCGTGGGCGGACTGCTGTTCGGAGCCGCCGGCTTCGCGATTCGCGACAATTCGGGTACGCAGGCAGCCTTGCCGCCCACGCAGTCAGTCACGCCCTCCGCGGCCCGCTCAGGATCGCCGGCACCTTCCGGGCCTTCGACGCCGCCCCGGATCCCGCAGAGCGGCGAGGGCACGTACCAGCGAGCGGGCGGCAGCGCGCCGCGCGTCGGCACCGGCAAGGTCCTGCGGTACCAGGTAGAGGTCGAACGGGGGATCGACGAGGACCCGGCGAAGTTCGCCGAGTGGGTCGACAAGATCCTGGCCGACCCTGGTGGCTGGACGGCGCGCAACCGATGGGCGTTCCAACGCCCCCGCGCCGGATCGGTCGACTTCGTGGTGCGGCTCGCCACCCCGGACACCGTCGACAAGGTGTGCGGCAGTTACGGCTTGGACACGGGCGGCGAAGTGTCCTGCCGGGGCGGCCCCAACGTGATGATCAACCTGAAGCGATGGCAGTTGGCTATCCCGTCCTACAACGGCGATACCGATACGTACCGCCACTTGGTCGTCAACCACGAGGTAGGCCATTTTTTAGGTCACAAGCACGTGGACTGCCCGGGAAAGGGCAAACCCGCCCCCGTCATGCAGACCCAGATATACGGCATGAACGGCTGCGTCCCTAACGGCTGGCCCTACCCCGACCTCCACTAGCCCGCACGACGCGCCGTCGATCAAGGGCAAATGCACGTGCTTTGATCTCAAATCCGCGTGCATTTGCCCTTGATCCGTGCGATTGCCCTTGATCGCGGGGCCGAGCGCGGGTCCCGCGCGGCGGGATACGCAGGGCGCGGCCTGTGGCGCGGCAGACGCTGCGCCGTTCGCGGCCGTGTCAACGGGCCGGCGTCGGGGTGCACGCACAGCTTGGTGGAGCGTACTTGTGTGCGGATCTATCCGACATAGCCCGACGTCGACTCCCCCGACCAAGCCGTCGCGGGGCCGCGACGCAGGCGGACCTTGGATCGCCGCCGCCGCGAGAGCGTCGCCAGAGCGCCGCCGCCAGAGCGCCGCCGCCAGAGCGCCGTCACAGAGCGCCGTCACAGAGCGCCGTCACAGAGCGCCGTCACAGAGCGCCGTCACAGGGCGACGGTCCCGGAGGCCGGGGTTTGCGCGTCGCTCCCAGCCGTGCGCATCTCGGCACTCACTTCGATCGCCCGCAATCTGCCGGCGGGCTGCGATCGGCCTCGCAACGATCAAGGGCATTCGCGTCGATCAAGGGCAAATGCACGTGGATTTGAGGTCAAAGCACGTGCATTTGCCCTTGATCGGCGGGGTAGGGGGGTCGTGGTGGGCGGAGCGGGAGGGTGCGAGAGCGACTAGCCGGGGTAGCTGTGGGGCTCTATGCTCCTGAAACGTGTCGAGCGACGGCGGGGGGTCGGGCGCTGGCCCACGAGGGCTGGGCGCTCGGTTGGTTGCGATACCGCTCCGGTGGCTGGGGGTCAGCACCGGAGCTGTTGCGTTGGGTGCTTCCGGGCTTTTCGGTGGGCTGGACGTCGTCGAAAAGCCGGCGGTGCCACCGGCGGTGATAAACGAGGTCAACCATGGCCAGCCGTGGAACGTGACCGTGGTCCGCGCCCGCCTGTTGAACGAGCTGGGCGACCTCAGGCTGCAAAAAGAAGGCGACCGCTGGTTCGCGATCGTGGCTGAGGTCGAGGTGACGGCCCCCGAGAGCCGCAACGATGTCGGCGACGTCCTCAGCATCTCCGGGGTGGAGGGGCTGCTCGACGAGGCGCCCCAGCACATCGTGGCGGTCCGCGACGCCAGCCGGGTGCAGTACCTCAATCCGAACATGCCGGAAAGAATCGGCTTTGTCTGGGAGCAGTCGGGCAACGCACCGTTACCGACCAAGGTGACCATCACGATCTACGAGAAGACCTACCGGGCCAGCACGCTCACCGACCACATGGAATGGCTCGACCATGAGCCTCGAGCCCAGCTGGAAGTGCCCGTCGAAGACAAGCGGGCGTCATGACGAAGCTAGCTGCGGGCGGCGGCGCATGACCACGCCGCCGCAGCAGCCCGTGCCGGAAGAGATACGCAGCCACCGGGCGCCACCCGGTCCCGTGCAGCGCGCCAGCACCAAGGCGAGCGTGGGCACCCTGCTCATCGCCGCACTGGCCATCGGCGGGCTCATCGCGAGCTGGCGTCCGCTGGGCGGTGGCAGCACCGACGAACGTGAGCGGCCGTTCGTCCGGGCGGGACAGGTGGGAGAAACGGTGTCGGTCCGCGTCTTCGACGCGAAGGTGGTCAGCGTCCGCGGTGCGGGGAAGGTCAGGCTCAGAGGCGGGGCGATCGATACTGGCGGCGTGTGGATCCTGGTCCGTACCCGGATCACGGCCACCGACGAGGAGACCACGGTGGGGTACGCCGCACTCCGGGACGCCCGCGACCGGGTTTTCCTCGCGTCCACCCGGATCCAGCAGGAGATGACCGGCGGTCGCTCTTTCCAGCCCGGCATCCCGGTCGAGGGCGAGTTTGTGTTCGAAGTACCGCGTGACGCGGCGACCAACCTCACCCTGCTGCTCGCCAGGCAGTCGATTGACCACCGGATGGACGCGATGGCCGAGATCGAGCTGTCCGCGTACGACAGCCCGACGATCGACAAGTGGGCCGCCACGCCAGATCCCGTCACGATCGTCGAGCCTGAGGCCGTCCCATGAGCCAGCCATCGCCGTGGGCGCCGCCGCCACCGGCGGAGCAGGCGTGGACGCCGCCTTCCGACGCCACCGTCGTGCTGCCCAGTCCAGATGGCACCGCGCCGCCAGCTGAGCCCAAGACGCTGTCCGACGAGGCGGACACGGCCGTCTTCCAGCGGCTGGATCCAGACACCGCCGCGCTGCCGCAGGTGGCTCCGCCACCGCCCCGGCCCACCGCGCCACCGCCTCCTGGCGTGGCACAACAGGCACCGCCGCCACCCGGGGCGCCGCACGTGATGCCGCCGGCGTGGCCAGCCCCACACCCTTACTCACCTCCACCGGCCGCAGCGCCCGTCGCATCGCCGCCCGTTCCCGGTGGGCCATCCATGTGGGCGCCGCCCGCCGCGCCGCCCCTGGTGGCGCAACCCGCACCCTTCGCCGCGTCCGTGCCGGCCGCGCCACCACCGCCCACGCCGACGCCCCCCGGCCCCATACCGGCCGCACCACCGCCCGGCTGGGCCTCGCCGCCCGGCGCGCCGCCACTCACCGCGCCGCCACACGCATCGCCATTCACCGCGCCGCCATTCACCGCGCCGCCATTCACCGCGCCGCCACACGCGACGCCGCCGCCCGGGTGGGCCCAGCCGGCCATGGGCGCTGCCCCTTCGGGCGCCGCCGCGCCGCCGGGCATGCAGCCTTCGCACGCATCGCTCGGGCAGGCACCTCAGCCGGGGCAGGCATCCGAGCAAGCGCCGCCTGGGCAGGCGCCGCCTCCGGGAGAGGTGCCGGAGGCGCTCGCACCGCGTGGGTGGTGGCGGCGCAACCTGTGGGGCCTGCTCGCGGTGGTGCCGCTATTCGCCCTCGCCATCGGCCCGTCTGCCAAGGATGGATTCGACCGCTTCAACAGGATCGAGCACTACCGACCGATCACAACCGGCGCGGACGGCTGGGTGGACTTCTCCGGCGTGCGGATCAAGCTGGTGGAGGTGTCACCGACCACCGATGCCAAGACCTTTGGCGGCGACCCGTTCGTGCTACCCGACGGTCTCACCCTGTGGCGGGTCACGATCACGATCGAGGCGCCCAGCACCAACGCGCTCGCCGGCTGCGCCGTCAAGCTCGAAGACAAGGCAGGCCGGCTCTTCGGCAGCGACCCCAGCGAGGTGGACGGCGCCCGCCTGCCGTACCCAGGCTGTATGCCGGAAGACGACAAGGCACCGCCGCCGTTCCAGGTGGTGAACTACTTCGTCATGCCCGAGTCCGCCGCCCCGGCGGCGGTGCACATCACGCGGTCGAGCGAGACGCCGCGCTACGCCAGGTTCCCGGTCGGCTGAGGCTCCTCGCTCGTCGTCTCGGCGGGCTCCGGCTCGGCCGGCGGCTGGAGGCGCAGCACCCGGTCGACCGCCGCACCGAGTAGGCAGGCGAGCAGTACGACGCCGACCGCGTCGTTGACCACGGAGAGCGGCCCGGACAGCGGCCACCAGACGCTGCCCAGCTCGCGGGGTCCGATGAGGAGCCGTTCCAGCTCCCACATCCACTGCTGCGCGGTCTGCGCGATCAGGAAGGACAGGCAGAACAGCAGCATCGGCGCCAGACCGGCACGCAACATCAGCCGCAGGCTCTGCACGAGGGGCGCGAAGCGGTCGCGTACGTCGGTGGTGAGGTTGGTGCCGACGACGCGTACCGGCTTCGGCAGCCCCTGCCACCACGAGTTTGCCCGCTGGAGCAACTCGGAGGCGGGCGGACCGGGTTCGACCAGCTTGTGGCCGTACACAACCGCGCCCACGGCCAGCCACGCGAGCGGCACGACGAGAACGGCGTCGGCGGATGAGATCGCGCTCACCAGCCACTCGCCGGCGCTGCGCGTCACGTTGGTGAGCGGGCCGAGCGACGACACAAAGCCTTCCCAGGCGTCGAGCAGCCACTGGACGACCTTGCGGCCGCGTACCCATTCGGTGACCGGGTCGCGCGCGGAGTTGAGCGCGACGACCGTGATGAGGATCCAGATGACCTCGACGTAGGCGCCGAGGATGGCCAGTGCCGGCCAGCGGCGGCCGCCCTGCCACCAGTTGAGCAGCCAGCGCAGCAGGATCGCGAACCCGACGACGATGGCGAGGGTCAGGGTGACGTCGAAGGGCAGGCGGTCCTCCAGGTTCTTGCTGAGCTCGCCGGGGTTGCTGAAGATCGCCGCGTCGTTGAAGGCGGCGTCTTCGAAGACCTCGTAGAAGTAGTTCGAGACGTCCGCCTGTAGGTAGCCCCATGAGGCGTACACGGCGAGGAAGGGCACCATCGCGCTCGCCAGGTAGTCGAGCAGCGTCTTCGGCCGGCGCTGTCCCTCGGCGGGCTCCGACGAGGGCGTCCGGGTCACGGCGGCCAGCCACGGCAGGGACGGCAGCACCGTCCGCAACATCAGCACCAGGGCGGCGAGGGTGGCGACCGGTCCGATGATCAGGATCAGCATGCCGAGTACGTCGTTCAGCTTGCTGGCCTGTACGGCGCTGATGAAGGCGAACTCGCGTACCGCGGCGCCGGCGAAGTAGAGCGCGAAGAGCACCGGCCAGTGCCGCCAGAGGAGCTTGGCCGAGGTACCGAGCACGGCACCGGTGTCGGCGAGCGCGCTGGCTAGCGTCCTACGCCGGCGCGCACGCGGTGGCCGTGGTGGCGCCGTCACTCCCCCCGTGGCAGTCACGCGGCACAGGCTAACGCAGTCGCACTGCTCGGCAAACCCCCTGTTCACGGCCAGTTAGCTGGGCAACCTCATACTTTCGGTTGACTTTTTTCCGGCTGTTCGGGTTACAGTGAGTCCACCTGTTGGGTATAAGGCGCGGACAAGGTGCAGGTGCAGGGAGGACCACCATGACCGCCACATACGCCCCCGCGTGGGCCGACGTCGACGATCGAACGCTCTCCGAGAGCGCCAGCGACGTGCTCGCCGCTATGGCCGCGCTGCCGGCCGGGCACCCCACTCGCATGGCGCTTCGCGACCGGGCCATCGAGGCGTGGCTGCCGCTGGCGCGCCACCTCGCGCAGCGCTTCGCCGGCCGTGCCGAGCCGATGGACGACCTGGTGCAGACCGCCACCGTCGGCCTCATCAAGGCCGTCGACAAGTTCGATCCCGATCGCGGCGTCGACTTCACCGGGTACGCGATCCCCACCATCGTCGGCGAGCTCAAGCGCCACTTCCGCGACCGGACCTGGGACGTGCGGGTGCCGCGGCGCCTCCAGGAGTTGCGGATGAGCATCGCCGAGGCGAGCAGCGTGCTCAACCAGTCGCTGGGCCGTTCGCCGACGGTGGCCGACATCGCGGCACACCTGAAGGTCTCCGAGGAGGACGTGCTGGAGGGCCTGGAGGGCGCTCGCGCGTACAACGCGGTGTCGCTCTCGATCCCCGCTGGCGACGGCGAGAGCGCGGTGCCGCTCGGAGATCTGCTCGGCGGGGAGGACCCCGAGTTCGAGCTTGCCGAGCTGCGCGTGGCTCTTGGACCCGCGCTCGCCGCCCTCGACGAGCGTGAGCAGCGCATTCTTACGCTGCGCTTCTACGGCAACATGACGCAGACCCAGATCGCCGAGCAGATCGGCGTGTCGCAGATGCACGTGTCGCGGCTGCTTGCACGCGCTCTCAACAAGCTCCGCGGCGAGCTCACTGACTTCTGAGAGTGTGGTGGGGGCGGCGACGCCGCCCCCACCACCACTGGCGCGTCAGGCTAGGCGACCGAGCAGGCCGACCCGTTCAACGTGAACGCGGTCGGCTTGGCGTTCGTCCCAGTCCAACTGCCGAGGAACCCGAACGTCACCGATCCGTTCGGGGAGATCGTGCTGGTGTAGCTGACGTTCCGGGCGGTGACGGTGGCACCGCTCTGAGTCTGCGTGGCGCCCCAGATCTGCGAGATCTGCTGCCCGTTCGCGAACGACCACACCAGCGTCCAGCCATTGACGGCCGAGCCGCTGGTGTTCTGGACGCGCACCTCACCCTGGAAGCCGCCGGTCCACTGGCCGGCCACCGAGTACGTCACCGCACACCCGCCCGTCGGGTTCGAGGTCGGCGGTGTGGTGGGTGGCGTCGTGGGCGGGGTGGTCGGAGGGGTGGTGGGTGGCGTCGTCGGTGGCGTGGTGGGCGGTGTCGTCGGCGGCGTCGTCGGAGTGCCGCCGGTCCGGTCCGCGTACAGCACACCCCGCCCGTTGGTGCCGAGGTAGACCCGGCCGTAGATGCGGGGATCGCCGGCGAGCGCCTCACCCATGTTGCCGTACTGGTGAGCGTCGTCGTTGATGCGCAGCCACGTCGTACCGCTGTTGTCCGAGCGGTACACGCCCTTGACGCCGTCGACCGTGCCGACCAGGAAGATCGCCTGGTACGACTGGCCGGGCGCCGCGCGTCCAAATGCGACGTTGACGGCCTCGGTGACGTTCGACAATTTGGTGAAGCTCGCACCGGAGTTGGTGGAGTGGAACAGCCCGCTGCTGCCGGCCAGCCAGATGTCGCCTTCGCGTCCCGGCACGGCCTTGAACTTCACGCCGGTGGTCGGCAGCCCGGCGGCCGCAGCTGTGAACGTCTGGCCGCCGTTGGTGCTGACGTAGAAGGTGCCGTTGCTGACGCCGTAGAACTTCTGCGGGTTGACCCGGTCAGACTCGATGACCGCGTTGGCCGGTACGCCCTGCGATTGCTGCCAGCTGTTGCCGAAGCCCACCGAGTAGTGCACCTGGATGCCGGAGTCGCCCGGCGCCCACACGAACCGGCTGCCGTCGGCCGCCGCGGCGATGGTGCCGCCGGAGTTGATGCCACCGGGTTCGCTGCCCTGGAACCAGTTGGCCCCGCCGTCGGTGGAGAACGCGGCGTGGCTGTCGTTCGGCCGGTCGGCGTCGGCGAAGTTGCCGGATCGCACCATCACGCTCGGGTTCAGTTCGGCGTAGTCGAGACTGGTGGTGCTGGTGAAGTACGGCTGCTGGAACATCATCGACGGTACGGCGTCGAGGTTGGTGTGCCGGAAACCGCCGATGTCACCGAGGCCGCTGATCAGCGAGGCGCCGGACGGCGGGCTGATCAGGTCGAGTACGGCCGTTTCCTCCAGCCCCTTGACCATGGGCCGGATGGTGACGGTGCCGCCGGTGTCCCAGTTCTTGAGGTTGGTGGCGCCGTAGATCGTGGCGCCCGTGCCGTACATGAAGCGGTTGCCGTCGAACGGGTCGATCTCGAGGGATTCGTTCATCCAGCCGAGCTTCGGCGCCTCCTCGGGCGGTTGGGGGTTGGCTCCGAGTGACAGCCATGGCACCGACGAGATGTCCATCGTGTAGCGCTTGGTGCGGCTGGGGTATCCGGCCCAGTCCCAGATGCGGGTCCACGTCGCGCCGCCGTCGGTGCTGCGGAAGAAGATCGCGTCCGGCCACCACGAGATCTGGGTGGCGACCATGATGGTGTTGGGCGCGGTGCGGTCGATCGTCAGGCCGCTGTAGCCGAAGTAGTCGTCAGCGCTGCTCGACGGGATCGGGCTGATCTGCGTCCACGCGCCGGTTGCGGTGTTGTACTTCCACACGTCGCCCTTGGCACCGTCGTACGGGCCGCCGGTGTCGCTGGTGGCGATGTAGAGGAAGCCGCCGGCGGTGTCCAACACTCCCTTGTGGGCGATGTACCCGGTCGGCTGGCCGGCTACCCGCTCCCAGGTGGTGCCGCCGTTCGTGGTGCGGTAGACGGTGTTCTCCTTATCCGCTACGCCCACGTAGATGGTCTGCGTGGCGTTTCCGGAGGTACCGCTGCGCTTGTCGAAGGTCACCCAGACGATGCCCTGGTTGTCGCCCTGGTACACGTCGCCGGGCACCGCCACGTAGTTGCCCGCGTTGGGGAAGTTGGTGACCTTCGCCCAGGTCGCGCCGTAGTCGGTGCTGCGCCACAGGCCGTTTCCGCTGGGTGCGCCCAGGTACAGGACGCTGTTGCGGTTGGGGTCGACCGCCAGCCGCTCGCCCATGCCGCGGCCCGGCATGTTGCCGCCGAGCTTGAACGGCAGCGCGGTGGTCTGCCAGGTCTTGCCCTTGTCGGTCGAGCGCAGGATGGCGCCGTTGTTGGGGTCCCAGTCGTTGGTGTACATGCCCGCGGCGACGTACACCCGGTTGGTCTGCACCGGGTCGGTGGCCATGCTGACCACGCCGTTGTAGCCCCACCGGTCCCAGCCCACCCAGTCGAGCAGTGGTGTCCAGGACTGGCCCGCCTGGTCCCACCGGTAGGCGCCGCCGATGTCGGTGCGCGCGTAGATCAGGTTGCGTTCGGTCGGGTTGAAGATGATCCCGGGTACGAACCCGCCGCCGTCGATCCGGACGTTCTTCCAGTTGTACGGGTCGGAGGCGGCGGCCGACGCTGGCGACGACGGGCTGAGGACTACCTGCGCCGCGACAGCCGTCACGCCGGCGGCCACGACCGCCGCGAGCGCGCCGACAAGAGTTCTTCGCATTATGGCTCCTAGAGTGAGCAAGCGCTTACCTAGACGGCGACCGCAGCGCACAGCGAGGATCAATGAGGGATCGCCTGCGC
The DNA here is from genome assembly GCF_036906915.1 of Micromonospora sp. CPCC 206061. Classification (NCBI taxonomy): domain Bacteria; kingdom Bacillati; phylum Actinomycetota; class Actinomycetes; order Micromonosporales; family Micromonosporaceae; genus Micromonospora; species Micromonospora sp. CPCC 206061. Next base: position 267,504 of record NZ_JBAKHX010000004.1, read on the forward strand.
GGGTCTGACTGTCGGAAGCTGCCCAATGCTTCCACTCCGGCTCCGTGGCAGAGATTCACACATGTAGCTAAGTCGTGTCAATCGTTGGGCATGCCAACTAACTACCGACGGTGGTGAGCGGATACGGCCCTCGCCGAGCGGATCACGGCCGGCGCGCCCGGCGCTCGGCCGCTGTACGCCGGCTTCAACGCCTGTGTCGACCAGGTGCACCGCGGCTATCCGGAGACCGCCGCCGCGGCGATCCGCATCGGCAACCTGCTCGCGGCCGCGCGGGCGCGGCGCGGCTCGCCCGCGGCGGACCTGGCCGTCAGTCCGGACGCGACCTTCACGGACGACCTACCGCCGAGCGGGCCGTTGAGCGACGGCTGGCACGTCGAGTGCGCGCCCACGCCGTACCTTGCCCGGCCGGCCGCCACGATCGGCCTCGGCGACGCGTTCGTCGCCGGGCTACTCCTCGCCGGCTGCCTGCAACCGCTGCTGTAGGCGGGTGCGGATCTCCTCAGGGGTGTACGCGCGGCGGCGGCGCTCCGCCCGGACGATGACCGCTCCGGTGGCGGCCACTCCGACGAAGGCCGCCAACCCAAGTACCTTCCACCAGCGCATCCACATAGGGTAGTCGGATGGCCGGCACCGCGATCAGCCTGGACGAGGCCGTCAATCTGACCCGTATGGGCGACCTGTGGCTGTTTCGTGGCCGCTCGGGTCCCGATCGGGCCATCCAGTTCACCACCAACAGCCCGGTCAACCACGTCGGGATGGCCGTGGTCCTCGAAGACCTGCCGCCGATGATGTGGCACGCCGAGCTGGGCCGGGCGCTGCCCGACCTCTGGTCGGGCAACCACCACCGCGGCGTCCAGCTCCACGACCTGCGCTCGGCGGTGCTGGTGTGGGCCCGGCGGTACGGCCAGCGCGCCTGGCTGCGTCAGCTCGAGCCGCCGCCCAGCGTCGAGGAGGAAACCGCGGTGCTGCGTACGATCGCGCGGCTCGACGGCACGCCGTTTCCGTCGACCACCCAGCTCGCCTGGCGCTGGCTGCGCGGGCGGGCACCGGTCGGCACCCACCCGCGAAAGGCCAGCAGCGCGGCTCTGGAGAGCGCGTACTGCGCGGAGGTCGTCGGGATCACGTACGAGTCGATGGGGTTGCTCCCCGAGGGGCGCGACTCCAACTGGTACGACCCCGGGCGGTTCTGGAGCGGCGACGACCTGGGCCTCACCGGCGGATACCGGCTCGGCTCCGAGATCGCCGTAGACATACCGCCGGCTTAGCGCGACTGGAGCGCGTCGAGGCCGACCGCCATCGCGATGACCAGGCGCCGGTCGAGGCGCGGGTCGTCGATCGAGACCACGTACTTGTCGCGCAGGCCCCACTTCTTCACCACCGAGAACGCCGGCTGGCCGCCCTCGTAGACGAAGTCGAAGTGGTAGGGCAGCCACGACAGGGAGTCGACGAACCGGCGCAGGATCGCCACCGGCATGCTGCGCTCCTGACCGGTCGCCGGCGCCAGCCCGGGCTGCTCCACGATCCACGTCGAGCGCAGCAGCGACCGCTTGAAGTCCTTGCGGAACAGGCCCACCGACGTACCCGCCGAGTCGGTCACGTCGTAGGTGGCGCCTAGGTCCATCACCTGGCGGGCCTTGAAGGCGAGCACCGGGTACTGCTTGGTGTCGTCGGTGTACAGCGTGACCTGCTCCTTGAAGGCCAGCCGCTTCTGCTGCGCGAACGCGAGCAGCCCCGCCTCGGAACCATCCGGCCCGGCGGCGTGCACCTCGTACTGGTTGACCATCATGCGGATGCGCTGCCGCACGACGAGCTGCTGCTGCGCTTGAAGCTGCTGCAGATCCATGTGGTGTTTCCTCCCCTGTTGAATTGATCGGGGCGCAGTCTGCCACAGCTCGACAACCCCCGGGCAAGCCGTGCGCGACCTATGGTGAGGACATGGCGAAGTCGCAGGTCGTGGAGGCCGCCGGTCGCGAGGTGACGATCACCAACCCGGACAAGCTGCTCTTCCCGTCCGAGGGCCACACCAAGCTGGATCTGGTCAACTACTACCTGGCGGTGGCTGACGGCGCGCTGCGCGGCGTGTCCGGTCGCCCGATGATCCTCAAGCGGTTCGTGAAGGGCATCGGCGAGGAGGCGTTCTTCCAGAAGCGCGCCCCGTCGAACCGTCCGGAGTGGCTGGAGGTCGCGGAGCTGAACTACGCGTCCGGGCGCTCGGCCGACGAGATCGTCGTACGAGACGCAGCAGGTCTGGCGTGGGTGATCAACCTGGGCTGTGTCGACCTCAACCCGCACCCGGTGCGCGCGGAGGATCTCGATCACCCCGACGAGCTACGCATCGACCTCGACCCAGTGCCGGGCGTGGACTGGCGGCAGATCCTCGACGTCGCCGTCGTGGCAAAGGAGGTACTGGAGGACCACGGCCTGACCGCGTGGCCGAAGACGTCCGGGTCGCGAGGCTTTCACATCTACACGCGCATCCACCCGCACTGGTCGTACCGGGACGTGCGGCTGGCCGCCGAGACGGTGGCGCGCGAGGTGGAAAACCGTGCTCCCGAGCTCGCCACCAGCAAGTGGTGGAAGGAGGAGCGGCAGGGCGTCTTCGTCGACTTCAACCAGAACGCCAAGGACCGCACGGTCGCCTCGGCGTACTCGGTCAGGCCAACCCCGGACGCCCGAGTCTCGACCACGCTGGCTTGGGCGGAGGTGCCCGCCTGCCGGCCGGATGAGTTCACGCTGCCGGCCGTGCTGGAGCGACACGCGGCGAGCGGCGACCCGTGGAAAGGCATCGAGGACACGGCCGGGTCGCTGGAGGCCCTGCTCGACCTGGCAAAGCGGCTCGGCCCGGCCGAGAAGCCGCCTAAGGGCACCGGACGCCGGCAGTCGACGATGCCGCTGATCGAGATCGCCCGCGCCAAGACGAAGGACGAGGCGATGGCGGGGCTTGCGCGCTGGAAGGAGCGGCACCCGTCGGTCGTGCGGCACCTGGAGGCCGCCGACACCCTGGTCGACGGGATGCGCGGCCGCAGCTCGATCTGGTATCGGATCCGGGTCAACCTGCAGCACGTGCCGGAGGCCGAGCGACCCGAGCAGGAGCCGCTGGAGGTCGACTACAACCCCTGGGTGCGCGACGAGTAGGTCGTGTACTTGCCGATCCACCGGTCGTGGATCAGCTGGATCGGCACCGGGTCGAGGAAGTGCAGCTTCTCCCGGCCAGAGCGGCGGGTCGCGACCAGTCCCGCATCTTCGAGCACGCGCAGGTGCTTCATCACTCCGAAGCGGGTCATCGCAAGCTCGGACTCAAGCTCGGTGAGCGTGCGGCCGTCGCGAGCGAACAGCAGGTCGAGCAGGTATCGCCGGGTCGGATCGGCCAGCGCCTTGAAAACCCGGTCGTCGTCGACCACCATCTCAAAATAGGTGACCCAATAGTCACAGGTCAAGTTCGACCAGTCCTCTAGTCAAGCCTAGTAACGTCTATAGATATGCGCCGATCTACATTCGCCCGGGCAGCCGCCGCGCTGGTCGGTTGCGTCGCCGCCATCACCGTCCTCCCCACGCCCGCCCACGCGGCCACGGCGACGTTCACCAGAGAGAGCCAGTGGTCATCCGGGTACGTCGGCAAGATGACCGTGCTCAACGACGCGACGTCCACCATCACATCCTGGCGGGTGGAGTTCGACCTCCCCGCCAGCACCACCATCACAAACCACTGGGGCGCCACGCTCGTGCGCACCGGCAACCGGTACGCCTTCACCAACCTGCCCTGGAACGGCACGCTCGCCGCCAACGCCTCGACCCACTTCGGCTGGGTGGCAAGCGGCACCGGCACGCCCACGAACTGCACCGCCAACTCGGGGCCGTGCACCGGCACACCCAACCCGGGCCGGCTCGACGTCGAGCCGCCTACCACGCCCGCGAACGTACGCAGCACCACCAACGGGAGCACCGTCACGATCTCCTGGGATCCGTCCACAGACGACACCGGCGTGGTCGCGTACGAGTTCTGGAGCTCGACCGGGCGCGTCAGCTCCTCGACCAGCACCACCCACTCGATGCCAATACCGCCACCAGCGATCCTGACGTACGGCATCCGCGCGGTCGACGCGGCCGGCAACGCCTCCGTAACCGCGCCGGTCCACTTCGGACAGCTGACCGACACCACGCCGCCCACCACTCCGACGAACGGGCGCGTCAGCAGCTTGCACACCGCGCAGGGCCAGCTCGGCGTGGCGTGGGAAGCCTCGCGCGACAACGTCTTCGTCCTCGGATACGAGGTCACGCTGAACGGCCGGGTGATCCGCTCGGTCGGCGGCACTACAAGCTACGTCCCCTACACGGGCTACGGCACGTACTGGGTGACGGTGCGGGCGTTCGACCCGTCGGGCAACTACTCCACACCGCTCGCGTTCGGGATCGCGATCGACCCGCCGCCGCCGACCCCAACTCCGACGGTAGGTGGCTAGGCCCAGTCGTCGCGGCGCTGGCTGAGCGCGGCCAGCGGCGCGTCGGAGTCGGTGCGCGGCCGGGAGGCGTGGCGACTGCGGCGCTTGCCCGTCGCGGTCACCACCGCGGCGAGGGCGGTGGTGATCGGCACCGCCGCGATCAGCCCCATCGTCGCCACCACGCTGCGCACGATCTCCTGCGCGAGGAACTCGCTGGTCAAGGTGTCGGTGACCGCCCGGCCGGCCGCCACGATCAGCAGCAGCACCGGCAGGGACGCACCGGCGTACGCGAGCACGATCGTGTTGACGGTCGAGGCGATGTGCGCGCGGCCGACGCGGGTCGCGGCGCGGTAGAGCTCCAGGCGGCCCAGTGACGGATTGGCCCGGGCGAGCTCGGTCACCGTCGCCGATTGAGTCACGGTGACGTCGTCCAGTACGCCGAGCGAGCCGATGATGATGCCGGCCAGCAGCAGACCGTGCAGGTCGACCCCGGACTGGATGAACGACAGGGTGGTGGCGTTTTCGTCCCCGTACCCGGTCAGATGGGTGACCGAGGTCGCGACGGCACCCAGTACACCTGTCAGCACCAGGCTGGCGAGCGTGCCGAGCACCGCGACGGACGTCTGGGCGTTGACGCCGTGGGTCAGGTAGAGCACCACGAACATGATCAACGCGGCCCCGACGACCGCGACCAGCAGCGGCGGCTCACCGGCCCTGATCGCTGGCAGCACGAAGATCAGCAGGATCGCGAAGCTGGCCGCCAAACCGCCGAGCGCGGCAAGGCCGCGCCAGCGGCCGAAGCCGACGATGGCGGCGGCGAAGAGCACCACCAGCCAGACCAGCGGCTGGCCGCGCTGGTGATCCGCGATGTTGTACGTGCTGATGGTCGGATCGTCAGGATCGCTTAGCACGACGAGGACCACATCGTCGCCCACGCCCACCTCGGGCGCGCCGGGCCCGGCCGGGATGGGCGCCGTGACCTCTTTGCCCTTGTCGGGCCCGTCGTCGACCTTGACCGTCACCGTCCCGCACGGCCCCTGGGGCACGCTGGACGGCACCTCGGACGCGGGCGGGCAGGTCTGCTCGACCACCTGCGTGACCGTGCCATGGTGGCGCGCGACCTCGTCGTCGGCCTGCGCGGCCGGCGGGGTGTCGCGCGGCCACAGGATGGCCGTGGCCACCACCGTGACCGCGAAGAGCGGGATCACGGTGGCGGCAAGGATCTTGCGGACCCGCGGCGGCGCCGGTGAGGGGCTGTCGGCCGGGGTGTGCACGTGGTCGCTGCCCATGACCCGGCCAGGCTACCCCGCCCGGTAATTGACAACGCAAGCTAACGGCATTAGCTTTCTAGCTATGTCTCGTAGGGTCGGTCTCTCCACCACCGCAGTCGTCGACGCCGCCGTCGAAGTGATCGATGAGAACGGCCTCGACGCGCTCACGCTCGCAGCCGTCGCCAGCCGCACCGGCGTAGCCGCCCCGTCCCTCTACAAGCACGTCGGCAGCCTGGGCGAGCTACGCACGCTGGTCGGCCTGCGCCTGTTGGAGGAGATGACGGAGCGCTTCACGACCGCGGTCGTCGGCCGCAGCGGCGTCGAGGCCCTAGCCATCCTGATGCGGGAGTACAGGGCATTCGTCGTCGAACACCCCGCGCGCTACGCCGCGATGCCCGCCGACCCCCTGAACGACCCGGCACTGGCCGCCGCCGGCACCAAGCTGCTCAACGTATTCCTGGCCGTGCTGCGCGGGCACGGCATCGAAGGCCCCGAGGCGATACACGCCACGAGGTGCGCCCGCGCGATCACGCACGGCTTCGCGTCGATCGAAGCGAGCGGCGGCTTCGGCCTGCCCGAAGACCTCGACGAGACCTACGAGCAGCTGATCCAGATGTACATCGCCAGCGTCTGACCCTGCTCTTCCAGGAGACTTCCCGTGTCGCCATCCCTCACCCGCACGCGCCTCGGCGCGCTCGCAATCGCCCTCGCCGGGGCCCTTTTCATCCTGTACCCCGCCGTCCGCCCCTGGCACGACGAGTCCACAGTCGACGGCGCCATCGCGTCGATGAGCTCGGGAGCCTGGGTCGCGTCACACCTGTTCGCGATGATCGGCTTCATCCTGGTGCCGCTCGCGCTGCTGGCACTGCGAGGCGTGCTCGCCGCCACCCGATCGGAGCGGCTCGCCTTAACCGGGGCGATCACCGCGTGGATCGGCGCCGGCCTGACCCTGCCGTACTACGGCGCCGAAGACTTCGGCCTGCACGAGATCGCGTCTTCGGCTGACGTCGACCGCATCGACCTGCTCGCCGTGGCGGAGGCGGTACGCATGAACCCGGTCGCCACCACGACGTTCGCCATCGGCCTGCTGGCACTGGGTGCCGGTGCGGTCATGGCAGCCGTGGCCGTCTGGCGCTCGGGTGTGCTGGCCCGCTACAGCGGCATCCCCTTCGCGGTCGGATTCGCGCTGTTCATCCCGCAGTTCTACGCGCCGGCCGCCGTCCGGATCGCCCACGGCGCGCTGGTCGGCGCGGGCTGTGCCTGGCTGGCGTGGGAGATCCGGAAGGCGGCGTCACCACAGAATTAGCCGAGGAGGTCGTGGCGGACCACGTTCTCCTCGCGGCCGGGGCCGACGCCCACGATCGAGACCCGGGTGTCGACCAGCTCCTCGATGCGCTCCACGTACGCGCGGGCGGCCGGGGGAAGATCGCTGAAGACGCGAGCCTTGGTGATGTCCTCCCACCAGCCCGGGTGCTCCTCGTACACCGGGCGGGCGTGGTGAAACGCGGTCTGCGTCATCGGCATCGTGTCGACCCGCTCGCCGTCGATCTCGTAGCCCACGCAGATCGGCACCCTTTCCAGGCCAGTCAGCACGTCGAGCTTCGTCACCACCAGGTCGGTGATGCCGTTGAGGCGGGTCGCGTATCGCGCCACCACCGCGTCGAACCAGCCGCATCGGCGCTCCCGGCCGGTAGTCGTGCCGTACTCGGCACCGATCTTGCGAAGGTGGGCGCCGTTGTCGTCGAACAACTCCGTCGGGAACGGCCCCGACCCCACCCGGGTCGTGTACGCCTTGGTAACGCCGATGACCTTGGAGATGGCGGTCGGCGGGATGCCCGCACCGACGCACGCCCCACCCGCCGACGGGTTGGACGAGGTCACGAACGGGTACGTGCCGTGGTCCATGTCGAGCATGGTGGCCTGAGCGCCCTCCAGCAGCACCGTGTCGCCGCGGTCCAGCGCGTCCCACAGGATCGTGCGGGTCTCCGCGATGTACGGCCGCAGCCGCTCCGCGTACGCCAGGTACTCCTCGACGACAGCCGCCGGATCCAGCGCCTTGCGGTTGTACACCTTGAACATGATCTGGTTCTTCTCGCGAAGCACCAGCTCGAGCTTCTTGCGGAGGATGCCCGGGTCCAGCAGGTCCTGCACGCGGATCCCGATCCGCGCCACCTTGTCGCCGTACGCCGGACCGATCCCGCGCCCCGTCGTGCCGATCCGCGACGAACCCAGGTAGCGCTCCACCACCCGGTCGAGTGCCCGGTGATGCGGCATGATCAAGTGGGCGTCGCCCGAAATGCGGAGCCGCGAGACGTCGACGCCACGCTCCGCAAGGCCGTCGATCTCCGCGATCAGCACCTTCGGGTCCACCACGACCCCGTTGCCGATCACAATCATCGCGTTGGGTGACAATGCGCCGGACGGCATCAGGTGTAGTGCGTACTTCTGACCGTCCGGAGTGATCACAGTGTGGCCGGCGTTGTTACCGCCCGAGTAACGGACCACGTAGTGGACCCGCTCGCCCAGCAGGTCGGTAACCTTGCCTTTGCCCTCGTCGCCCCACTGCGCGCCGATGAGCACGATCGCTGGCATCTTTTTCCCGCCTCCAGGGGCTCGGGTGCCAGGTGGCGACCGCGTGGCGAGCCCGAGGTGTCAGGCTAACAAGAAGTGACGGCCAGGTCAGAGCTGGCCACGGAGATCAGCAGGGGGTCACCGGCGGTGTACGACGTGGTGTTGCTCACCCTCGGTGCCGGCTGCGGCTCCCCACGGGTACCCGTGCTGTCCTGCGCCGACGCGCTGAGCGCCGGCGGCGCGAAGGTCGAAACCGTCACCGCCGACTCCGACGCCGAGATCGACGCCGTGCTCGACGGGCGCCGCGTGATCGTCGCCACCGCCGCCGACGGCCAGCTGCGGGCCGTCGTGCGCCGACTCGTGCGGCGGTACGCGCCAGCGCCCAGCAAGCGCCCCGCCGACCTGCCGCCGAACCGCACCATCCCCGACCTGCCGGCCATCGGCGTCCTGCCCATGGACCCGGTAGGCGACGACCTGGCGGCTCGGCTCGGCCTGCCCCGCGATCCCGCAGACGTCGCCGCCGCGGTGCTCGGCGAAAAGGTGCGCCGATTTGACCTGCTCCGCAACGATGGTGGCTCGGTGACGCTGGACGGCGCACTGGTGGGCGGCACCGGGCCGTCCTCTTGGCGCGGACGGGTGGAGGTCGACGACGCTGTGCTCAGCGACGGACAAGACCCGATCCTCGCGTGCGCGGTCGGCAACTCCACCGGATATACGCAGTTTGACGGCTTTCCCCTGCTCACCGGGCCCGACCCGGCCGACGGCGTCGTCGAGGTCGCGGTCGCCGTCCCGGTGGTCACGCGCCGCCTGCTGCGCCAGCCGCGCCTGCGGCTGGAGGTCCGCCGGGCGCGCGGTCGCGCCGTGGCCATCACGCCGCGCGATGAGGAGATCGGGTACATCGACGACGGTGTCGAAGCCACGTTGAGCCACAAACGTTCGTGGTGGGTCGAGCCGGGTGCTTGGGCGGTGTACGTCCGCTGACCTCTGTGCGAGGCTGCGGGGCGAGAGGAGGTAGAAACGGTGGAGGACAACCGGGGGCCCCGCCAGGTGCCAGTCGGGCCGAACCGAGGTGTGAAGCCGCTCTGGCCAACCGATGACTACGTCCCGGAGGACGTGCCAGCCGCGCCTCCCGCCGCACCGGCCCCGCCCCCAGCCCCGCCGGCCGACCTCTCACCCGTATTGCCGCCGGCGGTCGAGCTACCTCCGATCCCGCATGGTGGGTCAGGCACGGTCGCCGCTTCCTTCTCGGCCGAGCCGCAGCACATGGTCGCCGGTTCGTATCCGCCCGATCGCGAGCTCCCGCCGTTCGGGTCACTAGCCGCCGTCCCGCCGCCACCCATGTCGCCGCCCGGGCCTCCGGCCGCCTCGCCTTCCGACGCGGTGCCGCCCGCGCCGCCGGCCGTATCGCCGGTCCACGCGCCGCCGTCCGGCCCTCCGGCCATGGGTCCGCCGGTCATGGGGCCGCCCGCCATGGGTCCGCCGGCGGCCGTTGGCCGGACGTGGCCGGAGCAGTCCGCCGGCTCGCCGGCCGTGGGTCCGCCGCCTGCGGGCGAGTTTGCGCAGCTGCCGCCGCCCGCCGACTGGGCCGGGTCGGGCGACAAGCTGCCGCCGGGGGTGTGGCCGCTGACCGGCAGCACCGATCTGGAGCCGCCGACGCCCATCCACGCGGGCCAGCCGATCGTCACCACGCCGCCGGCCGGCATCCCGGTCTCCGGCCCGCTGGCAGGTGCCGGACCGTTCGCCGCGCCAGGTTCCGCGCCTCCCCACGATGGCTCGCCGTCTACCGCGCCGTCGTCGGCGCCACCCGCACCCCCGCCCTACGCAGGCCCGCCGTCTACCGCGTCGCCGTCGTCCGGCCCGCCCTACGCAGGCCCGCCGCTTGCCGCGCCATCGTCGGCGCCGCCTTCGTCCGGCCCGCCCTATGCGGGGCCTCCAGCGTCCGTGCCACCCGCCTACGGCCCTCCGCCGTCCGCTCCTCCGCCCTACCCGGGTCCGGCTGTGCAGCCCTCGTCGGCGCCACCGGCGTCTGGGCCGCCTTTCGCAGAGGCCGCTGGGCAGCCGTCGTTGCAGGCGCCCCCGTTTGGCGTGCCCGCGCAGCCGGCCCACGCGTCCGGGCACTCGGCGCCCCCGCCTCCGCAGGCACATCTCCAGAGCCCGCCGGTGTCGCACCATCCCGCGACCCCGCACGCGCCGGGGCCGCTGGCACCGCACCACGCCGCCCAGCCAGTCGAGCACGGGCAGGGGTTGCAGCCGCCGTCCGACCCATGGGCGACGACGGCGCCGATCAGCCACTCGCCAGCTTCGCCATGGGCCACACCACCGACCACCCACCAGCAGCCACCACCCCAGCAAGCACCATCGCCCGCCCCGGTCCCGACACCGCCTCCGTCGCAGGCGTACACCGAGCACACCTGGGCGCCGGAGGCTGGAGCGCCGACGGCGGAAGAGTTCGCCCGCCGTCGCGCCGCGAAGCCTGCTGACCCGGTCGCGCGCACCGGCGTACGGGCGGCCGTCAACAAGAGCACGCTGGGTCTGGTGAAGCTGGCGCCCGGCCGGGACGAGATGGAGTTCCGGCAGGACATCGAGAAGGTGCGGCGCAACTTCGGTGGGCTTCGCCAGGTCACCGTGGTCAACCCGAAGGGCGGCGCCGGCAAGACGGTCGCTGTGCTGTTGCTGGCGATGACGTTCGGTCAGAAGCGCGGCGGTTACGTGCTGGCCTGGGACAACAACGAGACCCAGGGCACGCTCGGCATGCGGGCGCAGCAGGACTTCCACAGCCGCACGGTGCGCGACATGCTGCGCGATCTCTCGAACTTCCAGGGCGCCCGGGGCCGGGTCGGAGACCTTTCGCAGTACGTGCGGGCGCAGGGTGAGGGCATGTTCGACGTACTGGCGTCGGATGAGTCGGCCACAGCCGGTGAGATGCTGACCGCGCACGCGTTCGGCGAGATCCGCGAGGTCGTCAGCCGGTTCTACAAGCTGATCGTGGTGGACACCGGAAACAACGTGCGGGCGCAGAACTGGCAGGCCGCCATCGACGCCACCGACCAGCTCGTGGTGACGATGTCGGCCCGTAACGACTCCGCCGAGACCGCTGCCCGGATGCTCGACCACCTGGAGCAGACTGGACGCACCCGACTGGTACGGCAGGCTGTGACCGTGGTGTCGATGCCGCCGCGCGCCCGCGACATCGACCTGCCGCCGATCCAGCGCCACTTCGCCGCCCGCACCCGGGCGGTACTAGTCGCGCCCTACGACCGGCTGATCGACACCGGCGAGCCGCTCCGATACGGCCAACTCTCCAGCGCCACCCTCGACGCCTGGCTAAGAGTGGCGGCAGCAGTCTCCGAAGGCCTCTAGCCGACCTCCGAAGGGCCCGCCGCCGCACACGCCCGCGTGGCCGGAGCGGGGAAGCTAGACGTTGGACATGGCGTCGCCGGCCGCCGGGTCGCAGTCGCGCAGGAACTGAGCGCAGCGGGCGGCCTCTTCTGCCTCACCGATCTCGTCGGCGGACCGGGAGAGCGCGTGCAGCGACCGGAGGAACCCGCGGTTCGGCTCGTGTGACCACGGCACCGGGCCGTGCCCGCGCCAGCCGCTCTTGCGGAGCTGGTCCAGGCCCCGGTGGTATCCGGTGCGCGCGTACGCGTACGCGGTGACGGCCTTGCCCTCGGCGAGCGCCCGACTGGCGAGAACCGCCCAAGCGGCGCTGTAGGTCGGATACCGGGCGGCGACCGCCTCGTAAGCCTCGGCTGTGCCCACCCGCTCCGCATCGGCCAGGGCGGCGACCGCCTTGTCGTCCGCGGGCAGCAAGGTGGCGGGCGGTTCGGGCATCAGGTTCTGCATGGGCACATTCAACCCGCAACCACCCCCGTACTGTGCCTGAAAGGCTGAGGGATTCGTCACGCGAGCGGCCGGTGCGCGAGACCCCGTACTGGGCTAACAATAAAAGTCCGGAGCCTCCCCAGGACCCGGTAACGGGAGCCCGGTGGCCTTGTGCCACCGGGCTCTCTCTTGTCCGGTTGACTGTGCCATCACGCAGTTTGGTGCGTTGCGAGAAGATGGTGGTGTGTCATCCCCACCGCCTGCCGACGTTCTCGAGCCCCACGACACCACACCGACCGAGATCGAGTCCCGCACGGAGCTCGACCTTCATCTGCACAATGGCAGCCTCGCCGGCTTAACCGTGCAGGGGTTGAGGCTGGACGTCGACCCGATACCGGACCTGTCCGCCGTCGACCTGCGCGACACGTTCTTCATCGGTTGTGCCTTTGCGTCGGCCGATGTCGAAGCCGACCTCGTCCGCCGCGGCGCGCACGTGGTACCGCCGATGCGCGACCTGCCGTACCCGACGCACCCGTGCGTGCTCTACACGCCGGAAGACCTGGCGGCCGGGTTCGACACCGCGGGCTTCGCCGGCATGTACGACACGGTGGTGTACGAGCATTTCCGGGCGCACGGCGGCGCGCTGCCCGAGGTGCGAGAGGCGCTGGCCCAGCGGCTGCACGACCACGGCATCGACAACGCGCTGGCCGACGACACACGGGCGTGGCTGGCGCGGCACGGCGCCAACTCTGTCGTCGGTGTGATGGGCGGTCACGCGGTGCCGCGCGGCACGTCCACGTACCGGCTGGCCGCGACCATCGGTTGGCAGCTGGCACGTGCGGGGCGGCTTGTGGTGACCGGTGGTGGCCCGGGCGTCATGGAGGCCGCCAACCTCGGCGCATACCTGTCGACCCGTACACAGGAGGAACTGGCCGCCGCGATCGACATGCTGGCGCCGGCGCCCGACTACCTCGACCACGATCGGTACACGGCGGCCGCGCTGCGGGTCCGGGCGGCGTTCGGGCCCGAGGCGTCGCTGCCGTGGCCGCGCTGTGGCGGCCTGGCGATCCCGACCTGGCTGTACGGCCACGAGCCGGCGAACCTCTTCGCGGGCCGCATCGCGAAGTACTTCTCGAACGCGATCCGGGAAGACACGATCCTGCGGCTGGCACGGGGCGGCATCGTGTTCGCCGCCGGCCGGGCCGGCACGGTGCAGGAGGTGTTCCAGGCCGCGACGAAGACGTTCTACGGCACCGACGGCGCGAGCGGCGCGTACGTGTTCCTGGATAGCGCGTTCTGGACCGAGACGCTGCCGATCGAGGCCCTGTTGCGCCCGTTGCTCGCCCTGTCTCCGCAGGGCGACCTGTCCACGTCGATCCACGTGACCGACGACGTCGACGAGGCTGTCCGGGTGCTGACCTCGTAGGTCAGGCGATCGGCACGCGGCACCAGAAGCCCACCGCGAGATCGATCTCCTCCGAGTCGGTGAGGCCGTTCTCGTCGAGCGCGTTGTAGATCGCCAGCCGGGCGCCGTCGAAGAGGAACTCGATCGCGTGCAGGACCCGGGGCCGCCAGTGCGAGGGCATGATCCGCTCGATCACGTTGACCTCGCGGAGCCGCCGCCCCTGAACCGACCGGAGCGCGTCGTGCGCGTCGGCTCGCCAGTCGAGCGCCAGCCCGGGCCAGTCGAGTGGCATGGACATGTCGACGTGGTTCCAGGTGATCGCGCACTCGTCGAACTTGCGGTGCGTGACCTCCACGTTTACGTCGCCGAAGCCGAGGATCACCGGGCCGTCGGCGAACCAGCGGCGGCGATCCAGGTCCCACATGAGCCAGGCGCCGTCCAGGTGCCGCCCGACGATCCGGCTGAAGCGTGAGCGATGGGCGGCCGCGAGCGTCTTGGCGCTGTGGCACCACTGCGGCTCGTACCCCTCGATGCCGAGCACGACCGACCTCCAGAGCGCATCAGATCGGACGATCGTACCGAAAAGCCGTCCCCTACCCGGTACGGCACGCGGCCGGCCCCTCGCAAGAGGGACCGGCCGCGGATGCCGCCTTGATCTACTTCGACAGCGAGGTGCCGACCGAACGCAGGTGCTCGCACGCCTCGACGACGCGCTTGGCCATGCCCTCTTCGGCGGCCTTGCCCCAGGCCCGCGGGTCGTAGGCCTTCTTGTTGCCGACCTCGCCGTCGATCTTGAGCACGCCGTCGTACTGGCTGAACATGTGGCTCACGACCGGACGGGTGAACGCGTACTGCGTGTCGGTGTCGATGTTCATCTTGACCACGCCGTAGTCGAGCGCCGCCCGGATCTCCTCCAGCAGCGACCCAGAACCACCGTGGAAGACCAGGTCGAGCGGCTTCTCCTTGCCGTACTTGGCGCCAACCGCGTCCTGGATCTCCTTGAGGATCTCGGGGCGCAGCTTGACGTTGCCAGGCTTGTAGACGCCGTGCACGTTGCCGAACGTGAGCGCCGCCATGTAGCGGCCCTTCTCGCCCAGGCCGAGTGCGGCGACGGTGGCCAGGCCGTCCTCGACGGTGGTGTACAGCTTTTCGTCGATCGCGCCGACGATGCCATCCTCCTCGCCGCCGACCACGCCGACCTCGATCTCCAGCACGACGTGCGCGGCTGCCGCCTCGGCGAGCAGCTCCTCGGCGATCTGAAGGTTTTCGTCGAGCGGCACAGCGGAGCCGTCCCACATGTGCGACTGGAACAGCGGCGCCTCACCGCGGGCCACCCGCTCCTTGGAGATGGCGAGCAGCGGGCGTACGAAGCCGTCGAGCTTGTTCTTCGGGCAGTGGTCGGTGTGCAGCGCGATGTTGACCGGGTAGTTCTTGGCGACCTCGGCGGCGAACGCGGCGAACGCCGCCGAACCGGTCACCATGTCCTTCACCGTGGGGCCGGAGAGGTACTCGGCGCCACCGGTGGAGACCTGGACGATGCCGTCGCTCTCGGCCTCGGCGAAGCCGCGCAGCGCCGCGTTCAGCGTCTGCGAGGACGTCACGTTGATCGCGGGATACGCGAACGCGCCGGCCTTGGCGCGGTCGAGCATCTCGGCGTAGACCTCGGGGGAAGCGATAGGCATATCAAACGCTCCTAGGTATGCAGGTTGAGTGCGCCGGACCGCGCTGTCCTCCAGCCCGAAGTATCCCGCAGCCCGGCTGGCGTCTCTCAGTCGGCCTTGCCTTCCCACCGGTCGGGCACCACGAGGGCGATCAGCCAGCTGACCACGGCCATCACGATCGCACCCCAGAAGGCGGGCCAGAATCCGTCGATCGAGAAAGGCAGGTCGATCTTGTCGGCGATCCAGTCGGTCAGCAGGAACAGCAACGCGTTGACCACGAGCGCGAAGAGTCCCAGCGTCAGGATGTAGAAGACACACCCGACGACATGGATGATGGGCTTCAGTACCGCGTTCACGATGCCGAAGATGAACGCCACGAGGATCACGGTCAGCACGTCTCGACCGGTCGAGCTGCCGGTCACCTCGATGCCGGACACCACGAGCGTGGTTATCCACAGCGCGATAGCGTTGATCACAAGCCGGACGAGGAATCCCACCACCACATCGTGACACCGCAGTACCGGGTTATACGCCGGGTTTTCCTGAGGAACTCCTGGGGCAGACCAGACTGAGCGGAAGATCAGCGGAAGGGAGGCACGATGACCGAGCCCGACGAAGACTTCACACACGGCGACCACCTCGCCGCCGAGGAGCGCGACATCGAGGCGCCGGCGGACGACGCGGTGGAGCAGGCGACCCTTGCCCAACCGGCCGATCAGGAGCCGGAGGTGCACCGGGGCTTCGAGGTGAACGACTGGGACGCGCTGGAGCAGGCGAGGGTCGTCGATCTGGACGACGACTACCGATAGGGCGGGTTGGCGCAGGGCACCGCCGTGACACAGTGTGCACCGGTACTCTGTGTGCCCGTGGACACCGCCGAGAAGACCCGCGCGCTCACCGAGCAGCTGGCCGTCAACCCGCTCGATCCGAAGGAACTGCTACAGACCTTCGGACTGGTAGGCGTGTGGGCGATCCTTTTTGCCGAAACGGGCCTGCTCGTCGGCTTCTTCTTCCCGGGCGATTCGCTACTCTTCCTCGCTGGCGTCGCCGCCTCTCCGGTGGCCGACGCGATGTTCGGCGACGGCACGAAGCTCTCGCTCGCTGGCCTGCTGATCGGGGCGCCGATCTGTGCGATCACCGGTGCTCAGCTCGGGCATTTCCTGGGCGCCCGGTACGGCCGGAAGATGTTCGAGCGTCCGAACTCCCGGCTCTTCAAACGTGAGTACGTCGAGAAGGCCGAGTACTACTTCGAGAAGTTCGGACCCGCCAAGGCCGTGGTGCTCGCACGCTTCATCCCGATCGTGCGCACGTTCCTCAACCCGGTGGCCGGCACGCTAGGCATGCCCGCGAAGAAGTTCTTTCTCTGGAACGTGATCGGCGGCATCCTCTGGACCGACGGCATCCTGCTGGTCGGCTATCTGCTGGCAGAGAGCATCTACGACGCCGTCGGTGACCACATTGACCGGTACATCCTCCCGGTAGTGGCTCTGATCATCCTGATCTCGGTGATGCCGATCTTCGTGGAGATCATCCGGGAGCGTCGGGCCAAGCGCCGCGCGAAGGAAGTCATGGAGGAGGTCGGGGCCACCGAGCCCCGATAACGTCCCAAGGCAAGGGACATCGCCCGGTGTCGCGGAGCACTGCTCAGCGACGCCGGGCGATTCGCTAATTCAGCGAGCCTTCTTAGTGGCTCGCTTACGCGGCGGGGTGAGCAGGTCCGCGATCGTTGCGATCGCGGTCGGCACCAGCCGGTAGTAAGCCCACACTCCACGCTTCTCCCGCTCCAGCAAGCCGGCCTCGGTAAGGATGCGCAGGTGGTGGCTCACGGTCGGCTGCGAGAGGCCGAGCGGTGCCGTGAGGTCGCAGACGCATGCCTCGCCTTCCGGCGCCGACTGGATGAGGCTCAAGAGCCGCAGCCGGGCCGGGTCAGCGAGTGCTTTCAGGACCCCAGCGAGTCGCTCAGCATCAGCGCGCTCGATCGGCTCGCCGCCAAGCGGCGAGATCTGAGGCATGGTTGTTTCAGCCAACGCAGTTCCCACGTACTCCATCCTTCCACCTACACCATCGATCCGCCTGCATATCAGCAGGTCCGAATCGGCAAACTTTTAGGCCTAAAGGCCGAGGTCGCCCAACGTGTAGGCCGCTCGATACGGGAGTCCCACGTCCCGCACCGCCTCGCCGGCACCGCGATCCACGATAACCGCTACACCCACTACCTCTGCCCCAGCCTCTTTAAGTGCCTCGACCGCGGTCAGCACACTGCCGCCCGTGGTCGAGGTGTCTTCCACAGCGAGGACCCTGCGGCCGGCCACCCCTGGCCCTTCGATCCGCCGCTGGAGTCCGTGCGTCTTCTCGGCCTTACGAACCACGAAGGCGTCGAGCGGACGCCCCGCCGCCGAAGCGGCGTGCAGCATCGCCGCCGCCACCGGGTCCGCACCCAACGTCAGGCCGCCAACCGCATCGAAACTCCAGTCTGCCGTGAGGTCGAGCATGACCCGACCAACCAACGGGGCCGCCGCGTGGTGCAGCGTCACCCGACGGAGATCGACGTACCAGTCCGCCTCACGACCTGATGACAACACGACCCGGCCGTGAACCACGGCCAGTTCAGTGATGAATTTACGCAGGTCGTCATGGTCCCCCATGGCGCACAAGCGTACTTGTCAAATGATGGGGATGAACGGTGGATCCGGCACTACCCTTCGCGACCGATGCGGCCTCGGACGTCTCGGGAGGCGCCCTGGAGGAGTCGCCGAGGCGCGTGGCGCAGTCCGAAGACCACCAGCTTGTACTTCCAGTTCGGCACACTCACGACCTTGCCCCTACCCAGGTCACGCAGAGCGTCGCGGACCACGTCGTCAGCGCGCAGCCACATCCATTCAGGGGTTTTAGACACGTTGATGCCTGCCCGCTGGTGGAACTCGGTGCGCGTGTATCCGGGACACAGAGCCATTACGCGAACACCGTACGGACGCACAGAATGCGCTACGGATTCACTGAAATTGGTGACCCAAGCCTTGGAGGCCGAGTAGGTAGAACCAGGCATTACGGCGGCGAACCCGGCAACCGAAGAGACATTTATCACTCCCCCGTGACGCCTTTCCGTCATACCTGGGAGCGCCGCGAGCGTCAGCCGCATCACGGCGTGCACGTTGAGCCGCAGCAGCCGCGTCTCGTCAGCGGCCGTCGACTTCAGGAACTTCTGGTTGAGGCTGATGCCGGCGTTGTTGACCAGCAGGTCGTGCGGCCCGGCCAGCTTCCGCTCCACGGCCGCGCAGCCGTCGTCGGTGGCCAGGTCCGCGGCGAGCGGCGTTACGGGTACACCGTGGCGCTCAGCCAGTTCCGCGGCGAACCCGGCGAGCCGCTCCGCGTCGCGGGCCACCAGCGTGAGGGCGTACCCCTGCTCGGCCAATTGGCGGGCGAAGGCGGCACCGATGCCGGCCGTCGCTCCCGTGATCAGGGCGGTCGGTGCGGTCATGCGTCGCCACCCACAGCCGGTGTCGTCGCCGGCCGCCGCTCGCGGAAGTACGGGTGTGCGGCCGGCAGGGCGAGGAGCAGGGCGACCACGAGGTAGCCGAGCACCTGGCCGGTCGCGGCCATCCCGCTGAGCGCGAACCACCACGCCGGGTAGGCGTCGGTCAGCGCCCGCGTCAGCTCCTGCGTGATGCGATCGTCGGAGACGTTCCACGTCAGAGCGGCCTGCATGAGCACGGCGAACAGGCTGAAGACGCCACAGAGCAGCCCCAGGCCGCTGACGAACCAGGTGGTGATCCGGGCACCGGAGCTGCCGCGCAGATTGCCGAAGGCCAGAGCCGTCAGCAATAGGCCCACGACCACCGCGAGCACCGCGGCGACGATCACGGTGCCCCAGGCGAGGTTGGCCAGGACGTCGATGACACCGTCGCTGGCCCCGGTGGCCTCGGCCGCCTGCCGGTACCGGTCGACGACTCCAACCGTGCCGGCGAGCCCGAATACCGCGTAGGCCAGCCCGGCAACCGCCATGGAGATCATGATCGCGGCGGCCGCGGTGACGACCGCCGGGCGCCGGGCCGGCTCGATGGTCTGCGCGCTACTCATGGCGTACAGGACACCATGAGTAGCGCTCGGATCAGACAGCGGGCGGCGGGCTCGGTGGGTCGGACGGCCGGTTCTCCGACGGCGGCTGGGCCGGCGGCGCGGTGGCATCCCCAGCCGATGGCGGCGTAGACGGCGATGGCGGCGCAGCGTCGGTGGCCGGCGGCGCGTACGGGCTCGGGCCGGCCGGCGGCACCTGCGGGTACGCCGGGTAGGCGCCACCCGGCACCGGAGGCTCCCACGCCTGGGTCGGCTTGCGGAAGAACTCGTTCGACGGCGGCAGGGCCAGCAGGATCAGCGCGACGAGCAGCGCTACCAGCGTGATGACCGACGTCGTGAGGCTCAGCGGCGTCAGCCAGGGCAGCTCGCTATTGATGCGGTCCTGGATCTCGGCCGGGTCCGGACCGTCGCCTGTGGACATGTTCAAGGAGCTGCTGGCCGCCGTGCCCACGATGCCGAAGCCCGTGCAGCACAGCGAGATGCCGCCGACCACCCACGTGACGATCCGGGAGACGTTCTTGCCGCGGCTGTTCAGGATGCCCAGTACGACGAAGCCCGCCGCGAAGAGCAGGCCGAGCACGGAGGCGACGACCACTGAGGCGGTCGCGATCCCTTCGGTCCCCTCGGCTGTGGTGCCCTCGTAGGCCTCGGTGTAGACGTCGCTCACGGTGCCGATGGTGGCGAGCTGAGTCACCGCACCGATCACTCCGATGGCGGCGCACAGGTACAGCAGATAGCTGGAGATGGTGACACTCCCCGGACGCACCCTGGCGTCCGGAGTCGTGGGATCGGACACGACGCTCCTTCCCTAGATCGCAATGAACACGGTATCGATACCCTGCCACGCTGCCGACACAAACGGTGCCCCGGCCAGCGAGGGCCGCGCCAAGGGCGCCTCGGTCGAGAAGATCCGGCCTTGATCGACGGGAAGGGGGCCGCCAAGGCCGCCGCGGGTCAGGGAAGGGTTGGGCGGGACGTGGCGTAGTCGGCCAGGGTGGTGCGGTCCATGACGCAGCCCTGGAACGTGGTCAGCTCCGAGCGGTCGTGACTCATCGCGCCCCAGGCCGCGCGGGCCGCCTCGGGGTCGACGCGCTCCAGGAGCGTCGCCGCGTACACCTTGCCAGCGGGCGAGCCGTGCGCGAGCAGCCAGGCCAAGTGTGGCCGGAGGTCGTCGGCCTGACCCGGCAGCGCCGCGCGGACCGTCTGGTACGCGGCCGTGGCGGGCAGGATCCGCGCGGCCAGGCCGACGCCGCCGAACGCGACGACGGCGGCGGCCGCCAGGTCGTGCACCGCTGTAGCGATCGAGTCGGTCATCAGGCCACCTCGTTCCGATCAACCGGTGCCCACGCTCAGCCCGTCCTTGGTGTCTGCCAGGTCGACACGCACCGTGTCGCCGTCTCGGATCTCGCCGGCCAGCAGCCCCTTGGCCAGCCGGTCGCCGATAGCCGACTGGACCAGCCGGCGCAACGGCCGGGCGCCGTAAATGGGGTCATACCCATGCTCGGCCAGCCAAACCCGGGCAGCGTCGCTCACCTCCAGGGTGAGCCGACGGTCGCTCAGCCGTCGCCGCATCCGCTCGAGCTGGATGTCCACGATGGAGGTGAGGTCGGAGCCGGTGAGCGAGTGGAACACCACGATGTCGTCGAGCCTGTTCAGGAACTCCGGCTTGAACTGCGACCGCACCACCGCGAGCACCGCCTCGCGCCGCTCGTCTTCGCTCAGCGTCGGGTCGGCGATCACGGAGGAACCCATGTTCGACGTGAGGACGAGGATCGCGTTGCGGAAATCGACGGTGCGGCCCTGGCCGTCGGTCAGCCGGCCGTCGTCGAGCACCTGGAGCAGCACGTCGAAGACGTCCGGGTGGGCCTTTTCGACCTCGTCGAGCAGCACGACCGAGTACGGCCGGCGCCGCACCGCCTCGGTGAGCTGGCCGCCCTCCTCGTACCCGACGTAGCCGGGCGGGGCCCCGAGCAGCCGCGCCACCGAGTGCTTCTCGCCATACTCGCTCATGTCGATGCGCACCATGGCCCGCTCGTCGTCGAAGAGGAACTCGGCGAGCGCCTTGCCCAGCTCGGTCTTGCCGACGCCGGTGGGGCCGAGGAAGAGGAAGGACCCGGTGGGCCGGTCGGGGTCGGCGACGCCCGCACGGGCCCGGCGGACCGCGTCGGCGACCGCACCGACCGCCTCCGCCTGCCCGATCACCCGGGACGCCAGCGACTCCTCCATGCGCAGCAGCTTGGCGGTCTCGCCCTCCATGAGGCGGCCGGCCGGGATGCCGGTCCAGGAGGCGACCACCGCGGCGATGTCGTCGGCTCCCACCTCTTCCTTGAGGATCGCGCCGTCCGCTTGCAGTACCGCCAGCTCCGCCTCGGCCCTCGCCAGCTCGGCGCGCAGCTGCGGGATGCGGCCGTATCGAAGCTCGGCCGCGCGCTCCAGCTCGGAGTCGCGCTCCGCGCGGTCGGCCTCGCCGCCGAGCCGCTCCAACTCCTCCTTGGCCGTGGAGATCTTGGTGATGTGCTCCTTCTCCAGGCGCCACCGCTCAGAGAGCGCGGTGAGCTGCTCTCGCCGGTCGGCGAGCTCTTTGCGCAGCCGTTCCAGCCGCTGCGCGGAGGCCGGGTCGGGCTCCTTCGCGAGCGCCATCTCCTCGATCTCCAGGCGCCGCACGGCCCGCTCGATCTCGTCGATCTCGACGGGTCGGGAGTCGATCTCCATACGGAGCCGGGACGCCGACTCGTCGACCAGGTCGATCGCCTTGTCCGGCAGGAACCGGTCGGTGATGTACCGGTCGGAGAGCGAGGCCGCGGCCACGAGGGCGGCGTCGGTGATCCGTACACCGTGGTGCACTTCGTAGCGCTCCTTGAGGCCACGCAGGATGCCGATGGTGTCCTCGATCGTGGGCTCGCCCACCAGTACGGGCTGGAATCGCCGCTCGAAGGCCGGATCCTTCTCGATGTGCTGGCGGTACTCGTCGAGCGTGGTCGCGCCGACCATGCGCAGCTCGCCGCGGGCGAGCATGGGCTTGAGCATGTTGCTCGCGTCCATCGAGCCTTCGCCCTTGCCCGCGCCCACGACGGTGTGCAGCTCGTCGATGAACGTGATGACGTGGCCGTCGGAGTTCTTGATCTCCTCCAGCACCGACTTGAGGCGCTCCTCGAACTGCCCGCGGTACTGCGCGCCGGCCACCATCGCGGCCAGATCGAGCGCGACCAGCCGCTTGTCGCGCAGCGACTCGGGCACGTCGCCGGCGACGATGCGCTGGGCGAGGCCCTCGACGATCGCGGTCTTGCCGACGCCGGGCTCGCCGATCAGCACGGGGTTGTTCTTGGTACGCCGGGAGAGCACCTGGATGACCCGACGGATCTCCGAGTCGCGGCCGATGACCGGGTCGACCTTGCCGTCGCGGGCGCGCGTGGTCAGGTCGACGCCGTACTTCTCCAGCGCCTGGTACGTCTGCTCCGGGTCGGCGGTGGTGACCCGGCGGTCGCCGCCCCGCACGGTCGGGAACGCGGCGACGAGGTTGTCTTCGGTGACGCCGGCCTCCCTGAGTGCCTGTGCGACCACGCCACCCACGCGGGCGAGGCCGGCGAGCAGGTGCTCGGTGGAGGTGTATTCGTCGCCGAGCGGCCGGGCGATCTGCTCGGCGGCCCCCACGGCGTTGACGAACTCGCGCGACAGGCTGGGCTCGGCGAGGCTGGAGCCCCGGGCGGAGGGCAGGTTTTCGACGGCGCGGGCGGCGGCGCGGCGGATGTCGGCGGGGTTGGCGCCGACCGCGCGCAACAGGCCACCAGCGGTGGAACCCCCGGTGTCGAGCAGCGAGAGCAGCAGGTGCCAGGGCTCGACGGTGGCGTGCCCGCGCTGGCTCGCGGTCGCGACAGCGCTAGTGATCACTTCCCGGCTCTTGGTGGTCAACCGTTCGGCGTTCAATCTTGCTCCCCAGAGTTGAGCGTGTCTGGCTCAACTCTAGCGCGGCCGCACCCAATTGCCAGACCGATTACCAGCACCATCCCCAGAACCGGTACTGCCGGCGCACGACCAGGCTGCCCATCGACTGGCGACCGGTCACCACGAAGTGCGGCTGACCGCCGACCTCAGGCAGGTTTCCACGCACCTTCACGCTGCCCGCGACGGTCTGTACATCGGTCGCGTCCACCGAGGCGCCTGCCGGCAGCACCAGCACCGTGCTGCCCGCGACCACGTCGAGCACGATCTCCACCACCGGGTAGCTGATCACCGCGTCGGTGAAGTCCAGCTTGACCGACCCGGCCTTGTTGCTGGCCACGATCCGCCGCGGCACCACCCAGGCGCCCTTGCGCTTCAGCTCGGCAGCCACCGACCGTAACTTGACGACCTCGCGCGGCACCGGCGTACCGGGTGCCACCGGCAGGTCGGCCAGGTACGGCTCGATCTCGCCGAACGTCCGCGCCGCGAGCACGCCCGCGACCCGCTCCTCGAACTCGTCGAGCGTGATCCGGCCGTCGGCGGCCGCCTGGTTGAGCCGCTGGACGACGCGCTCCCGGTCCGCATCGGACATCCGGAGATCACGATGCTGGGGAGAAAGCTCGCTCACGCCCAGAAGGTACCGTGTTCCCCGTGCGTGTACGGGTGGAGCAGACCACGCTGCCGGGCATAGGGGTACGTCACGAGCTAGTGACCACCTCGGGCCGCCGGGTAGGCGTGGTGTCGCATCGAAACGGTCAACGTGATCTTGTCCTCTATGACAAGGATGATCCAGACGCGTGCGTCGCGTCCATCCCGCTCACCGACGACGAAGCCGAGGCCCTCGCCGATGTGCTCGGCGCCTCGCTGATGCTCGGCCAGCTCGCTGGGCTGCGCCAGCAGGCCGCCGGGCTCCTCACCGAGCAGGTGCCGATCCCCGCTGGCTCGCGCTGGGTCGGGCGGCGCCTCGGCGAGACCAAGGCGCGCACCCGCACGAGCGCGTCGATCGTGGCTGTCCTCCGGGACCGTGAGGTGATCGCGTCGCCCGGTCCCGAATTCGCCTTCGAGGCCGGCGACGTGGTGGTGGCCGTCGGCACCCGCCAAGGGCTGGACGGCCTCACCGAGATCCTCGCCAACGGCGACCCGGACGGCTGATCGGATGCACGACACGACCGTCCTGCTCATCGAGGTCGGCGCCCTGCTCTTTGGCCTCGGAATGCTCGGTCGGCTCAGCCGCCGCTTCGGCCTGTCGCCCATTCCGCTGTACCTCTTCGCCGGGCTCGCCTTCGGGCACGGCGGGCTGCTGCCGCTGTCGGCGAGCGAGGAGTTCTTCGCCGTCGGCGCCGAGATCGGCGTGATCCTCCTGCTGCTGATGCTCGGCCTGGAGTACTCGGCGAGCGAACTGGTCGGCAACCTGCGCAGCAACGCGCCGGCCGGCCTGCTCGACGGGGTGCTCAACGCCGTGCCCGGCGCCCTCTTCGGGATGCTGCTCGGCTGGGGCTGGCAGGCGTCGCTGGTGCTGGCCGGCATCACCTGGGTCTCGTCGTCCGGAGTGATCGCCAAGGTGCTTGCCGACCTTGGCCGCCTCGGTAACCGGGAGACGCCGGTCATCCTGTCCGTGCTGGTGATCGAAGACCTCGCGATGGCGCTCTACCTGCCGCTGCTCACGGCGGTGCTGGCCGGCACCGGCCTGGTGGCCGGCGCGCAGTCGCTCGCCATCGCGGTTGCCACGGTCGGGGTGGTGCTCGTGGTCGCGATCCGGTGGGGGCACGCCATCTCCGCCTTCATCTCGGCGCGCGACCCCGAGGCGCTACTGCTGGGCGTGCTCGGTCTCACGCTGCTGGTGGCCGGAGCCGCCGCGCAGCTCAAGGTCTCGGCCGCGGTGGGCGCGTTCCTCGTCGGAATCGCGCTCTCCGGCCCCGTCGCCCACCACGCGACCCAGTTGCTCTCCCCACTGCGCGACCTCTTCGCGGCGGTGTTCTTCGTGTTCTTCGGTCTGGCGACCGACCCGCGCGACATGCCGCCGGTGCTGCTGCCCGCGCTGGCACTCGCGGTCGTCACCATGACGACCAAGGTCATTACTGGGTACATCGCCGCCCGGCGCGCCGGCATTGCCATACCGGGTCGGTGGCGTGCCGGCCTGGCTCTGATGCCCCGAGGCGAGTTCTCGATCGTCATCGCCGGGCTGGCCGTGGCGACGCCGGGCATCGAGTCCGGGTTGGCGGCGCTCGCGACTGCTTACGTTCTGATCACAGTCGTGACCGGCCCGATGCTGGCTCGCTTGCCCGACTTTGCGTGGTTTAAGAGCATCTTGCGAGCGCGACAGAGATCCATTCCACGCCCAGAGCCGGTTCCCTCTCCCGACTAATTCCGTCGGATGACACATTCCGCCACTTCCGTAAGTACCTCGTTACGCGTTACGGTGTCGCCGCAGCAATCCGGGGGTCCGGCCCGGAGGGTGGTAGCTCGCGAGGGGAGTAGGCGGGTGACCTTGCAGCAGTCGACGTTCCGAGGATTCGCCAACCCGGTCGACCCCTCGGCCGCCGAGTTGCGTGCCTGGGCGTACCAGCCCGACTCGGTGCCATTGCAGTCCATGCCGCAAGACTGGGACCTGCTGGTCTCCGGCGACCGGTTGATCGGCACCCTTTTCGACCTGGCTATGGACCGCTCGTGCCCAGCTCGCCGGTTCGCCCTGCACTGCCTGTACATCTACGCCGCCGACGGCATCCGCACCAACTTCCGGGCACACCCCAAGCGCCGGCTGCGCAAGCTGGTGGAGCAGGCCGAGGAGTACGGCGACGAGCTGATGGTCACCTGGGCGCACAACACGCGCGTGCTGCTCGCCCGGCCCGATCTCTTCGACTACCACGACTGGTGCGAGGGCGGCCTCGTGCGCCAGTCCCGCCGTCTGGGCTGACCCCGCTCAGAGCTGACGCCACGAACAGGGGCGGGGATCCCCCGTGGATCCCCGCCCCGCGTGTGTCGCCATGTTCACGCCAACGTCGGTCACTGTCGCGTGCCGTCGTCGTCCGTCCTGTCGATGTAGTCACTGGCCGCGTTCTGGCCCTTGTCGACGTGCTGGGCGTACTTGCCGCCGGTCGCGTCGTCGACCTTGTCGCCGGCCTTTTCGACGCCGTCCTTCACGCGATCGGCGCCGACCTTGTCAACAGCCTGGTCGGCCTTCTCCCTGAACGAGTCGGCGATCCCCATCGATCCTCCTTCGCTGACTGGTGGTCCGGAATGTGCCGTCCGAACCAAAAGTCAGGTTAGTCGACAGGCCCGGCCCAGCGGGCCGGAATCAAGATTGCGTACGCCTGCTCGGACGCCACACGACCAGCGCGTTCGATGTCCTACTCATGGGTACGAGGTCGCGGCGTGGGTAGCCGGTCGCCTCCATCTCGGCGATCCGCTGGTAGGCGTCGGTGAGCGCGGCCTCGAGCTCGCCGAGGCGCTCCTGAAGCTCGGCCACGAGCTGCTCCAGACCGATGATCCGCTTGATGCCGGCCAGGTTGACGCCGTCTTCCTGGCTGAGCCGCTGCACCTCGCGGAGCAGCGCGACGTCGCGCACGCTGTATCGCCGGCCACCGCCGCTCGCCCGCCCCGGCTGCACCAGCCCCAACCGGTCGTACTGCCGGAGCGTCTGCGGGTGCATCCCGGCCAGCTTCGCCGCGACCGAGATGATCAGCACCTTGGCGTCGGAGGCAACCTCGACCGAGATCTGAAACTCCTCGTCCACCACGCTCACCTCCAGCAGACCATTGGACTAACCATATCGACGCACCCGTGCGTCCAGGTGTTCCCGCGGTGCCGGTGCGACCTCGGTCGCCAGCGTCGCCAGCGCGTCGCGGGCCTTGTCGGAGAGTTCCTTCGGCACCACGATCTCGACGGTCACCAGCAGGTCGCCGGCGGCGCCGTCGCGGCGGCTCACCCCCTTGCCGCGCGCCCGCAGGGTGCGGCCGCTCGGGGTGCCCGGCGGCACCCGCAGGGTCACCGCGCCGTCCATCGTCGGCACCCGAAGGTCGGTGCCCAGAACGGCCTCCGAGATCGTGATCGGTACGGTCAGCGTCAGGTCGTCGCCGGACCGGCCGAACAGGTCGTCGCGACGCACCCGCACCAACACGTACAGGTCGCCGGCCGGCCCGCCGCGCTCGCCCGGCTCGCCCCGCCCGGCCAGCCTGATCCGCTGGCCGTCGGCCACGCCAGCCGGGAAGCGGACGTTGATCGTGCGGGTCTTGGTGACCCCGCCGGTGCCCCGGCACTCGGGGCACTTCTCGTCGACGATCGTGCCCACGCCCTGGCACTCGCGGCAGGGCTCGGAGAAGCTGAACGACCCCTGGTTGCGGGTCACCATCCCCGAGCCCAGGCACACCGGGCAGGCCCGCGGCTGGGTGCCAGGCTTGGCGCCGGAGCCGTGGCAGGTGTCGCAGACACCCGGCGCGCGTATCGACAGCGGCAGCGTGACGCCCCGGATCGCGTCTTCGAAGTTGAGCACGACCTCCGTCTCGACGTCGCGCCCCCGCACCGGTCCACGGGTGCGGGTCGCGCCTGCCCCGCCCGAAAAGATCGTGCTGAACAGGTCGGAGAAGCCCGCGCCACCGAACCGGCGGTCGCCCGGGCCGGCAGTGCCGCCACCGAAGCCGCCGAAGAGGTCGGACGGGTCGAACCCGCCACGGGCGCCGCGCCGGAACGCGCCCGACCCGAAGAGCGTGCGCATCTCGTCGTACTCCTTGCGCTTGCGCTCGTCGGAGAGCACGTCGTACGCCTCGGAGACGGCCTTGAAGCGGTCTTCGGACTCCGAATTACCCGGATTGTGGTCAGGGTGCAGCTCGCGGGCGAGCTTCCGGTACGCCTTTTTGATCTCGTCGGAGGAGGCGGACTTCGGCACCCCGAGTACGGCGTAAAAGTCCTTCTCCAGCCAGTCCTTGGAGCTCACGTCATCCACCTCCTCCCAGATCGATCGGCTGGTTACTCAGGGTCGGCGACCGCGACGAGAGCCGGGCGCAGCAGGCGGTCGCCGAGCAGGTAGCCCCGGCGCATGACCTGTACGCAGGTTGGCTCGCTGACCTCCGCGGAGGTCTGGTGCGCGACCGCCTCGTGCCGCGTCGGGTCGAAGGGGTCGCCCTTCTCCCCGAATGCCGTGAGCCCGAACTTCCCCAGCGCCGCCACCAACTGCTCGGACACCGCGGCGAAAGGGCCCACCAGGTCACCGTGCTCGCGAGCACGGTCCAGGTCATCGAGTACAGGCAGGAGCGCGCCGAGCACCGTACCGGTGGTCTGCTCAGCGGCGAGACCCCGGTCGCGGTCGACCCGCTTGCGGTAGTTCGCGTACTCCGCGGTCACGCGCTGCAGGTCGTTGGTGCGCTCCTCCAGCTCGGACCGCAGCGCCTCGAGCTCCGCGCCCAGCGGACCGGCCGCCCCTTCCTCGGCCTCCGGAGCCGCCTCGGTGGACTCGGCCGCCTCGGCAGCCTCGACGATCTCGCCCTCGACCGCCTCTTCCGGCGCCGCGTGGCTCGGCTTGTGCTCCTTGGCGGTGCCGGGCTCGGACTGCTCGGGCGTCTCGGCCGGCTTGTCCTTGTCGTCGGCTTCCGACTTCACCTTGCCGCCGGTCGGGTCGATCCTCCGCTTGTCACGGATGACGACCCGCTCGGCGGGCTGGTCATCGTCTCGTGCAGTCACTTCTTGTCGTCCTCGTCGACGATCTCGGCGTCCACCACGTCATCCGGCTTACCAGCGGAACCAGCCGACCCGCCGGGGCCCGCCGTGCCCGCGCCACCCGTCGCGCCAGCGGCGCCGGCGGTCGGGTCCGGCTGCTCGGCCTGCTGCTGCGCGTACAGCAGCGAGCCGGCCTGCTGCGACACCGTGGCCAGCTTCTCGTGCGCGGCCCGGATGTTCTCGATGTCGGTGCCGCCCAGCGCGCTGCGCAGCTCGCCGAGCGCCTCGTTGATCGCCTCCCGCGAGTCGGATGGCAGCTTGTCGCCGCTCTCCGCGAGGAACTTCTCGGTCTGCCACTGGAGCTGCTCGGCGAGGTTGCGTGTCTCGGCCTCTTCGCGGCGACGCTTGTCGTCATCGGCGTGGTCCTGCGCGTCGCGCATCATCCGCTCGATGTCGTCCTTCGGCAGCGCCGAGCCGCCGGTGATCGTCATCGACTGCTCCTTGCCGGTGCCCAGGTCCTTGGCGTGGACGTGGACGATGCCGTTCGCGTCGATGTCGAAGGTGACCTCGATCTGCGGCACGCCGCGTGGCGCCGGCGGCAGGCCGGTGAGCTCGAACGTGCCGAGCTTCTTGTTGTACGCCGCGATCTCGCGCTCGCCCTGGAAGACCTGGATCAGCACGGACGGCTGGTTGTCGTCGGCGGTGGTGAAGACCTCGGACCGCTTGGTCGGGATCGTCGTGTTGCGCTCGATGAGCTTGGTGAAGATGCCGCCCTTGGTCTCGATGCCCAGGCTCAGGGGGGTCACGTCGAGCAGCAGGACGTCCTTGACCTCACCCTTGAGGACACCGGCCTGCAGCGCGGCGCCGACGGCGACGACCTCGTCCGGGTTGACGCCCTTGTTGGGCTCCTTGCCGGTGAGCTGCTT
This sequence comes from Micromonospora sp. CPCC 206061, assembly GCF_036906915.1. Classification (NCBI taxonomy): domain Bacteria; kingdom Bacillati; phylum Actinomycetota; class Actinomycetes; order Micromonosporales; family Micromonosporaceae; genus Micromonospora; species Micromonospora sp. CPCC 206061. The sequence goes on from NZ_JBAKHX010000004.1 coordinate 297,261, forward strand.
GACCAGGTCGGACACCGCGGGCATCCGGGTCGAGCCGCCGACCAGGATCACGTGGTCGACGTCGGCCACCTTGACGCCGGCGTCCTTGATGGCCTGCTCGAACGGGCCCTTGCAGCGGTCGAGCAGATCCTGCGTCATCCGCTGGAACTCGGCGCGGCTCAGCGTCACGTCAAGGTGCAGCGGCGCGGAGGGGCTGCCGTCCGCGCCCGCCGGCCCTGCGGTGATGTAGGGCAGGTTGATGCTCGTCGTGGTGGCCGCGGACAGCTCGATCTTGGCCTTCTCGGCGGCCTCACGCAGGCGCTGCATCGCCATCTTGTCCTGCGACAGGTCGACGCCGTGCTGGCCGCGGAACGTCTTGACCAGGTGGTCCATGACGCGCTCGTCCCAGTCGTCGCCGCCGAGGTGGTTGTCACCGCTGGTCGACTTGACCTCGATGACGCCCTCGCCTAGCTCCAACAGCGACACGTCGAAGGTGCCGCCGCCGAGGTCGAAGACCAGGACGGTCTGCTCCTTGGAGCCCTTGTCCAGCCCGTACGCCAGCGCGGCCGCGGTGGGCTCATTGACGATCCGGAGGACGTTGAAGCCGGCGATGTCGCCAGCCTCCTTGGTCGCCGTCCGCTGGGCGTCGTTGAAGTACGCCGGGACGGTGATCACCGCGTCGGTGATCCGCTCGCCAAGGTATGCCTCGGCGTCGCGCTTGAGCTTCATAAGTACCCGGGCGGAGATCTCCTGCGGGGTGTACTTCTTGCCGTCGATGTCGACGGACCAGTTGGAGCCCATCTCCCGCTTCACCGACCGGATCGTCCGATCGGGGTTCGTCACCGCCTGGCGCTTGGCAACCTCGCCGACGAGCACCTCACCGTTACGGGCGAACGCGACGATCGACGGCGTAGTGCGCGATCCCTCGGCGTTCGCGATGACGGTGGGCTCGCCACCCTCGAGCACGCTGACCACGGAGTTGGTTGTGCCGAGGTCGATGCCGACCGCACGTGCCATGTTCGCTTCCTCGCTTCTCCTGGGAGACTCTGCGTTTTCAGTCAAGTTGAGTGAACCAGACTCAATACTGCCACGATCACCCCGGCCGTCAAGCCAGGGTTGAGCCAATCACACGCAACTCACAGCCGACCCCCCACCCCACCCCCACCCCCTCGCCCCTCATCACGCCCCGCGCGCCGCCCGCTCCCCTTCTCGTCGATCAAGGACAAAGGCACGTGCTTTGATCTCCAATCCACTGCATTTGCCCTTGATCGATGCAATCCCCCTTGATCGGCGGGACTTGATCTTCTACTGCCTGTAGCGCGGGGACGACGGTCAGGAGCTGCCCTCTCTCCGATCCACGGCCTTTGCCCTTGATCAGGGAATCTGTCCTTGATCGGCGCAACCCGCACGGTTCCTGTTGTCTGCGATGCGTGGATCGGGCAGTCTTTACCCGTGACGTCGCACGGTGACATGCCGGCGGGCAGATCTGGCACGCCCACCGTGACTCCCGAGGAGCCGCCGGCCGACCCGGAGTCGGAGTCCGACATGGACGCTCGGCCAGGTTCTCCTGCCCCCGAGCCGCAAGATGCTGCCTCAGTGACGCCCGAGCCCACCCCGGCGGCCCCTTCTACGAAGGTGCCGGCCGCTCCCACAAACGGCACCGCGGCCAAGGCCCCGCGACCCGCCGCGACTGACGCGACGGCCGACGACGCAACCGCCGCAGCGGCAACAGAGCCGGCCGGTGCTCCGGCCGATCCGGCGGCCAAGGATGCCGACCCGGCAACCGAGCAGTTGGGCACCGTCGACCTGTCGACCGCACTACCGGAAGCCGAAACCAGCGCCTCACGACCTGACCGAGCGACGGACGCGACCTCGCCGGTCGCGACCAGCGCCTCCCCGACCGAAGGGTCGCCCTCCGAAGAATCTTCCGAGGCGGCGGACGCCGACAAGCCTCCCACCGACGCGCCGAACACCGACGCAGACACAGACACAGACACAGACACAGACACCAAAGGGTCGGACGCAGACCCGCCGCACGCAGACCCCCCGGCCCCAGACGGACCGGACGCCGCGGCTGAGGACACGAGCGCCGCGCAGGCCGCCGACGACAGCGACCCCACGCTGCCCGACGTGGAAGGGCCCGCGCAGACCGAGGCCGAACAGGCCACCACCGCGCCAATCGCGGAAACCGGCGGCGCCGAGCCGGACGGCACCCCCGAAGAGGCCCATGAAGAGGCCCTTGAAGAGGCCCTTGAAGAGGACAGCGACACGCGGCCGGCGGGAGCGTCGCCACTCGGTCCGCTGTCCGAGACGGCCGGCGCGCTCACGACCGCTCTCCAGAGCCTCCGTGCCGCCATCACCTCCGCCACCTACCCGCTGGCCGTACCGTCGGCCGACGCCGCACGCACCGTCGGTGGCTCGCTGGTTGCGCAGCTCGACGACTACCTGATCCCGAGGCTGGCGAGGCTGGACGCCCCGCTCCTTGTGGTCGTTGGCGGCTCCACGGGCGCGGGCAAGTCCACATTGGTCAACAGCTTTGTCCGGTCCTCCGTGAGCCCGGCCGGCGTGCTGCGCCCGACCACCCGCACGCCGGTACTAGTGTGCAACCCGATCGACGCCCAGTGGTTCCGCCGCGGCAAGCTGCTGCCCGGCCTAACCCGCACCGCCGAGGCGACCGACGACCCGCACAGCCTCCAGATCGTCGTCGCGCCCGCGCTCATGCCGGGGCTCGCGTTTCTCGACGCGCCCGACATCGACTCGGTCGTCGACCAGAACAGGGCGCTCGCCGCCCAGCTTCTCGCGGCAGCTGACCTGTGGCTGTTCGTCACGACGGCGGCCCGGTACGCCGACGCGGTGCCGTGGGACCTGCTGGAGACCGCCCAGTTCCGGGGCACGGTGGTCGCGCTGGTGCTCGACCGGGTGCCACCAGAGGCGGCCGTCGAGGTCACCGCCCACCTCGCGGAGATGCTGGCCGCGCACCACCTGGCGACCGCCCCGCTGTTCGTGCTGCCGGAGACCGAGATCGACCGGCAGGGCCTGCTGCCCGAGTCGGTGACCGAGGCGCTGCGAGACTGGTTCGATCGCCTGGCAACCGACGTGGCCGCCCGGGCGACGGTGGTGCGGCAGACGCTCGACGGTGCGCTGGCGGCGCTCGCCCCGGTGGTTGCCGAGCTGGCCGGGGCGGCCGACGAGCAGGTGGAAGCGGCCACGGTGTTGCATGACCGGGTGGGAGCGGCGTACCGCACCGCCCGTCGCACGGTGGAAAACGGCGTACAGGACGGCCGGCTACTGCGCGGCGAAGTACTGGCGCGGTGGCAGGAGTTCGTCGGCACCGGCGAGCTGATGCGCACGCTGGAGGCCCGGGTGGGCCGGATGCGCGACCGGGTGATAGCGGCGCTGACCGGGCGCCCGGCGCCGGGCCGGCAGCTCCAGTCGGCGATCGAGGCCAACCTGGTCACCTTGATCCGAGGGGCCGCCGCCGACGCCACCGACCAGGCGTACACGGGTTGGCTAGCGCACCCGGCCGGCTCCGCGCTGCTCGACCCGTCGCTGGGCCGGCCGTCGCCGGACCTGCCCGAGCGCGCCGAGCGGCTGGTACGCGACTGGCAGCGCGGGGTGCTGGAGCTGATCCGGCGGGAGGCGAGCGGCAAGCGGGCCGTGGCGCGCGGCGCCGCCTACGCGGTAAACGCCACCGGCCTGCTGGTGATGATCGGGGTGTTCGCGTCGACCGCGTTCATCCCTACCGGGGCCGAGGTGGCGGTGGCCGGCGGCACGACCGTGGCCGCTCAGAAGGTACTCGAAGCGATCTTCGGGGACCAGGCCATCCGCGCCCTCGCTGCCAAGGCCCGCGAAGACCTGCTCGCCCGGGTCCACGCCCTGCTGGACGCGGAGGCCGCGCGGTACGGCGACCGGATCGCCGGTGCCGGCATCGGTGCCGACCCGGGCCAGGCACTGCGCGACGCCGCGTCGCGCGTGGAGCGGGCGCGTGAGGAAGCGGCGCTCACCGAGGGTGCCCCGCTAGCCCTGCCGGAGATCAAGTCATGAGCGTATTGAGCAGGCTTCGCGGGGAGCAGCGCATCGACGCCGAGCGGCTGGCGGCCCGGATCGACGCGATCGACCGGTTCATCAAGGTGGTCGACGGTCACCTGCCCGAGCAGCGCCTGATCGCGGCACACACCGTCGTCGAACGGGCCGGCGCCCGGCTGGCGCTCTCCCGCGACCACACCGTGGTGGCGCTCGCGGGCGCCACCGGCAGCGGCAAGTCGAGCCTCTTCAACGCGCTGGCCCGGCTCGACCTGTCGCCGGTCGGCGTGCGCCGCCCCACGACGGGCATGGCGCACGCCTGTGTCTGGGGCAACCTGCAGGGCGCCAACCGGCTGCTCGACTGGGTGGGCGTGCTGCCGCGGCACCGGTTCATCCGGGAGAGCGCGCTGGACGGCGACGACGAGGCGGCGCTGCGCGGCCTGGTGCTGCTCGACCTGCCCGACTTCGACTCGGTGGAGCGTTCGCACCGGCTGGAGGTCGACCGGCTGCTCGGCCTCGTCGACCTGGTGATCTGGGTGGTCGACCCGCAGAAGTACGCCGACCGCGTGGTGCACACCCGGTACCTGCAGGAGTTCCGGCGGCACAAGGACGTCACGGTCGTCGTGCTCAACCAGGTCGACCGGCTGCCACCCGACGAGATCGAGCCGGTCCTCGACGACCTGCGCCGGCTGCTCGACCAAGACGAGCTCGACGGCGTGCCGATGCTCGCCACGACCGCCCTCAACCAGGCGGCCATGAGCGAGCTGCGCTCGCTGCTTGAGCACACGGTCGCGGAGCGGCAGGCGTCGCTGCGACGGCTGGCCGGCGACGTCGACGGGGTCGCCGAACAGCTGTCTGATGTGGTCGGACCGGCGGTGGCCGAAGACGAGATCGACCGCGCGACCGTGCGCACGCTCACAGACGCGCTGGCCGCCTCGGCGGGAGTGCCGGCGGTGGCCGAGGCGACCGAGCGGGCATACCGGCACCGGGCGGCGCAGACCACCGGCTGGCCGCTGATCCGCGGCTGGCGCCGGCTGCGCCCCGACCCGCTGCGCCGGCTGCACCTGCCGAGCGGTCCGGTCACCCCGAACACCCCGATAGGCGCCACCTCGGTGCCCGACCCGACGGCCGCCCAGCGCGCCGCCGTCGGACTGGCGGTGCGCACCGTGGCTGACCGGGCGGCCGCCTCGCTGCCGGATCCGTGGGCAAACGCGCTCAACGCGGCAGCCCGCTCCCGCCTGGGCGACGTGCCGGACGCGCTGGACCGGGCGGTGGCCGGCACCGACCTGCGGATGGACCACACCCCGGCCTGGTGGCGCCTGATCGGCGGGCTCCAGTGGCTGGTCACGCTCGCGGCGGTGGTCGGGCTGGGCTGGCTGGTCACGGGATACGTGGTGCGGGCGCTCGGCCTGCCCGCGCTGGAGTACCCGAAGGTGGGCTCCGTGCCTTTGCCGACCGTGCTGCTGCTCGGTGGCCTGCTCGCCGGGCTCGTCCTGAACTTCCTGGTCAAGCCGCTGATCCGGCACGCTGCCCGGCGGGCTCGCCGCCGCGCCGAAAACCGCCTGCGCGCCGCGATCACCGGGGTGGCACGGGAGTACGTGGTGGCGCCGGTGCGGTCGGTGCTGCACGCGTACGCCGAGGCGCGGGAGGCGTTGGCGACCGCCAGATCATGAACCGGCTCGTCCGCGGCGGTCTGCTGCTGCTCGGCGGCCTGCACCTCTCGTGGGGTGTGCCGGCCGCGCTGGCGCCGAGGTGGTTCTTCGACACCTTCCCCGGGTTCGGGCACGCCTGGACAGCGGCGTATCCGCCTTACAACGAGCACCTCATGACGGATCTAGGTGCCACGTTCCTGACGCTGGGCGTACTCCTTCTCTTGGCGGCGTGGCTCGCGGACCGCAGGGTAACCGCGGTGGTCCTGACCGGGGTGCTGGTGTTTTCGACCCTGCACCTGGCCTTCCACGCACGCGACCATGGCGATCTGAGGGGCGGAGATCTGACCGCGAGCCTCGCCACTCTGGTAATGGGCGTGCTCGCGCCGATCGCGCTTCTCGTACTCGATCGGCGGCGCCCCCTCTAAGGCGCTGGGCCCGCGCGAGCGGAGCGAGCGCCAACCAACACAGTTCGGGCGTAGGGTCTGCACATGGCCACGCCTACGACCCCCTACGACGCGGTGCTCCAGGCCGCGCGCGACGTGACCAAGCTCGACTGCGCGCTCGACGCGGAGATGCTGGCGACGGCGCTGCTCGGCAGCGTCTACGCCGTGGCCGAGGACGACCGGGCGGAGGCGGTGCGCGAGTTCGTGGCCGAGTTCCTGACCGCGACGTCGCGCCGCCGCACCGCGGCGGCGACCACGATCCGCGAGGTCTTCGCCCGGCTGGTGCCCGATGCGTCGGGCGCCGCGGGGGTCAAACGCGGCGCGCAGGCGCCGGCGTGGGTTGGCGAGATCGGCCGGGTACAGGTGACCGGCTGCTACGCCTACGGCGATGTGTACGGCGACCAGACGTCATACCTGGCCACGTTCGCGTACGACGACCGGGAGGCCGGCGGGCCCGAGCACGCCGTCGTGGCCCTCGTCGACCACAACATCGGCATTACCAAAGACGTCTTCGTGGGCGGGCCGGCCGGAGGCATCGTCGAGCGGGTGCGGGAGATGTGCGCGGGCGACGAGCTGACCTGGTTTCGCGAGGAGGATCCGCGACGGCTGCGCGCCGAGGTGGCCCGCCACCTGCGCATCACCGACGGGCTGACCAATCTGCCCGACGAGGGCTCGCTCGCCACCGACCGTGCGCTGGCCGGTGCCCGGCTCGCGCTGCTGCCGGCTCCCTCCCTGGCGCCTGTGAGTGCCGAGCCGCTCTCGTCGGACGAGCGCACCGCGCTCGTGCGACGGTTTCTCGACTCGTCGGAGGCGGCCCGCTTCGGCCTGACGCATGTGAGCGAGGCCGAGCTGCCCTCGCTGCACTTCTGCCTCAGCCTCGTGCTGGACTACGCGGCCAGCTTCGCCGAGCCCGACCCGATGCGGTGGAGCCCGGCCGTGGCCAGCCTCTTCCTGCTTGACTGGGTGCACCGTCGCGCCGTGCTCGACATGGACGACGCGGCGATGTTGCCGAGGGTGACGCGCGCATGGGCCGCGTACGCGAGCCGGCAGCGCGGGCTCCCGATGATCGCCCAGTCGCAGACAGACGCCGCGATCGAGGAGATGATCCCCGAGTTCGTGCGGCTGTACACGACCGGCGAGCGGCGCAGCCCCGCGACGGCGGCCGTGGCGCAGCTGATCGCGGACGGCGTCGACCCCAACGACCCGGATGCCCTCGACAGGTGGATCGAAGCGCACCGCGACAAGTGAGCGAAGCGAGGGATCAAGCCACGCAGAACTCGTAGGTGACCTGAAAATGTACGTCCATACTGCGGGGCGCTAGCCGGCCGGTACGACAAAGGCCGGCCATACGGGTTCCACCGGCCACGGTGGGACGTGGGAGGGCGGGCGGGGTGGCCGGGGCAGCTGCGGCAGCGTCGGGTGCGGCACCGGCGGCCACCAGGACGTCGGCGGATGCGACGGTGGCTGCGTGGGCTTGGGCGGGGGCGAGGTTGGCACGGGCGGGGGCGAGGTCGGCTCGGGCGGGGGCGAGGTTGGCACGGGCGGGCGGGGCGCGGGACCGGACTCCGTCGGCGCCACCGGGCGGGCGGGTGGCCGGCTGCCGTCGGACCGCCTCCCGTTGTCGCCCGACCGCCGGCGGTGCCGGTCGCCCGAGCGCCGATCGGCGACCACACCGGGCGCCGCGCCAACCGCCGGCGGCTCCGCACTCGGCGTCGGTGCCGGGGAGACGATCACCGGCCCGGTCGGCGGCAGGGCTATGAACGGCATGGCGCTCTCCGGTGCGCCGGAGCCCGCGGCTCGCCCGACGTCCGTCGGGGTGCCCGCACCGATCGCGACCAGTATGGGCAGGGAGGCCATGGTTGCGAGCATGATCACAACCACCGCGTCCCGGCGAACGGGTCCGACGAGCCCAGGCCCTCGATGGAGACCGGCCGTCCAACGGTGGCGTGCGTACTCAGGCACCGCGGTAGCGTGGCGTAATACCCCAAACTTCGCTAGCGCCGCAGAGCGTGTCGGAATGCCAAGTTTCCGACCCACCGCGCTCGGGGATTGTCGAGGTCACACTGTGGCCACCCTCACCACCTCTGCGAATATGGACGCGACGGCAACGCGGCCGTAATCTCCGCCCACCAGCGGTGAGCAGGCCGCGCTGGCGTCGGCCCCACGCACGATCGCCGCGCGGCAACCCACACCCGGGCTAGACGCGGCAAATAGGGGCCTGCCGAGGCAGGCGCGACAGGCTGCGCGGTCCGGGACACCCCCGGCGGCGCCGCACCGACGACAGGGAGAGACCAATGACGAAGGGCAGGGGCGCCGGCGGGGAATCCGCGCCGGAGTTCGTCCAGTTACTCACCCCGGACGGCGAGCGGATCGACAAGGTGACGGGCGCCGACGGCGTCGAGTACACCGTCGACTTCACCGACGACGAATACCGGGGGCTGTACCGCGATCTCGTGGTGGTCCGCAAGCTGGACTCCGAAGCGACCGCGCTCCAGCGCCAGGGTGAGCTGGGCATCTGGGCCAGCCTGCTCGGGCAGGAGGCGGCGCAGGTCGGATCCGGCCGGGCGCTGCGCCCGCAAGACATGGCCTTCCCCACCTACCGCGAGCACGGCGTGCTCTACTGCCGTGGCATCGACCCGATCATGCCGCTGAGCCTCTTCCGGGGCGTCGACCACGGAGCCTGGGATCCGGTCGAGTTCCGGTTCAACATGTACACGATCGTCATCGGCGCGCAGACGCTGCACGCGACCGGGTACGCCATGGGCATCGCCAAGGATGGCAAGGTCGGCAACGACGACGGCGAGGCGGTGATCGCGTACTTCGGCGACGGCGCCAGCGCCCAGGGTGACGTCAACGAGGCGTTCATCTGGGCCAGCGTCTTCAACGCGCCGGTCGTCTTCTTCTGCCAGAACAACCAGTACGCGATCTCGGAGCCGATCGAGAAGCAGACCCGGGTGCCGCTGTACCAGCGGGCCTCCGGCTTCGGCTTCCCGGGCGTACGGGTCGACGGCAACGATGTGCTCGCCTCGTACGCGGTCACCCGGACCGCTCTCGACCATGCGCGTCACGGCCAGGGCCCGACCCTGATCGAGGCGTACACGTACCGGATGGGCGCGCACACCACCACCGACGACCCGACCCGGTACAGGATGGCCGGTGAGGTCGAGTCCTGGCAGGCCAGGGATCCGATCGCCCGGGTACGCGCGTTCGTGACCAAGCAGCAGATCGCCGGCGACGACTTCTTCGCCGAGGTCGACGAGCTGGCGCGCCGCGAGGCCCTTGCCCTGCGTGAACGCGTGCTCGCCATGGAGGATCCCGACCCGCTCTCCATCTTCGAGCACGTCTACCCGCACGGGTCGCCCCTGGTCGACGCGCAGCGGAAGGGCTTCGCCGAATACATGGAGTCGTTCGAGGGGAGCGCACACTGATGGCCGAGAAGCTCACCATCGGCAAGGCGCTCAACCTGGGCCTGCGCCGCGCCCTTGAGGCGGACCCCAAGGTACTGATCATGGGCGAAGACGTCGGCAAGCTCGGCGGCGTCTTCCGCATCACCGACGGCCTCCAGAAGGACTTCGGCGAGGAGCGGGTCATCGACACCCCGCTCGCCGAGTCCGGCATCATCGGCACCGCTGTCGGCCTCGCGATCCGGGGCTACCGGCCGGTGTGTGAGATCCAGTTCGACGGCTTCGTCTACCCCGCGTACGACCAGATCGTGTCGCAGGTGGCGAAGATGCACTACCGCTCGCAGGGCCGCGTCAAGATGCCCATGGTCATCCGCATCCCGTTCGGCGGTGGGATCGGCGCGGTCGAGCACCACTCCGAGTCGCCCGAGGCGTACTTCGCGCACACCGCCGGCCTCAAGGTCGTCGCCTGCGCGACCCCGGAAGACGCGTACGTGATGATCCAGCAGGCGGTGGCCTCCGACGACCCGATCGTCTTCCTGGAGCCCAAGCGCCGGTACTACGAAAAGGGTGACGTCGAGGTCGATACCGACCTCGCTGGCGCGTACCCGCTGCACGCCACCCGCCTCGCACGCCCTGGCACCGACGCGACCGTGCTCGCCTACGGGCCGATGGTCCGCACCGCGCTCGACGCGGCGAACGCCGCGGCTGGCGACGGCCGTGAGCTGGAGGTCTTCGACCTGCGCTCGCTCTCGCCTCTGGACCTCGACGCGGTCTTCGAGTCGGTGCGCCGCACGGGCCACTGCGTGGTCGTGCACGAGGCACCGTCCAATGTGGGCCTCGGTGCCGAGATCGCCGCCCGCATTACCGAAGAGTGCTTCTACTCGCTGGAGGCGCCGGTGCTGCGGGTGACCGGCTACGACACGCCCTACCCGGCCGCCCGGCTGGAGGAGGACTTCCTGCCCGACCTCGACAGGGTGCTCGACGCCGTCGACCGCACCTTCGGGTGGTGAGCGGCGTGTCCCGGATCAAGGAGTTCAACCTGCCCGACCTCGGTGAAGGTCTCACCGAGGGCGAGATCCTCAAGTGGCTGGTGAAGGTCGGCGACACCATCGAGCTGAACCAGCCGATCGTCGAGGTCGAAACCGCCAAGGCGGCGGTGGAGATCCCGGCGAAGTGGGCCGGCAAGGTGCAGGCGATCTTCCATGAGGAGGGCACGACCGTCGAGGTCGGCACCCCGATCATCGCGATCGACACCGACCCTTCGGCGCCGCCCGCGGAGGAGCCGGCGCCGGCGGAAGCGCCGGCACGGACCCCGGTCCTGGTGGGTTACGGTCCGCGCTCGGGCGCGGCCACAAGACGCCCGAGAAAAAGCGCAAATGGTACGCCCACCGCCCAGCCCGCCACCGTGGAATCCGTGCCCGAACGGCCTCTCATCCTGGCCAAGCCACCGGTGCGCAAGCTTGCTCGCGATCTCGGCGTAGACCTCGCCACGCTCGCCGGCACCGGCCCGCAGGGCTCGATCACCCGAGATGACGTGGAGCAGGCCGCCACCCCGGCGCGTCCGGCACCGGTCACGGTCGGCGGCGAGCAGCGCATACCGGTCAAGGGCGTGCGCAAGCTCACGGCCGACAACATGGTGGCCTCGGCGTTCACCGCGCCGCACGTCACCGAGTTCCTGACCGTCGACGTGACCCGGGCGGTCAAGGCGCTCGACCGGCTGCGCACGCTGCGAGACTGGCGCGACGTGCGGGTCTCGCCGCTGCTGCTGGCGGCCAAGGCGGTGCTGCTGGCCATCCGGCGCCACCCGATGGTCAACTCCACCTGGGCCGGCGACGAGATCATCGTCAAGCCGTACGTCAACCTGGGCATCGCGGCGGCCACCGAGCGCGGCCTGGTGGTGCCGAACATCAAGGATGCCGGGCAGCTGTCGCTGCGCGAGCTGGCCGACGCGCTGACCGGTCTGGTGCAGACCGCCAAAGCGGGCAAGACGTCGCCGGCCGACATGAGCGGCGGCACGTTCACGATCACGAATGTGGGGGTGTTCGGCGTCGACACGGGCACGCCGATACTTCCCCCGGGTGAATCGGCAATCCTCGCATTTGGTGCGATCCGCGATATGCCATGGGTGCACAAAGGAAAGATCAAGGTGCGCCAGGTCACGACGCTCGGCCTGTCGTTCGACCACCGCATCATCGACGGCGAGCTCGGCTCCCTGTTCCTGCGCGACATAGGCACGTTCCTGGAAGACCCCGAGGCCGCCCTGCTGGCCTGGACCTAGCCGCCGCTCCGCCTCAGCCCCACCGAGCCCCACCGAGCCCCACCGAGCCCCACCGAGTCCCGCCGATCAAGGACAAACGCACGTGCTTGGATCTCTGATCCACGTGCATATGCCCTTGATCGGCGGGATTTTCTTGATCGACGTTCCCGCTCGCTAACCTTCGATCCTTCGGCACGTGGCTCAACTCACCTTATAATCGTTGGCGATGCTCCCCGCTGCGGGGTTTAATTGAAACGAACCAGGAGGGGAGCAACCAGACCACCATGAAGATGATCGATCGGTACCGCAGCCGCCGCGAGGCCTCGCGCCGCAACCGAGCCATCGAGCGCGCACTGCGCGCCACGAACTCGCCGGCCGTCCGCGATGAGATCCGCATCATGGCGCAGCGCTACTACGGGTAACGCCGCCACTACCTCGCGACCCGCCCGGCTGCTCCGGGCGGGTCTTTCGTGTCTATGGCGTCGCACACCGGGATTCCTACGTCCCTGAGCGCCCGGTACGGTTGGCGGGGTCGCCGCCCTCGCGCAGCGCACCCGCCGGTGTCGATCGAGGAGATCGCCGGCGGGCCGCTGGTCAGGGGCTGCACCACCTGCACCGGCCGGTCTCGCCGCACCGGCAGCCAGGCCAGCCGCGCCCCCACAAAGGGGGCGGTACGGCCGAGATGCGATGAGGAGGCGCACCATGACGTCCGAGGGGCCGCAGCACCACGCCCCGGAGCCGGCCGACGCTGCCCCGGGCACCGGCGGAACCGCCCCGTACGGCGTGGCGCACGACAGCGAGTGGGGCGCCCCGCCGCCCCCCGGCCAGCCGCCGACCCCCTGGGGCCCCGCTCCCGCGAGCAACGGCAATGAGCCGGCGTCTCCCGCACCCGCCTTCTCCGCGGACTGGTCGTCCCAGCCCGCCGCCTACCCGCCGCCAACGGCCTACCCGCCGCCAACGGCCTATCCGCCGGCATCCGGCTCTCCGGCACAGCCGGTGTCCCCGGCGTACCCGCAAGCGAGCGGCTCCACTTCGCCCTACCCGCCAGCCAGCGGTTCGGCGTCGCCCTACCCGCAGCCGCACCCGCAGGGCGGCGGCGAGCCCTCCGGGTACCCCAGCGAGCCGCCCTTCCCTGCGCGGCCGCAGTCTCCTGCCCAGCCCCCCGCGTACGGCTCGGAGTCCTCCGACTTCTCAGGTGAGCCCCCGTTCGCGGCGCGCCCGCAGAGCCCAGCGGAGCCGTTCTCGGCCCAGCCACAGAGCCCCGCACAACCGCCCGCCTACGGCAACGAATACTCGGCCTTCCCGGCCGAGACGCCCTTCGCCGGACGGCCGCAAAGCCCAGCCGGGCCGCCCCCCTATGGCGCGGACTCCGCCTTCCCGAGCGAGTCGCCGTTCGCCGCACGGCCGCAGTCGCCAGCCGAGCCACCGAGCTACGGCTCCCGGGCCAGCTTCAGCGCCTCGGCGCCGACCGGCTCCCCGGTGCAGCCCGTGTCGCCCGCCCGGCCGCAGAGCGGCGGCGAGCCCGGCATCTACGGAGCGTCCCTCGGCCGTCAGCAGCCGAGCGACGAGCCCGCGCCCTTCGGCGGGCACCCGCAGGTTGGCACGTTCGCAGACGAGCAGCCCTTCGCCGCCCGGCCGCAGTCACCCGCCGAGCCACCCTCCTTCGACACCGGCCCGCCCGCATCGCAGGTCCCGCCGGCCAAGGCGCCGACGTATGGCGCCCGGGCATCGGTGGCTCCCCCGACGCCGGCCGGCGAGCCGGTTGGCCTGCCCCCAGAGGCCTGGGCACCGGCCGGCGCGTGGCCGCCTCCGCCACAGCAGAACTTCCCGGCGGCCTACCCGCCACCGCCAAACGAGGCCGGCTACCCGCAGCCCCACGAGCCGGAGCCTCAGCAGCGGCCCCAGCACTACGAGCCCGAGCGGTACGAGCAGGCCCCGCCGCCGTCGGACCCGACCGGTCCGGGTGGCCCGTTCGCCGGCCAGCAGGTCAGGGTCCCGGGCGCCAGCCTCGGCAAACCGCCGCCCGACTTCGACGAGCCGAGCAGCGGCAGCCTCTTCACGCCCCGCGCCGCCGCCGACCCGTACGGCTCGCCACCGGCCGCCCCGGCCGGCCCGGCTTTCGCCAACGGTTTCGACTACGTGAGCCATGGCGGTCCTTCCGCACAGGGCGGCCAGGATGCCCCGCCGGAGGTCGCCCCACCGGTGCCGCAGCCGCGCACGCCGAAGGAAGGGTCCGCGAGCGGCCGGGTCTCGGTGCCGCAGCCAGCCGCACCGTCACCCCAGGTCTCGGAGCAGGCGGGCGGGCACCGGCCGGTGTCGGCCAGCGCGTCGGTCCCGACCACCAGCCGGGTTTCCCCGCCGTCAGACCTGGCACCGCCGCCGCCGATGAGCACCCCACAGCCCCGGGTGTACGGGCGTCCGGCCGCAGCCGAGCCACCCGAAGACGCGTACCCGCCGGCTGCCCCGCCGATCGCCACGGCCGCGAGCGCGCGGGTCTCACCGCCCCAGGTGCCGCATTCACCGGCTGACCCGTACGCCGAGCCGACCGGTATCTTCCAGGGCCCACCGCCCAACGAAGACCGGAGCGCCGGCCAGCCGTACCCGCAGTCCGGCTTCGCACCTGCCCCTGTCTCGCCGCCCAGCCAGGGCCATGGCCCGCAGTCCGGCATGCAGCAGGGCGGGTTCGGCGCCGGCCAGCCAGCCGCGTACGCCCAGCCGCACGGGGTCCCTCAGGAGTACGGCGCGCCGTACGGGCAGCAGGGCTTCGGGCAGCAGGGCTTCGGGCAGCAGGGCTTCGGGCAGCAGGGCTTCGGACCGGACGGCCCGGCGCAGGCTGGCGGAGCGCAAGGGTTCGGGCAGGGTGGGCCTCAGGGCTTCGGCCCGCAGGCCGGGCCCAACGCGACGAGCCAGATGAGCCTGCCGCACGGCACCGCGCAGATGGGGCCTGCACAGGGCTTCCCGCCCGCCGAGGCCGAGGCCGATCAGGGCCGGTTCGACGTCTTCAAGTCGGAGGAGCCGCCCGCCGAGCCGCCGCCCGCGCCGGCCCGGGAGCGCAACGGCAGGGTGCTGGCCATGGTGCTGGTCGCGGCCGTGCTGATCCTCGCGGTGCCGCTCGGCCTCGTGTGGCTGCTCAGTGGTGGGTCCGACTCGGCGTTCAACCCGGAGGTCGGCTCGTGCGTGAAGCAGTCCGGCAACGGGGCGGTGGCCGCCCAGTGCGGCGATGCCAGCGCTTTCAAGGTGGTGTCCAAGGTGGACAGCAAGGCGAAGTGCGAAGACCAGAGCCAGCCGCACATCGTGATCGCCGGTGACGGCGGGAAGGATCAGGTGCTCTGCCTGGCGCCGGCCTCCGGGAGTTAAAAGGATTCCTTAGTTGTGTTGCCAAACTATTGACAACATGAATTCGCACATGTGAATCTCTGGACAGACCGGTGCGGGAGCCACGTAGCCGGGCGCGGGAGCCAGGGCAAGCCCCGCGCACCTCGCTCCTCGTTGCTGCCATCGCGCTGGAGGTCACATGTCCGCCCTCGCACACGCACGCAGACCGCTCATCTACCGCACGCTCGCCATCGCGGCCGCGGTCATCGTGCTCCTGACCACGTTCATGGCGAACGTGGCGTCCGCACACGGTTCGACGATCAACCCGATGTCACGCAACTACGGTTGCTGGAAACGGTGGGGGAACGACTTCCAGAACCCCAACATGGCCACCCAAGACCCGATGTGCTGGCAAGCCTGGCAGGCCGACTCGACGGCCATGTGGAACTGGAACTCGCTGTACCGGGAGGGCGTCGCCGGTAACCACCAGGGCGCCATCCCCGACGGCCAGCTGTGCAGCGGCGGCCAGACCGGCGGCACCCGATACGCCGCGCTGGACAACCCCGGCAACTGGCGCGCCACGGATCTGAACAACACGTTCACCTGGACCATGCACGACCAGGCCAGGCACGGCGCCGACTACATCCGGATCTACGTCAGCCGGCAGGGCTTCAACCCGCTGACCCAACGGTTGCGCTGGGCCGATCTTGAGCTGGTACGCGATACCGGCCGCATCCTGCCGGGCGTCGGCCAGACCGAGACCGACCCGGTGCTCAACGGCGTCTCGATCTCGACGAGCGTGAGCGCCCCGGGCCGCACCGGTCGCCACATCGTGTACGCGATCTGGCAGGCCAGCCACTCCGACCAGTCGTACTACTTCTGCAGCGACGTGCGCTTCCCCGGCGGGTCCTCGGAGCCCACGACGCCGCCGACCACGCCGCCGACCACGCCGCCGACCACGCCGCCCACCACACCGCCATCGAGCCCGCCGGCGTCGCCGACCAACGGGCCCACGACCGGGGTACCCGGCACCCGCAGCTGCTCGGCCACGTACGCGATCACCGGCCAGTGGACCGGCGGCTTCCAGAGTGAGGTACGCGTCACAGCCGGCTCGTCCGCGATCACCGGCTGGACGGTGAACTGGACGTACAGCAACGGGCAGCAGATCGCCCAGTCGTGGGGCGCCACGATCACCAGTAGCGGATCGGCGGTGACCGCACGGAACGTCGGCTACAACGGCAACCTGGGCGCCGGAGGAAGCACGACATTCGGGTTCCTGGGCTCGTGGAACGGCAGCAACGCGGCCCCGACCCTTTCCTGCACCGCCACCTGACCAGATTCACCCTCCCCCTGTGATCGAGGGCAAAGGCGCACCCGCCTTTGCCCTCGATCCACGCAAAGCGCTGCTTCCCCATGCATAGGGAACAATGGTCCGATGGCATCACCACGATCCCGGGTCCGAGCACCTGAGCTGCGTGGACGCGGCTGGCTGAACACTGGCGGCAAGGAGCTGACCCTCGCCGACCTCCGCGGGCGGATCACGATCCTCGACTTCTGGACGTTTTGCTGCATCAACTGCCTGCACGTGCTCGACGAGCTGCGTCCGCTGGAAGACAAGTACGGCGACGTGCTCGTCGTGATCGGGGTGCACTCGCCGAAGTTCGAGCACGAGCGGGACGCCGCCGCGCTGGCCGCGGCCGTCGAGCGGTACGGGGTGGCGCACCCGGTGCTCGACGACCCGGATCTGGTGACGTGGCAGCAGTACGCCGCCAAGGCGTGGCCGACGCTCGCGGTGATCGACCCGGAAGGTTACGTCGTCGCCTCGATGGCCGGTGAGGGTCACGCCGAAGGGCTGAGCCGGCTGATCGACGAGCTGATCGCCACCCACGATGCCAAGGGCACGCTGCACCGTGGCGACGGCCCGTACGTGCCGCCCGCCGACGCGCAGACAGCGCTGCGCTTCCCGGGTAAGGCCATGCGGCTGTCGAGCGGCAACCTGCTGGTGTCCGACTCGGCGCGGCACTCGCTGGTCGAGTTGGCGGCGGACGGCGAGACGGTGGTGCGCCGGATCGGTTCCGGGGAGCGGGGCCGGGCGGACGGTCCCGCCGGCGGCGCGAGCTTCTCCGAGCCGCAGGGCCTGTGCCTGCTACCCCCGCACGAGGCGGACATCGCCGGGTACGACGTGGTTGTCGCCGACACCGTCAACCACCTGTTGCGCGGAGTGCGGCTGGACACCGGCGAGGTGACCACGATAGCCGGCAGTGGCCGCCCGTGGCGGTCCACAGTAGACGACCACGCGCACGACGCGCTGGCCGCCGACCTGTCGTCCCCCTGGGACGTGGCCTGGTACGACGGCCGCGTCATCGTCGCGATGGCAGGCATCCACCAGCTCTGGTGGTTCGACCCGATCAAGCGGACCGTGGGCGTGTACGCCGGCACCACCGTCGAGGCACTGCGCGACGGGCCGTTGCCTGACGTGTGGCTGGCGCAGCCGTCCGGCCTCTCCGTCTCATCTGACGGCACTCGACTGTGGCTGGCCGACAGCGAGACCTCCGCGCTGCGCTACGTGAAAGGCGGCGCGCTGCACACCGCGGTGGGGCAGGGCCTGTTCGACTTCGGGCACGTGGACGGGCCAGCCGCCGAGGCGCTGCTCCAGCACCCGCTGGGCGTCTGCGCCCTGCCCGACGGCTCGGCGCTGGTCGCCGACACCTACAACGGGGCCGTGCGGCGGTACGACCCGGAGACCGCACGGGTGTCCACTGTGGCGAGTGGGCTGGCCGAGCCCAGCGACGTGGTGCTGGACGCCGACGGCGGCGTGATCGTGGTGGAGTCGGCCGCGCACCGGCTGGTCCGGTTGGCGCCGGGCGCGGTGTCGTCGTCCGGGGCGGTCACGGTAGCCGGCGAGCGGCACCGCACCGAGCGGCCGCCAACCGACCTGGCGCCCGGCGAGGTGACCCTGGAGGTCGTGTTCACGCCGCCGCCGGGGCAGAAGCTCGACGAGTCGTTCGGCCCGTCGACCCGGCTGGTGGTGTCGGCCTCGCCGCCTGAGCTGCTGCTGGACGGCGCGGGCACCACCACCGGCCTGCGCCGCACGCTGGTGCTCAACGAGGCGGTTCCGACCGGCGTGCTCCAGGTGGTCGCCCAGGCGGCCACGTGCGACGCCGAGGCCGAGCACGCCGCCTGCCACCTGACCCGCCAGGACTGGGGCGTCCCCGTACGCGTCATCGAGGGCGCCGCAGCTCGCCTCCCCCTAATCCTGAGGGGCCTCGACACCCCGTGAGAAGGGCGTGACCGCGACGCCCGCCGCGGCCAGAGCGGATCGCACGTGGCGGGCCAGGTCTACCGCACCTGGGGTGTCGCCGTGGAGGCAGATGGACTCGACCGGTAGGCGGAGGACCGTGCCGTCTACCGCGACGACCTCGGAGGCGGTCGCCATCCGGACCACGCGCTCGGCCACCTCGTCCGGTGACGTGACCAATGCGCCCGGCGCCGACCGGGGCACCAGCGTGCCCGCGGACTGGTAGCCGCGATCGGCGAAGCCCTCCCCGACCGCGCGCAGCCCCGCGCCGGCCGCGAGTTGGGCCAGCACCGAACCGGGCGGGCACAGCACCGGTAGCGACCGGTCGTAGTCGACGACAGCCGCCACCACCGCGGCGGCCTGCACCTCATCCACCGCGGCGACGTTGTAGAGCGCTCCGTGCGGCTTCACATATCGCACCCGGGAGCCGGCGACGCGGCAGAACCCGTCCAGCGCCCCGATCTGGTAGAGCACGTCGTCGCGCAGGTCGCCGAACGCGTACTCGATGCGCCGGCGCCCGAAGCCCGCGAGGTCGCGGTAGCCGACCTGCGCCCCCACCGCTACGCCGCGGGCGGCCGCCTCCGCGCACACCCGGCGCATGGCTGGCGGGTCGCCGGCGTGGAAGCCGCAGGCGACGTTCGCCGAGGTCACCACCGAGAGCAGGGCCTCGTCGTCGCCGAGCCGCCAGACGCCGAAGCCCTCGCCGAGGTCAGCGTTCAGATCCATGGAACCTCACCGTAGTACCGGGAGCGGCCTGCGCGAGGGGCGAAACATCGTCCACGACGGCGATGACCGGGTAACCCCCGGTAGTCGGGTGATCTGCCAGAAAGATCAACGGCTGGCCGCTGGCCGGTACCTGCACGGCGCCGAGCACCACGCCCTCGCTGGGCAGCTCGCCCTCGCGAGCGCGGGGCAGGGTCGCGCCCGCCAGTCGCGCTCCGACCCGGTTGCTCACCGCGCTGACCGTGTACTGAGTGCCAAGCAGCGCCTCGACGGCGCCCGATGTGAACCAGTCCCGCCGCGGCCCCAGCCGCACCCGAAGATCCAGCGCGGCGGGAGGCGGCAGCCACGGCACGAAGTCCACGGTGGAGGGTGCGGCCGCCGGGCCGACCGGAAGCACGTCGCCGTCCCGCAACGGCGCTGGCCCGAGCCCGGAGAGCGTGTCGGTCGACCGGCTGCCCAGCACCGGCGGCACCGCGATCCCGCCCGCCACGGCCAGGTAGGACCGGACGCCGTACTCGGCCCGCCCCACGTTCACCACCGCTCCGGCAGGCGCCGCCAGCGGTACCCCATAACCAGCTGGACGCCCCGCGACGGTGACCCGCGCGAACGCTCCCGTGAGCGCCACCGTGCCGGCCGCCCGGAGCCGCACGGCGCAGCCGGCGGCGGTGATCTCCAGCCCGGCGGCGTGTTCGGCGTTGCCGACCAGCCGGTTGGCCAGGCGTAGCGCGGGCGCGTCGAGGGCGCCGGAGCGTGGCACGCCGAGGTGCGCCCAGCCGGGGCGGCCGAGATCCTGCACGGTGGTCAGCGGCCCGGCGCGCAGGATGTCGATCACGCGGGCACCAGCCGCACGCGAGTGCCGGGGACGAGCAGCGCGGGCGGGTCGCGGTCGACGTCGAAGAGCACCTGCTCGGTGCGGCCGATGAGGCGCCAGCCGCCGGGCGAGGATGTCGGGTAGATCCCGGCGTACTCCCCAGCCAGTCCCACCGAGCCGGCCGGCACCTTGGGACGCGGGTCGGACAGCCGGGGCACCGCCCAATCGGCGGGCAGCCCGGCGAGGTACGCGAACCCGGGAGAGAAGCCGCAGAACGCCACCCGAAGCTCGGTGCTCGCGATGCGGTCGACGGCGTCCTCGGCGGACAGCCCCCATTGTTCGGCGACCCACGGCAGGTCGCTTCCGTCGTACACGACCGGGATGGTGACCTGCGGCCCGCCCGCCGAGGCGGTGGCAGCGGGTGGCGGCCACTGCGCGATCCGGCGCGCGGTCTCGGCGGGATCGGTGACGCCGTCCAGCAGCACGGTGCGGGCGCCCGGCACGATTTCAATCGCCGACAGCTCGCCGCGTTCCCGGCGCCGCCACAGCTCGGCTCGCCACGCTTCGACGTGCTCCCCGTCGGCGCACTCGATCAATAAAGCGGCCCGGCCCACCTCGGTCATCCGCATGCCCGTCATCTTGGCATCAGCGAATATCGGCAAGCTCACTACCCACAAGTAACCTACGGTGTCGTAACCTAGTTTGCGTGACCGCCGACGTGCCCGTTCGCCTCAAGCCTGTCGACCTCGGCAAGCCGCGGATGCGCGGCTGGCTGCACGCGTACGCATTCTTCGTGGCCGCTGCCTGCGGCATCGTGCTGACCTCGATCGCCGCGACCCGCCCGGGCATCGCGCCGCTCGTGAGCTGCGCCATCTACAGCCTGACGGTGTGCGGGCTGTTCGGCACCAGCGCGCTCTACCACCGGAGGGTCTGGTCTCCTCGCGGGTACGCGATCATGCGGCGCCTCGACCACTCCATGATCTTCGTGTTCATCGCCGGCACCTACACGCCGTTCTGCGCGCTGCTCCTGCCGACGCGGCTCGCCAGCATGCTGCTCGCCACCGTCTGGATCGGAGCGGTCATCGGGGTGGCGCTGAAGCTGGTCTGGCCGCACGCGCCGCGGTGGGCGTCCGCGCCGCTCTACATAGGGCTCGGCTGGGTCGCCGTCGCCGTACTGCCCGACATCTACCGCAACGGCGGTGGCGCGGCGCTCGTCCTGCTGGTGGTGGGCGGCGTGACGTACACGCTCGGGGCCATCTTCTACGCGCTGCGCCGCCCGAACCCGTGGCCGGAGGTGTTCGGGCACCACGAGTTCTTCCACGCCAGCACGCTGGTCGCCGCGATCGCCCACCACATCGGGATCTACTTCGCCCTGTTCGCTTCGTAGGTCTATTCGTACAGCCGACCCGTCGGGCGGCGCACCACCCGGCGCTCCTCGATCCGGGTCGCGTCCGCCGGCGGGACGACCTGGCGGTCCTCGACGACGCGGTCCTGCACGACGGTGGCCGGTGGGGTCACGACGGCGCGGCGGCGGTTCTGCCAGAACCACAGGGTCAGGATCAAACCGAAAATGCCCGCCAGCATGAGGACCCAGCCGACGACGTTGATGTCGAGCCAACCCAGATCGAACTCGACGGCGAACGCGAAGATCGCACCCAAGGCGATAAGAAAGATGCTCCCGCCGATACCCATGTCGTCCTCCTTGACTGGTGTCGCAATCTGCTTACCCACGGGTTTTGCTCCTCAATCAGGCAAGCTGTGGGCATGACGGAACGCACCATCGTGCTGTTGCGCCACGCCAAGGCCGACCGCCCCAACCACACCGCCGACGTCGACCGGCCACTCACCGCCCGCGGGCACGCGGACGCCAACGCGGCGGGCGCCTGGCTCTTCAACCGCCGGCTCCTGCCCGACCTGGTGATCTGCTCACCGTCCAAGCGCACCCGGCAGACGTGGCACGGCGTGGCGGTGGCCCTCGGCGACACCTCACCCGAAGTGCGGTACGAGGGGCGCGCCTACGACGGGCGCGCGGCTGACCTGCTCGACCTGATCCGCGCCGCCGACGACGGCGTTTCGACCGTATTGGTGATCGGGCACAACCCGACGGTGTCGCAGCTGTCCGAACTGCTGGACCCCGGCGCGGACACCGACTCTGACGGGTTGCGCACCAGCGGGCTGGCGGTTCACCGGTTCGAGGGATCGTGGGCCGAGTGTGACCCGGGCTCAGCCCCCCTCACGAGCACCCACACCGCCCGAGGCTGAGCGTCACGCCGAAGTCCTATGCCTCGCTGTTCGCGCGCCCTGTAGCGCTCACAGGGGCGGCGGCGGGAGCGGTGGCTCCGGCGGCGTCGGGCGATTCGCGATCGGGTCGGGCGGTGTCGGGAGGCGGCTCTCCTGAGCCGTGGGCGGCACGACCGCCGCCGAAGTCCTGCGCCGCTGCCAATACCAGAGCGTGACGAGCAACACCGTCGCGCCGGCCAGCATGAGCACGGCACCGACGACATCGAGGTCGAGCCACCAGGGCTCGACCTCGAAGGCGAACGTCATGACCGCGCCGAGCGCGATCAAAAAGATGCCGCCACCGATGCCCACGGTCCCATTAGAACCCCGGACGGGCGGCTTCGCATCAGAAGGCGTCCTCCGCCAGATCCATCACGTCCAGGGTGCTGGACTCGATGATCCTGCGGTCGGCGCCGATACGCGGCAACACCTCGTGGGCGAAGAACCGAGCCGCAGCCACCTTGCCCTCGTAGAAGGACTTGTCGGCGGCGGAGGTCTCACCGGCCAGCGCGCGGAGCGCGACCTCGGCCTGGCGCTGCAGCAGCCAGGCGACGACGAGGTCGCCCAGGGCCAGCAGCAGGCGGCGCGAGTTCAGGCCGATCTTGTACAGCGCCCGCGGGTCGTCGCCCTGGGCCTCGCCGAGCCAGCCGGTCATCACGCCAAGGATCTGCTGCACCTCGGCGAGCGCCTTGCCCAGCGCGAGGCGCTCCTCCTTGAGCTGGCCGTCGAATGCTCCGAGTCGCCCACCCTGCGCTGCGGCGGTTCCGCCGGCTTCACTACCAGCCTGCGCCCGCGACTCGGAGTTTTCGACGCCGCCCTCGGACTCGATGAAGGACTGGATCTCACCGGCCACCGTCATCAGGGCCTTGCCGCCGTCCTTCACGATCTTCCGGAAGAACAGGTCGAGGCTCTGGATCGCGGTCGTGCCCTCGTAGAGGGTGTCGATCTTCGCGTCGCGCACGTACTGCTCGAGCGGGTAGTCCTGCAGGTAGCCGGAGCCGCCGAAGGTCTGCAGCGCCTCGTGACCCAGCAGCTCGTACGCCCGCTCCGAGCCGGCGCCCTTGACGAGCGGCAGCAGCAGGTCGTTGATCCTCTTGGCGCGCTTGACGGTCTGCTCGTCACCGGCCGCCTCGGCGATGATGATCCGGTCCTGCCAGGTGGCCGTGTAGCAGACCAGCGCACGCAGGCCCTCGGCGTACGCCTTCTGCAGCAGCAGCGAACGGCGCACGTCCGGGTGGTGGGTGATGGTGACCCGAGGCGCTGCCTTGTCGGTCATCTGGAGCAGGTCGGCACCCTGGACACGGTTCTTGGCGTACTCGAGCGCGTTCAGGTAGCCGGTGGAGAGGGTGGCGATCGCCTTCGTGCCGACCATCATGCGGGCGTACTCGATGATGAGGAACATCTGCCGGATGCCGTCGTGCACGTCGCCGAGCAGCCATCCCTTGGCCGGTGTGCCGTGCTCGCCGAAGGTGAGCTCGCACGTCGTCGAGACCTTGAGGCCCATCTTGTGCTCGACGTTGGTGGCGAAGACGCCGTTGCGCTCGCCCAGCTCGCCGGTCTTCGGGTCGAAGTGGAACTTCGGCACGACGAAGAGCGACAGGCCCTTCGTGCCCGGGCCGCCGGCACCCTCGACGCCGACGGGGCGCGCGAGCACGTAGTGGATGATGTTCTCCGAGAGGTCGTGCTCGCCGCTCGTGATGAACCGCTTTACGCCCTCGATGTGGTAGCTGCCGTCGGGCTGCGGGATCGCGCGCGTGCGGCCAGCGCCGACGTCGGAGCCCGCGTCGGGCTCGGTCAGGACCATCGTGGACGCCCAGCGCTTCTCGACGAAGAGCCTCGCCCACTCCTGCTGCTCCGGCGTGCCCTCGCGCCACAGCGTGTGCGCGAACGAGGGGCCCGACGCGTACATCCAGATCGGCGCGTTCGAGCCGAGCACCAGGTCGGCGAGTGACCACCACAGCGCGCGGGGAGCGTTGGTGCCGCCGAGCGCCTCGGGCAGGTCGAGCCGCCAGAACTCAGCGTCCATGAACGCGTTGAAGGACTTGCGCAGTTCCTCGGGAACGGTCACCGAGTGGGTGGCCGGATCGAAGACGGGCGGCGTCCGGTCGCCGGCGACGAAGCTCGGCGCCAGGTCTTCCCTGGCCAACCGGTCGACCTCGGAAAGGATGCTCCGCGCGGTGTCCACGTCGAGATCAGCGTACGGCTCCTGGCCGATGATCTGATCCGCACCGAAGACCTCGAAGAGGTTGAACTCCAGGTCCCGGACGTTGCTCTTGTAGTGCGTCATGCTCGCTGGCCCCCGCATCGCTTTCGGGCAGGTGTTACCGGTCAGTAACTTTCATTCTATTACCGGCCAGTAGACAGCGACAAGGTAATCGCGGAAGTGACCGTGACCACAACCCGACGGACAAAGGCCACATAGTCGGTAATCCGGACCAGATCAAGTCGGCACGCCGACAGTTGCCGTCACCGCCATGGACCCCTGTCGTTGGGACCGATGCCCGACCGATCACGGGCCAAGACCGGGGAGGAATCGATGTCACTCGCCACCGTTTTGCACAGGCTCGCCCCCGAACCGCGTATGCCACGCCGCTACATCGGCCGCCACCGCGCGGGCGGAGCGAGCGCCAACAGTGCAGCTGCGTCCCTTACGTATCGGACGCCCCGAGTTCCCAGCTTGGCACCGCGGCCGCGGTGACAGGTCGGGCGCCGGCGTACTCCATCAGCACCAGCGCGATGTCGTCGTCGAGGCGCCCATGCACCCACTCGACCAGCGCCGTCTCCAGGGAGACCAGCCCGTCGCCGACCGTGCCGTGGCCGAGCAACCGCCACGCCCGGTCCGCGATAGGGAAGAACTCCCCTTCCTGGCGCGCCTCGCCCAGACCGTCCGTGAAGAGCAGCAACCGGTCGCCAGGCTCCAACCGCTCCACGCGCGGCCGGACCACCGGCATGAACCCCAGCGGCGGCGCGGGGGCCGGCGGCTCCAGCGGAATCGCCTCACCCCGCCTCAGCAGCAGGGGAGCCGGGTGCCCACAGTTGACGATCGTGAGGGTGCCGCCGCGCTCCTCCACGAGAGCCGCTGTGACGAAGTCTTCGTCGCCGACACTGCGGGCCACCGCCCGGTCCAGGTCGGCCACGATCGCGCGGAGATCGGCCCGCTCGTACGCCACGTGCCGGTACGAACCGAGCACGATGCTGGCCAGACGCACCGCGTCGAGCCCCTTGCCGCGCACGTCTCCGATGATCATGCGAACGCCGTAGGGCGTGTCGAGCGCCTCGTAGAGGTCACCGCCGATGTCGGCCGCGGCGGTCGCCGAGATGTACCGGCCGGCCACAGCCAGCGTGCCGACTTTGGGACCCAGCGGTCGCAGTACCGCCTGCTGTGCCACCGACGCGAGCCGGGACAGCTCCGCGATCCGCTCCGCCTGCCGTTCCCGGATCACCGCGACCGCGGACGCGATGCCCGTCGCCACCGCGATGCCCACGACGATGATCGCGTTGGCCAGCCTGTTCTGCTCACCCATCAGGGCGAACGCGCCGCCCAGCGCCGTCGCCAGCACGCCGATCGCGAGCACGATCCGCCACGACGCGAACGCCGCCGTCAGGAACGGCGCGGCCACGATGAGACCGATATAACGGGCCTCGGAGCCGTCGGCCAACTCGATCGCCGCCACGAGCGCGAGCAGCACGAGGGCCGCGCCGAGACCGGCGCGGGATCCTTGGCTCAGCGGGCGGCGGCCCGGCGGCAGAAAATGTATGGGTACGCCGAACAGCATGCCTGATCGACGGCCACGACTGAACGAAGTTGACCCGTCGTCTGATTCGGATTTGGCCGGGCGGTGGTCACCGGAGGATCTCGTACGCCACCGTGACGTGGCCCAGACCGAGGGGGGCGATCGTCCGGAAGGCCGCCCTCGAAAGATCAATGCATCGGCCGTCAATGTAGGGACCGCGGTCGTTGATCCGGACTACGACCGACTTTCCGTTGGACGGGTTGGTGACCCGCACCCGGGTATCGAACGGCAACGTCTTGTGCGCGGCGGTGAGCGCCTCGGGATCGAACTGCTCGCCGTTCGCGGTGGGTTGCGGCTCGTCGTAGTAAGAGGCCCCGCAGGTGCCCGTCACACCCTTCGGCGTGGGGCTTGGGCTGCTCTTTTCCGCGCCGCGCGCGCTGCCTCGGGAGGCACGCTGTGGCGCCTTGGTCGGTGTTGGGGTTGCCGGTGCGGCGGCGGTGGGTGGGGAAGTCGCCAGCGCCGGCGGGGTTGCTGCCCCGTTCGATGCCGTCAGCTTGGCCGCGCCGAGCCCTCCGCCGACCAGCAGCGAGCCGACGACTGCGGCCACTGCGACGAGGGGAGCACGCCGGGATCTACGGTGATGCCTTCCGGTCACCCGGCGGACCGTAGCGGTTGCCCGGCTTGAGCTGTCAAAGTGATCTATCCCTTTGGTGCGGTTATGTTGGGAAACGTTCATCCGATCGAACGACGCCGTGTGGATCGGTTATGCCATTGGCGGAGGATGGAGTAGTGCACGACGACCTGAAGAAACGCCTGATCGACTCGTTCCGCTGGATCGACGTCGGCCCGGACAGCACCCACCTGGTCAGCGACACCTCCGCCTGGTGGCGCGACCCGGCGACCCTCAACGGCCTCGGCCCCGCGCTCGCCGACCTGTTTCGCGCCGACCGTCCCACCGCCGTCGTCTCCCCCGAGGTCACGGGCTATCTCCTCGGGCCACTGGTAGCCGTTTCGCTGGGTGTCGGCTTCGTGCCCGCGGTCAAGTCGGAGGCAGACCGGCTGATCGCCGAACCGGTGACGTGGGCACGCGCCGGCCGCGACTACCGGGGGCGCAAGCTCGAGTTGGGGGTACGCAGCCGCCACCTCGGCCCAGATGATCGGGTACTGGTGATCGACGATTGGGTCTCGACTGGCGCCCAGGTAAAGGCGCTGTACGACCTGGCACGCACCCTGGGTGCGGTGCCTGTCGGCTGCGCCGCGATCGTGTCGGAGTGCGCGCCCGCGCTGGCCACAAAACTGAAACTCCGCGCCCTCGTGGACGCGGAGTCGCTGTAACGAAAACTGGAGCGGGTGAAGGGAATCGAACCCTCACTGTCAGCTTGGGAATCGTCGGAAACCGGCCCCTGGATGAGGTGACCACCTGGTCGCGGTGGTCCTGGGTGGCCTGGGTTGACCTCGCCTGGCCTGGGCTAATGGCACGCCAATGGCACGGCGCTGATCCGATCGGGTCCGCCACTGGGGGACTGTCGCCAGCCGGCGAAGGTGAGAAGATGGACGAGCGTCCAGCGGCGGAGGTGAGCGTCATGACGTCGAGCAACGCCGAGTGGCTGCCCCAGCGACCGGCCGACGAGGAACACGTTCCGGTGGAGGAGCAGGCTCACCGACAGGGCGTCCGACCGCTCACCTCGGCTGATGAACTGATCGTGCCCGGCATGTTCGAGTCGGACGAGGAGCTGGACGAGTTCCTCGCCGACCTGTACGCGTCCCGCCGGGCCGGCATGGCGTGAGCTTCGTCGTCCTGGACACGGACGTCGCGTCCGCGAGCTTCCTCGGTCGCCTTCCTGATCGCCTGCACGCCTGGCTGGCGACCCGCACGCCCTGCATGACGTTCGTGACCCTTGGTGAGCTGACCAAGTAGACCGCGATCCGAAGCTGGGGACCACAGCGACGTGCGGCGCTCGTGACCTGGCGGCGGCACGTCACGGTCCTGAAGTACGACGAGCGGGTCGCCACAACCTGGGGTGACCTTCAGGCGCGCGCTCAACTCCGCGGTCGTCCCCGGCCGGTAAACGACACCTGGATCGCCGCCTGTTGTCTGGCGGAGGGCCTGCCTCTGGCCACCTTCAACACCAAGGACTTCGCCGACTTCGCGGCATATGACGGTCTCCAGCTCGTCGACGTGGCGTAGCCACGTACACGCCTCCCGCCTGTCCGTCCCGTGTGCCGTCGACCCACCCACCAGGGAGCGGGCCGGCACCGGGGCCGCCACGACGTAAGACCGCGACTGACCCGACCAACGCTGGCGGTCCCGGTGCCGGTCTGCTCGGCTATGCCTGGGGCGTCGGTCCGCGGGACGGACAGGACCTCGCCGCCGAGGTCGACGACGATACTGAGGCGTTCGTGTTCACGACGGAGATCGGGCGGCCGATCTGGCGGGCAACCTCGCCGGGCCGAGCGGAAGAAGTCGAAGAAGGCCACCCGGAAGGCGGAAAGAAGGGCGCGAGCAAGAGGAAGGAGGCGGCATCCGGCCCGACGATGCGGACGACGGCGCGACCGGTGTGCTCGCGGTGCACCGGAGCTAATGGCACGTCAATGGCAACGTATCGTGATCGTAGATCTTGGAACATCGAAGGCTCTGGCTGACCGACGTCCTGACCAGGGCCTTCATGGTGGAGCGGGTGAAGGGAATCGAACCCTCACTGTCAGCTTGGGAAGCTGATGTTCTGCCATTGAACTACACCCGCAAGCGGACACCACTGTACCTGGTTGGTCAACCGACCCGCACGCAGGTTGCCGCGCGGCGAGCCACCCGCGCCCACGCCAGCTTCGGACGCCACAAGGGGCGTTCCAGTGGGGGGCGATCAAGGGAGATTGCGTCGATCAAGGGCGTATGCACGTGGTTTTGAGATCAAAGCAAGTGCATTCGCCCTTGATCGGCGGGGAGACTCGGCGGGGAGGCGGGTGGGTGGGGAGGCGGGGAGGCGGGGTGGGTGGGTGGGTGGGTGGATGGGTGGGTGATGGCGGAGGATTGGTCATTGATTGATGTGAGTATATAGTCGGCAAATGCCGCTACATCGATCTTCGCCGATCTGGGCTGGGCTTGCGGCCTTCGCCCTGCTCGTCAGTGCCGGACCACCAACCTCTGCCGAGGCCGGCACGGCCGGGAGCGGGACGTGTGGCCAGAGCGGCGACGCGCGGATCAGGCCGGGCACGCCTGGTGCGCAGGATCCCAATGATCTGGCGCCTGGGCAGGTGGCCGAGCGGGAGCGAGAGCTGATCGCCAGACTGGAGGAGCGGGCCAAGTCGGGCAAGGCCCTCACCTTCGCGACGGTGACGGTGCCGACCGTGGTGCATGTGATCTCCAGCGACAGCACGCGTGCCGGCGGCAGTGTGCCGGATTCGATGGTCCAGCAGCAGATCCAGGTGCTCAACGACGCGTACTCCGGGGCGACGGGTGGGGCGGAGACGGCGTTCGCGTTCGAGTTGATGGAGATCAATCGGGTGGTCAACCCGGCGTGGTACCCGATCGTGTATGAGTCGACCGCCGAGTTCGAGATGAAGAGCGCGCTGCGACAGGGCGGGATGGAGACGCTCAACATCTACACGGGCGACCTGAGCGACAGCCTGCTCGGCTGGGCGACGTATCCGCAGGCGGCCCCGCACCCGAGCGATGGTGTCGTGCTGCTCGCCGAGTCGCTGCCGGGTGGCACCGCGGGGATCTACGCGGAGGGCGACACCGCCACCCACGAGATCGGGCACTGGCTGAACCTGTACCACACCTTCGAGGACGGGTGCGCGGGCGGCGACCAGGTGGCCGACACGCCAGCGGAGGCCACGTGGGCGTCGAATTGCCCCGTCGGGCGGGACACGTGTGTGGACGATCCAGGTGAGGATCCGATCCACAACTTCATGGACTACACGGCGGACTCGTGCATGTTCGAATTCACACCGGGTCAGGCGACCCGCATGTCGAGTGCATGGGCTGCTTATCGCGCAGCGTAGCCGTCGGCGCGTTGCGGCGGTGGCGGCCTCGGCCTCGGGGCGTCGGTGGCACGACGCCGTCCGGGTCGAGCCAGACCTGGACGGCCGGGCGCTCGACCGGCTCGGCGAACGGAGTGGCGCCGTTACGGCCGTGGCGAGCCAGCATGGCGACGTCGACCGTGAACTCGAACAGCCGCCAGTCGACGTGCGAGGCGGCGCGCAGGTGGTCGGCCAGGCGGGCGACCTTGGCCCGGTCGGTGACGACGCGGGCGCGGCCGGCCAGGTAGGCCTCGTCGTCGCTGTCTTCAGGCGGGAACGAATGCAGTGCGTATCGCCCGTCGCGCTCCAGGTCACGCCGCTTCGGCGAGTCGATCACGAAGCAGTACAGGCCGTCGTCGGTGATCACGGGGGACACCGGGTGCACCCGTGGCCCGCCATCGGATCGGACGGTGGCCAGGTAGCCCAGGCCAGGACCGTACTGCTGCATGAGAGCGCGGATCGAGTCGGCCAGGCGGGGCTCGTCGGCGACGAATTCGGACCAGGATGCCATGCCACC
Organism: Micromonospora sp. CPCC 206061; assembly: GCF_036906915.1. Lineage (NCBI taxonomy): Bacteria > Bacillati > Actinomycetota > Actinomycetes > Micromonosporales > Micromonosporaceae > Micromonospora > Micromonospora sp. CPCC 206061. Next base: position 327,717 of record NZ_JBAKHX010000004.1, read on the forward strand.
ATTGTATCGAACATATGTTCGATCAAGGTAGTCCCCTATGGTGTGTCAATGCTGCTCTCCGACCGTGACCTCGTCTCCGAGATCAAGGCGGGCAAGCTCGCGCTCGAACCGTTCGAGCCGGCGCTGATCCAGCCGTCCAGCATCGACGTGCGCCTCGACCGCCACTTCCGGGTGTTCAACAACCACCTATACACCCACATCGACCCGTCGGTGCAGCAGGACGACCTCACCTCGGAGGTGGAGGTGCCGGACGGCGAGCCGTTCGTGTTGCACCCCGGCGAGTTCGTGCTCGCGTCGACGCTCGAGGTCATCTCGCTGGGCGACCAGCTCGCCGGCCGCCTGGAGGGCAAGTCCAGCCTCGGCCGGCTGGGGCTGCTCACCCACTCGACGGCCGGCTTCATCGACCCGGGCTTCTCCGGTCACGTGACGCTGGAGCTATCCAACGTCGCCAACCTGCCGATCACACTCTGGCCCGGCATGAAGATCGGCCAGCTCTGCATCTTCCGGCTCTCGTCGCCGTCGGAGCACCCGTACGGTGCCGAGGTGTACGGATCGCGCTACCAGGGGCAGCGCGGGCCGACCCCGAGCCGGTCGTGGCGGAGCTGGCGGGTCTGGCCGACCCGGTAGTACGCCACCCCCGCAAAGCGGAAAGAGGGGCGCCCTCCCATCCCGGATGGATGGGAGGGCGCCTCTACTGGCCGGGGCGGTCGCGTGACGGGGGAACACGCGACGGCGCGGCCACGGGGTGCGATGTCAGCCAGGGCGACCGAAGCTGTGTACCGGCGCGGCGTCGAGCTTGCGCATCCGGATCGGCTCACCCGTGCGGGAGGCGTGCACGATCCATCCACCCCCGACGTACATGCCGACGTGGTGCAGGTCGCTGTAGTAGAAGACGAGGTCGCCGGCTCGTAGGTTGCTTCGGCTCACGTCGTCGGTCGCGCGCCGCTGCGCAGCGGCGTTGTGCGGCAGCGAGACGCCAGCCTTCGCCCACGCCGCGGAGGTCAGGCCGGAGCAGTCGAAGGTGCCGGGGCCGCCGGAACCGTACTGGTACATCTTGCCGATCTGAGCGCAGGCGAACTTGACCGCCGTGCCTGCGGCGCCGCCCGGGTAGGTGTACGGGCAGGGCACAGGCGCGAGCGCGCCTGTGGTGCCACCGCTGCCGTACGCCCTGAGGCGCATGTCTTCCAGCTTCTCGATCTCGCCGTCGATCTGCTTCTTCCGCGCCGCCAGCTCCGCTTCGGTCGTGCTGAGCTGGGCGACGAGCTGGTCGAGGGGCTCCTTCTGCTTGGAGTACTGATTGCGCAGGTCGACCACGGCCTGGATGTCGGCCTGGGAGCGCCGCGCGAACTGGTCGAGCATCACCAGGTGGTCGCCGAAGGTGGTGGGCGAGCCGGTGGTCAGCAGCGCGTTGATCGTCGAGAGGTTGCCGCCCTTGTACTGCTCGGCGGCGAACTCGCCCACGCGCGCCATGGCGACGTCGATCTGCACCTGTAGCGGCTCGATCTTTTTGGTGAGCGCGGCGATCTGCCGCTTCTTCTTGTCAAGGTCGAGTCGGGTGGCGTTGTGCCGCTCGATCACGGGTTCGAGCTGGTTCCAGGCGACATCTATCTGCTTCTCGATTTCCGCGGCGGAAGGCTCGGCCCGAGCCACGGTGCCGCCGCCGAGCACGACGGCGCAGGTGACGAGAATGGTGACGACGGAACGACGTGCGGCATGACGAGCCACCGGAGTCCGCACTCCTTCTCCCTGAACCGCCTGCCGGGTTAGCTGACGGGTTCGGGCGGGAAGAACGCCCTACCGCATGACTGCGGATTCACCCCGAGGTGCGGTTGGGTCCCCGGCTCGGAGACGACCGATTCGACGGATCGAACCGTGGTCTTCCACGGTGGAAGGCCAGCCTCCGGCTCGACGATCCCCAAGGGTAGGAGCGGCGTGTCGGCGTGCGCAAGCGGAACGGCGTGTTTCTTCGGTGCGTATACGACCCCGTAGCGGAACGTATATCGAAACGACGTCAGTCAATGACTAGAAATACGTCATCGAGCAGCCCGGCGTACTGATCGTTGTTAGGCGACAAGTTCTTCGCACCGATTCGAAGTGGTTCGGAATTCACAATGGACACGTCGGCGGGTACCGGTATGCGGCCGAGCGCGGCACCATCCACCGAAATGGACAGATTGGTGCTGGTACGGGTGCAGGCGAGCACATGCCATCGGCCGTCCGCCACGGTGACCGGGGCGATCACCCGGTAGATCTGGGCCTTGCTGGCCACGACGCAGCTCGGGTGGCCCGCGCTCCCGTCAACCTGGAGCTTGAGCTGCGTGACGCCGCCGGTCGAGTACCCCTTCTGCATCACGTTGGCGCCGTCACCGGCCAGGAGTAGCACGTGTATCTTGGGCGACATCGCTCGATTGTGGAGATTTGCGAAGACCGACGGCAATCCCACTCGGTGAAGATTTTTTACGTCTGCGCTGCACGTGACGGAACCTATTGACGCCAACGGCCGGCCGGGCCAGTGTGATCGCAAGGCCATCGATAGGAGGTTCGATGCACCGTCTAGCAACGCGGATCGCGGTCAGCCCAGTGGTGGTACGCCCAATGGTGGTAGGCCCAATGATGGTAGGCGCGGTGATAGGCGCGGTGATGGTAGGCGCCGCGACGCTGGTGGCGACCGGCCCGTCGCCCGCCACGGCGGCACCAGGGAGCATCCGGCAGGAACAGTATGCCGCCGCGGCGGCCGAGTACGGGGTACCGGAGGCGGTGCTGCTCGGCGTCTCCTACCTGGAGTCGCGGTGGGACACCAACGCCGGCACACCTAGCACCAGCGGCGGGTTCGGCCCGATGCACCTGACCGACGCGGCGTACGTGTCCTCGCTGCCGGGCAATCACCACGACTCCGACGAGGAGGACCCGCGCGGCGACGAGGCACGGCCAGTGAAGCGGGTCGACTCCGGTGGTGTCGCGCCGCCAGCGACCGAGGCGCTCCAGAGCCTCGACCGGGCCGCCGCGCTCACCGGCGCCGCCGAGGAAGCCCTGCGCGCCGACCCGAACACGAATATCAAGGGTGGCGCGGCGCTGCTGTCCGCGTACCAGAAAGCCATAGCTGGACCGACGGGGAGCGCGAGCGATCCGGCGGCCTGGTATGGCGCCGTGGCCAAGTACAGCGGCGCGGACAGCGCCGACGCCGCGGCGGCCTTCGCCGACGAGGTCTACACGACGATCCGCGACGGCGCGACCAGGGTGACCGACGACGGCCACCGCGTCACGCTCGCCGGCCGTGGCATCACGCCGGCGCGCGGCTGGCTGGACCGGCTCCACCTGCGCAAGTTGGCACGGCCGGACGGCCTGGAGTGCCCGGTCGACATCTCCTGCGAGTGGATCCCGGCGCCGTACGAGGCGTGGACGGATGCCAACGGCAACCCCGATTACGGCAACCACGACAAGGGCAACCGTCCCAAGCAGCAGAAGATCGAGTACATCGTCATCCACGACACCGAGGGCTACTTCCAGCCGTCGGTCGACCTGGTGCTCGACCCGACGTACGTGAGCTGGCACTACACGCTGCGGTCGGTCGACGGGCACATCGCGCAGCACATCAAGGCGAAGGACGTCGGCTGGCACGCGGGCAACTGGTTCGTCAACGCGAAGGCGATCGGGCTGGAGCACGAGGGCTTCGCGGCGCAGGGCACCTGGTACACCGAAGCGATGTACCGCACGTCGGCCAAGCTCGTGCGGCACCTGGCGACGCGCCTCGGCATCCCGCTCGACCGCAACCACATCATCGGCCACGACAACGTGCCGGGCACGCTGCCGTCGACGGTGCGCGGCATGCACTGGGACCCGGGCCCGTACTGGGACTGGTCGCACTACTTCGACCTGCTCAAGGCGCCGTTCCGGCAGTTCGGGACGGCGCGGACCGGCCTCGTGACGATCGACCCGCACTTCGCGACGAACAAGCCGGCATTCACCGGATGCTCCGGTGGGGCGAACAACCCGTGTCCGGTACGCGGCTCTTCGGCCGTCATCCTGCACACCGCCCCGGACCCGGCTGCGCCACTGCTCAGGGACATCGGGCTGCGGCCGAACGGCGCCGACACGACGATGCAGGTGTCGGACCACGGGTCGCGTGTGTCGGCGGGGCAGACGTACGCGGTCGCGGACCGGCAGGGCGACTGGACGGCAATCTGGTACCTGGGGCAGAAGGGCTGGTTCTACAACCCGCCCTCGGCTCCCGCGGCGAAGTGGTCGACCGGCCTGGTCGTGACACCCAAGCCGGGCAAGGCGACGATCCCCGTCTACGGGCGCGCGTACCCGGAGCAGGCGGCGTACCCGACCGGCGTGCCCTACCAGGCGATCACACCCTTGCAGTACACGTTCGCGGCCGGGCAACGGTACGCCGTCGGCAATGTGTTGCCGAGCGAGTACTACCGGGCGGTGACGTTCGACGGCTCGTCACCTGGTGACTGGACGGTGATCCGGGGCGAGACGAAGTATGTGCAGATCCAGTTCGGGCACCGGATCATGTTCGTGAACCTGGCGGACGTGCAGATCCTGCCGTCGTTCCTCTGATTTGGGTGGGGCCGCGAGGCCCCACCCCCTCAGCTCGGGCGCCGGAAGCCCACGACGGGCATAGTGTCGATGCGCGCCATCTGCACCGGTTTGCCGGTACGCGGCGCGTGCACCATGATGCCGTCGCCCACGTACATGCCGACGTGGTGCAGATCGCTGTAGAAGAAGACGAGGTCGCCGGGGCGGGCGTTGGCGCGGCTCACCACCGCACCCTCTTTCCACTGGGTGGCGGCGTGGTGCGACAGGCCAACCCCGGCCTTGCCCCACGCGAACTGGGTCAGCCCCGAGCAGTCGAACGACCCCGGCCCGTCGGCGCCCCACACGTACGGCTTGCCGATCTGCGCGCACGCAGTCTTGACCGCCGTGCCGGCCTTCCCACCGATGTACTCGGCGGGGCACGGCCCGATCCGCAGCGCGCCGCCGGACGACGAGGATCCGTACGCGCTTTCGCGCAGGTCCTGAAGCCGGCCGATCTCACCGTCGATCTTCTTCTTGCGGGCGGCCAGCTCGGTGTCCTGCTGCTTCTGCTGCTCGATGAGCGCGTCGAGCTTCTCCTTCTCCGACGCGTACTTGTCGCGCGCTTCCATCACGTCGGCAACCTGGGCGTGCTCCTGCGCGGCCAGCCGGTCGAGGATCGTGAGCTGGTCGACGAACGTGGTGGTCGAGCCACTGGTCAGCAGCGCGTTCAGGTCGGAGCCCGGGCCAGTCATGTAGTACCGGGAGGCGATCGAGCCGATCCGCAGCATCGCCAGGTCGGCCTGGAGCGACAGCGGCTGGATCTTCTTCTCCAGCTCGGCGGCCTTCTTCTGGTTCGCCTTGAGCTGGTTGTGCACCTTGTTGTACTGCTCGATGACGGGTTCTAGCTGCTCCCACTGGGTGTCGATCTGTTTTTCGATCTCGTCGACGGTGGGTGCGGCGTGCGCCGCGGTGGCGGGCAACAGTCCGGCGAACACCGCGGTTGCCAGCAGTACAAGGCCGCGCAGAGACAAGAGTCCGGCTCCTTGGGGGTGTGGCCGAGGGAGCCTCCGGAGGGGGGAAGGGAGGCGAGCGGGTCCACATCGGCCGCTGGCCACCCTATGGAAGATCAGCGACAGAAATCAAGCGCCGACGACGGCGGTCAGCACATCGTCGAGCGTCACCACACCGAGCGGAGTGCGGCCGTCACTCACGAGTGCGATGTGACGGCGTTCGCGCCGCATCGCCAGCAGGAGCTCGGCGAGAGTGCGGTCGGGCGGCACCACCGGCAGCGGGCGGAAGATCTCCGGTGGCACGGGCGCGATCCGCTGCGCGCCCTCGTACCCGAGGACGTCCTTGATGTGCACGAAGCCCAGTACCCGGCGGTTGGCGCGCTGTACGACGGGGAAGCGCGACCGGCCGGTGCGGGTGGCGAGCACCTCCAGCGACGCGGGCGACACGTCGTCGGCGACCGTGGTGACGCTCGACCACGGCCGCATCGCGTCGGCGGCGGTGCGCTCGTTGAGCGCCAGCGCGCCGGTGATCCGGGCGTGCTCCTCGGCGTCGAGCAGGCCCTCGGTGCGCGCCTGCGAGACCAGCCCGGCCAGCTCCTCGGCGGTGAACACCGTCTTCACCGCGTCGGTCGCCTCGATCCGCCAGATCCGCAGTACCATCCGGGAGGCCCAGCGCATCGCCACCAGCAGCGGCTTGGTCGCAAGGCAGAACGCCAGCATCGCCGGGCCGAGCCACAGCGCGGACACCTCTGGGCCGGCGAGCGTGATGTTCTTCGGCACCATCTCGCCGATCACCGTGTGGAGGAACACGACCACGCCGAGGGCCAGCACGAACGCCACCGGGTGCAGCGCGCCGTCGGGGATGCCGAGCGCGTGGAACGGCCCTTCCAGGAAGTGGGCGAGCGCGGGCTCGGAGATCGCGCCGAGCAGCAGCGCGCATACCGTGATCCCCAGCTGCGCGCCGGCGATCATCAAAGGGATCTGGTTCATCGCGGACAAGGCCCAGCGAGCCCGCTGCGACGTCTCGGCGAGCGGTTCGATGACGGTACGCCGGGACGCGATCAGCGCGAACTCGCTCCCGACGAAGAAAGCGTTGCCGAGCAGGAGAGCCACGGTGATCACTAAGCCGCTCATAGTGCGTGCGCCTCCTCGGAAGCCACCACGCGGACCTGCTCGATGCGGTGCCGGTCCATCTCGACGACCGTGAACTCCCAGCCGTTCTCCTCGACGGTCTCGCCCACGACCGGGATGTGGCCGAGCCGGGCCATCAGGAAGCCAGCCAGCGTCTCGTACGGGCCCTCGGGCAGCCGGAAGCCGGTCTGCTCCTGGAGTTCGTCTTCGCGCAGCACACCGTCGACCAGGAAGCTCTGCTGGCCGCCGAGGGCCGTCAGCTCGACCGGGCCGGTGTCTTCGACCAAGTCCGGGTCGAACTCGTCGGCGATCTCCCCGACCAGCTCTTCGACCAGGTCTTCCAGGGTCACGACACCGTCGGTGCCGCCGTACTCGTCGACCACGATCGCCAGGTCGGCGTCCGCCGCGCGTAGGGCGGCCAGCACGCTGTCGAGGTCCAGGCTTTCCGGCACGTAGACGGGCTCGCGCGCCACCGCGGCCACCGTCGTGGTCGACCTGCGCATCGGCGGTACGCCCAGCGCGTCCGGCACCCCGGCGACGCCGGTGACCAGGTCGAGCGTGTCCTCGTACACGAGGAAGCGTGTGTGGCCGGTCTCCCGGGCGGCCGCGATCAGCTCGGCCACCGTGGCGTCCGCCTTGAGCGCGACCACGTCGACACGGGGCGTCATCGCCTCGGCCGCCCGCTTCTCTCCGAACCGGATCGTGCGCCGCAGCAGCATCGCGGTGTCGGCCGGCAGCGCGCCTGCCCTCGCCGAGATCGCGGCGAGCAGCCCCAGCTCCTCCGGGGAGCGGGCACTGGCCAGCTCCTCCTGGGGCTCGACGCCGAGGCGGCGCACCAGCCAGTTCGCGGAGCCGTTCAGCACGCGGATCAGCCAGCGGAACATTATGGAGAAGGTGCGCATGGGTGCTGCGGTGGACAGCGCCACCGGCATGGGGCGGGCGAGGGCGGCGTTCTTGGGCACCAGCTCACCGAAGAGCATCGACAGCAGCGTGGCGAGGCCGAGCGCCAGGGCGGGCGTGACGCTGTCGGTGGCGTCGCCCGCGAGCGGCCGGATCACCGGGCTGAACAGCTTCGCCAGGGCGGGCTCGGCGAGGTAGCCCGTGAGCAGGGCGGTGATGGTGATGCCGAGCTGAGCGCCGGAGAGCTGGAAGGACAGCTCCCGCAGTGCCTTGCGGACGGTGCGGGCCCGCCGGTCGCCCTCGTCGGCGCGCTTGTCGATCTCGGGTCGGTCGACGGTGACCAGCGCGAATTCGGCCGCGACGAAGAACGCGTTGCCAGCGGTGAGCGCCACGAAGCCGACCAGCGGCAGGAGCGCGGTCAGTAACAGGCCGTCGATGATCGGTTCACCTCGGCCGTCATTGTCCCACGCGACCCACCTTGATCAGCCGCAGCATCACCACGGCGAAGGCGATGCCGAGCACCGCGCCGATGGCGTTGTTGGCCCAGTCGCGCGCGGCGCAGTCGCGGCCCAGATCCAGCGCCGACTGGGCGACCTCGATGGCCACGGGAAGCAGGACGCCGACGAGGGCCACCAGCCCGGGCCGGCGGCTCGCCAGGGTGGCGAAGAACGTGAACGGCATGAACATCAGGACGTTGCCGACGCGCTCGCCACGATCGTTGGTGGCGACCAATCCGCGGGCGAACGCTTCCAGGTCGGCGAGTGCCCGGCCGCAGGCGGCGAGTCCGGATGATTCGGTGGTGCCCGGTGCCGGTGGGAGGGTGAGCGTCGCGATCGCGGCCAGGCCGAGCAGGGCGCCGAGGGTGGGCAGTGCCGGCCAGCCCAGCTTGCGGGAGAGTGGCCGGAACACCGCCACCGCGGCGGTCGCCAGGAAGAAGAGCGTGAGCGCGGGCCACGGTTCGGCGAGGAACGCCTTGGCCCAGCCGATCACCGGTGGTCAGCCCTGCTGCTGCACGGAGCGGAGTAGCACGGTCGCCACGTCGACGACCTCGACCTCGTCGGCCGCGCCCTTGCCGGTGACGCCGTCGCCGATCATCGTGTAGCAGAACGGGCAGCCGACGGCGATCGTCTTGGCACCCGTCGACAGGGCCTCCTCGACGCGTTCGACGTTGATGCGCTTGCCGATCCGCTCCTCCATCCACATGCGAGCACCGCCTGCGCCGCAGCAGAATGACCGCTCGCTGTTGCGCGGCATCTCGGTGACGGTGCCGGCCTGCTGAAGGATTTCGCGGGGTGGGGTGAATACGCGGTTGTGCCGGCCCAGGTAGCAGGGATCGTGGTAGGTGATGCCGCCGTCGACCGGCTGCACCGGCGTGAGCTTGCCGCTCGACACCAAGTGGGCCAGCAACTGGGTGTGGTGCACGACCTCGTACTGGCCGCCAAGCTGCGGGTACTCGTTGCCGAGTGTGTTGAAGCAGTGCGGGCAGGACGCAACGATCTTCTTCACGCCCGCCTCGTTGAGCGTCTCCACGTTCTGCTGGGCGAGCATCTGGAAGACGAACTCGTTGCCGATGCGGCGGGCGGGGTCGCCGGAGCAGGTCTCGCCCTCACCGAGGATCGCGAAGCTGACCCCTGCCTCGTGCAGCAGCGTGGCCACCGCGCGGGTGGTTTTCTTGGCCCGGTCTTCGAACGCGCCGGCGCAGCCGACCCAGAAGAGGTACTCGAAGTCGTCGACCTCGCCGACCCGCGGCACCTCGAAGGCGAGGCCCTTTGTCCAGTCTTCGCGGGTGTTCTGCGGGGCGCCCCACGGGTTGCCCTTGTTCTCCAGGTTGCGCAGCATCACCCCCGCCTCGGACGGGAACGACGACTCGATCAGCACCTGGTACCGGCGCATGTCGACGATGTGGTCGACGTGCTCGATGTCGACCGGGCACTGCTCGACGCAGGCGCCGCAGGTGGTGCACGACCAGAGGACGTCGGGGTCGATGACGCCGCCGTCGTCGGGGCCGCCAATGAGCGGGCGCTGGGACTCGGCCAGCGCGAGGGCGTCCACATTGCTGTGATCGTCCCCCGCCAGCAGGTACGGGGCTTTCGCGTACGCGTGGTCACGCAGCGAGAGCACGAGCAGCTTCGGCGACAGGGGCTTGCCCGTGTTCCAGGCTGGGCACTGCGACTGGCAGCGGCCGCACTCGGTACAGGTGGTGAAGTCGAGCAGGCCCTTCCAAGTGAATTGCTCGACCGCCGCCACGCCGAACTGGTCCTTCTCCGGGTCGGCCTCCTCGAAGTCCAGCGGCTTGCCGCCGGACATCATGGGGCGCAGCGGTCCGAGGCCGGAGCCGGCCGGGCGGGCGGGCTCGCGCTTGAAGAAGATGTTGAAGAACGCGGCGAACCGGTGCCACGCCACGCCCATGGTCACGTTGAGCGCGATCGTGATCAGCCAGGTCATCGAGATGATGATCTTTACTAGGGCGGTGATGCTGAGCGCCGCCTCCGAGGCCGGCAGCACCTCGCCGAGCGCGTGCGAGACCGGCGCCGCCCACACCGGCCACTCGCCGTGCCCGGTCGCCTCCTTGAACCCGCGGATGAGGAACCCGCAGATCAGCACCGCGACGATGACGAACTCGACGAAATAGCCCTGCCACATCGTCGAGCCGGTGAACCGGGACAGCCCACGCGCCTTGCCGGGCCGGTTGCGCAGCCGGATCGCGATCAGCACCAGGATGCCGAGCAGGCCGAAGACGCCGATCAGCTCGGTCGCCAGGCCGAAGAGCGCCCAGCCGCCGATCAGCGGCAGCCCGGCGTGCGGGTCGACGACCTCGAAGTACGCCTCCAGCACCAGCAGCGACAGCACGACGAAGGCGACCATCACGAACCAGTGCGCCGCACCGACGACGCTCCACTTGAGCATCCGGGTGTGGCCCACCGTCTCGGTCAGCATCCGCTTGGTCCGAGTGCCCTTGTCGCCGAAGCGCTCCGGGTCGGGCTGCCCCAACCGGATCACCGAGAGCATCGTGCGTACCGCGCGTACGGCCAGCGCGACGGCCACGAGCGTAATGGCGGCAGCCAACACCGTTGTCACGATCTGGACAGTGCCCATGTGCTCCCGGCCTCCCGATCTTCGTTTCCGGCGCTCCCAGAGTACCCACAAGGTTACCGGTCAGTAACGTGGGCTTCCTCCCTGACCTTAGGACAAGCAGGGGATGGCGCGGCCGTGACGCGTCTCTCTAGACTCGCGCCGACTTCAATACGGGGAGGAACTCTCTTGCGACCACGCGTACGCGCGGCCGGTGCTGGCGCCTGCTTGGCACTCGCTGCCATCGTCGGCGCCGCGGTAATCGTCGCGTCCAACGACTCAAACGACTCAGAAGCACGCTTCGTCGGCGCCGGTTCCGCCGCCCGCCCCGGTGAGACTGCCGCAGCCGTCCCCGCGGTGGCGCCGGGCGACCCCACGCCCAGCCCGGGCGGCGCCAAGGCCGGTGGCCGGCTCACCTCCGCCGCCGCGCTCCAGGAGCTGCGGCGCGCCGGCGGCAAGCAGCCTGCGGTTCGGGTCGTCAACGGCCGAGTACGCACGCTGGCCGCGCCCGCTGGCGACGCGCTGAAGCTGCCGCTGGGCGTACCGGCCGGCGCCAGCGCCGAGACGACCGCCAACGCGTTCGTCAACCGCTACGGCAGCGCCTTCGGCCTCGACGCCGCCACCAGCACCAAGCCCGCTGGCACCGCCACGCTCGCCGGTGGTGACACCGTCGTGCGGTTCAACCAGTACGCGGGAGGCCTGCCCGTCCTCGGCGGCCAGGTTCTCGTCACGCTGAACCGGAGCGGCGGCATCCTGGGCGCGAGCGCGGAGACCGCGATGAGCCCGCCGGTCAGCACCTCCGCCCGCATCAGCACGGCGGCCGCTCAGCGCACCGCCATCCTCGCCGTCGCCAAGGAACTGGGCGTCGAGGCCGGCACGCTCGTCCCCGGCCAGACCAAGCTCTGGCTTTACGACCCGCGTCTGGTCGACGGGCAGGGCGCGCCCCAACTGCGGCCCACCTGGTGGGTGCAGGTCTACGGCCCGGGTGGCATCACGGGCCACGGGCTCGGGTCGGCGCTGGTCGACGCCGCCGACAACAAGGCCGTCCTGGTCCTCTCCGAGCACCGGCGCGCCCGCAACCGCATCGTCTGCGACATGGCGAACAGGCCAACCGACCTCAACGATGTCGGCAGCTACTGGTGCAGCGCCGACCCCGCCGGACCCGCTATCACCCGCACCGAGGGCGGCGCGGCCTCGTCGGTCGCCGACGTCAACGCCGCGCACAACTTCACCGGGCAGACGTACGACTACTTCGCCAGCCAGTTCGGGCGGGACTCGATCGACGGCCGAGGCATGCAGATCCGGACCACCGTCCGAGCCTGTCACCTCGCCTGCCCGTTCGAGAACGCGTTCTGGGACGGCGCACAGCTGACCTTCGGCGCCGGGCTGGTCGCCGACGACATCGTGGCCCACGAGTACACCCACGGCGTGACCGAGCACACCTCGAACCTCTTCTACGCGTTCCAGTCCGGCGCGATCAACGAGGCGTTCTCGGACATCTTCGGTGAGTTCGTCGACCTGGCCCACGGCACGGACGGGCCGCGCTGGCGGATCGGCGAGGAGGCCGGCATCGGCGCGATCCGCGACATGGCCAACCCGGAGCTGTTCAGGCACCCGGCGTACGTCGGCGGCCCCAACTACTACACCGGCTTCCTGGACAACGGTGGCGTGCATATCAACTCCGGCGTGGTCAACAAGGCGGCCCAGCTCATCGCGGATGGCGGCTCGCAGAACGGCAGCACGGTCACCGGCATCGGCCTCGCCAAGTCGGCCCAGCTCTGGTACCGGGTGATGCACCTCGTCACCACCGGCTCCGGCTTCGCCGACGTGGGCGCTGCCATGCAGAGCGCCTGCCGGCAGCTCGTCGGCCGGTTCGGCATCACGCGCGCCGACTGCACCCAGGTCGACAACGCGGTGACCGCGACCGCGCTGTTCGCACAGCCGAGCGTCCCGTCGGCGGCGGTGGTCGACCGGTGCAACGTCGCCGGCCAGCAGCCCGCCGTCCGGCTGTACCAGGACGACATCGAGCGCACCGGTGGCTGGATCTTCGACCGGGCGTACTGGCAGGTCATCCCGTCCGGTGAGGTGCCGGTGAGCTGGGCACACTCGGGCCTGCGGGCGATGTACGGGTGGATGCCGAGCGCGGCGACGCCGGGCACGAGCGGCTCCGCCACGATGAGGACGCCGGTCACGATCCCTGCCGGGGAGACGCACTTCGCCCTGCACTACAACGTGCCGACGTTCAACACGTCCACGGGCGGGCTGGCGATCGAGTACAACGCCGGTGGCGGCTGGGTGGCCCTGCCAGCCGACCCGAGCACGCCGACTCCGACCGGCGCCTCGACGAGGGGCTACGTCACCGCGTCGTACGACGTGAGCAGCCTCGCCGGGCAGAGCGTGCGGTTCCGGTTCCGGCTCGCCCGGACCTCGCTGGATCGGGAGTGGCTGGTCGACGACGTCCGGCTGTACCAGTGCGTCGCCGCGCCTTCGGTGCCGCGGAACGTGACCACGGAGTGGGCCGCTGGCAACACGTCCGCGACGGTCACCTGGGACCGGCCGGCCTCCGGCAGCGCGGTCGACCACTACGAGGTATCGGTCGACGGAAGCCCGAACCGGACGAACGTGGCGCCCGGCGGCGATACCACGTCACTCGTGCTCAACGGGCTGGACGCCGCCAGGGGTCACATCGTCCGGGTCTGGGCGGTGGACGCGGCGGGCGGCCGGAGCCTGCCGGCGGAGCTGCGGTTTGCGGTCAACCCGCCGGCCGAGTGCACCCCGGGCAGCGTGACCGTGATCAACGGCAAGCCGGTGCCATGCCGCAGGCCGTCGTTCTGACCTGAGGAGAGAGGGCCGGGGCACTTCGGTGCCCCGGCCCTCTTGCGTTGTGAGCCGGCGCCTAACGCCAGCGGGAGAGCAGGATCAGCGAGGCGACCATCGCACCGAAGCCGACCGCGAGGTTCCAGTACCCCCAGGAACCGACCGGGTACGCGGTCTCGGACAGGTAGTACACGACCAGCCAAGCGATGCCAGCGGCGATCAGGCCAACGGCCGTGATCGGCAGCCAGATCGGGCTCGGCTTCTTTGCCGCCTGGGTGCCGGCGGGCCGGACGTCGGCGGGTGGCGTGTAGACCTTCTTCTTACGGACCTGAGACTTAGGCACGACGCTTTCTCCTGTCAGAACTCTTGTCCATAGATTAGCGCCGCTGCGCCCTACCGTCAGGTCGGGCGAGGATCGCAACAACAGTTAGAGTAGTCAAGCCGACGCGCGCAGCACGAGGGGGGCACGGGAGACTCGGTGGAATACACGTCCGGCGCCACCTCATGGCGCGAGGCGCTTCGTCGGGCTGTTGCCGGTTTGCTGCCCCGACGGTCGGTGCGTCCGCGTTCGGGGTGGTCCGTGGTTGTTCCGTTGATCGCTGTCGCGGCTGGGCTGCTCTTCACCACCAGCGCCACGACCGCCGACGGCACCGCCTTGCGCGAAGACCGCCGTCCCCAGCTCGCCCAGCTCATCGAGGACAGGCGCGAGCGGGTCGAGGCGAGCGACAAGCGGCGGGCGGCGCTGCTGGCGCAGGTCGAGGCGGAGACCGACGTACTTGCCGGGTCCGACCAGCCGATCGCCGAGCAGCAGCGCCGGGGCGACAAGAGCCGGCAGGCCGCTGGCTTCACCGCGTTGCGTGGCCCGGGGCTGACCGTGCGACTCGACGACGCGCCACGACTCGGCGACACGAACCGGCCGGGCAACCCAAGCAACGACGACCTCGTTGTACACCAGAGCGACGTGCAGGCCGTGGTCAACGCTTTGTGGGCAGGCGGCGCCGAGGCTATGTCGATCATGGACGTGCGGGTGATCTCCACGAGCGCGGTACGCTGCGTCGGAAACACGCTGCTGTTGCATGGGCGGGTGTACTCCCCACCGTTCAAGATCACGGCCATCGGCAACCCGACGGCGCTCCAGCAGGCACTCGCCGCTTCGGAGGGTGTCCGACTCTTCCGAGACGCCGTCAACCACTTCGGGTTGGGCTACCGGGAGACCGTCGAAGGGAGCGTGACCGTGCCGGCGTACGACGGTTCGAGCGCGCTCAACTCGGTTGAGGTGCCCAAATGAGCCGCCATCGCGCACCCGACGGCGACGACGAGACCGCCTACATCCCGCGGATCTCCGACGAGGCGCCGCCGGTGATACCCGGTCCGCCAACGGCGCCGCCCACCCCTGAGCCCTCTCCTGCGGCCGAACGGCCCACGCCACGGCCCAGCCCTCGCCCTTCCGTCCCGCCGCCCGCCCCGACGGTCACGGTGTCGTTCCAGCCGGCGCCTGACCCGGCGGCCACCACGCTCATACCCGCCGTCGGCCGCCTCGATCCTGAGACCACCGGGCTGCTGGGTGCGGTACCACCTACTCCTCCGCAGCCCGACGAGCCACTGGCAGGCGACGGCGCTCCCGCCGCGCCGCCGCCCAAGCCCCGTCGGGGTGAGCGGGTCGTCAAGCTGCGCCCCGAGCAGACCGACGAGGGCTACAAGAGCGTGTACTCCGAGCTCACCCGGCCGACCGTCGGGTCACGCATCCGTAGCGGGGTTCGTGGCCTCGGCGAGGTGATGATCACGTTCGGCGTGATCGTGCTGCTCTTCGCCGCGTACGAGGTCTGGGGCACCACCGCGGTCATCGGCGACCACCAGAACGACCTCGACCAGCAGCTCGCCCAGGAGTGGGACGAGCCCGCGGCCGACCCGACCGTCGGCCCCACCCCGACCGGGTCCGCTCCTGGCCCGCCCACCGGCATCGCGCGGCTCTACATCCCCAAGCTGGACAAGCAGTGGGTGGTGGTCGAGGGCGTCACGCAGAAGGCCATCCGGTACGCGCCGGGCCACTACCCCAGGAGCGCCGACCCCGGCCAGGTCGGCAACTTCGCGGTCGCCGGCCACCGGAACAGGGCCACCTTCTGGCGCCTGGACGAGCTCAACGTCGGCGACGCGATCGTAGTCGAGACCAAAAAAGAATGGTTCGTCTACAAGGTCACCCGCAACCACATCGTAATACCGAGCGCGATCGAGGTGGTCGCGCCCGTGCCGGGCAAGCCCGGCGTGAAGCCCACCACGGCGATGCTGACGCTGACCACGTGCAACCCTAAGTTCGACAACTACCAGCGACTGATCATCCACGCGCAGCTGAGCCGGGAGCAGGCACGCTCCAAGGGCCGCCCTGCGGAGTTGGGTTAGGACCCGGTCGTGTACGCGTGGATCTGGCGCCATTTGCCGTTTCGGCGTTGGCAGTACAAGCTGGTCACGTCGCTGGTGCTGATCGGCGCCCTCGGCGCGCTGATGTGGTACGTGGTCTTCCCTTGGGCGGAGCCGCTGCTGCCGTTCGACGACGTGCAGGTCGAGCAGGATTCCGGTGATCCTGGCTTCGCCCCCGCCGACCCGGGCGCCGACCCGTCGGCCACCACTGGGGACGAGCACGACATCCCTTATGAAACAGACGAGAACAATCCCGAACCAACCACAACGCCGAACAGGTGATGGCATGCGCGTCCTGGTGATCGACAACTACGACTCGTTCGTCTTCAACCTGGTGCAGTACCTGGGTCAGCTGGGCGTCGACTGCGAGGTGCGGCGCAACGACGAGATCGACCTGGCCGCCGTCGGCCGCTCCGGCGCCGCCGGGGTCCTGCTCTCCCCCGGCCCGGGTACTCCCGAACGCGCCGGCATCTGCATGGACGTGATCACGGAGTACGGCGGAAAGCTGCCCATCTTCGGCGTGTGCCTCGGTCACCAGGCATTCGGAGCGGCGTTCGGCGCCACCGTCACCCGGGCCCCCGAGCTGCTCCACGGCAAGACGTCGGAGGTGCACCACAAGGGCGAGGGCGTGCTGGCTGGCCTGCCCGACCCGTTCACCGCGACCCGATACCACTCGCTGGCCGTGGTCGAGGCGACCCTCCCGCCGGAGATCGAGGTGACCGGCCGCACCGAGTCCGGCGTGGTCATGGCCATGCGGCACCGCGAGCTGCCGATCGAGGGCGTGCAGTTTCACCCCGAGTCGGTGCTGACCGAGGGCGGGCACAACATGCTGGCCAACTGGCTGGCAGCGTGCGGGATGCCCGAGGCGCTGGACCTGGCGCCAGCGCTGGCCGCCGAGGTCGAGCACCGCCGCCGCTCCGCCTTCGCAACCTCGTAATCCACAGGCCGACCCGATTATCCACAGGCACATCTAGCGCGCTTTACTTGATATCTCTAGCGCGCTAGACATACGCTGTGAAGCGAGCTGACCTGCTCCGGAAGATCCGACGGAGCGCCGCGATCGCAGGCATCGAGTTCGTGGACCACACATTGGGGAGGGACTTGTGGAAGTGACGACCTATATGGCCGTGTGTCGGCGGGTGGGCGACTGGTGGGCGATCAGCGTGCCGCAACTGAAGGGCGTCCACAGCCAGACTCGCCGGCTCGACCAGGTCGAGGCGATGGCACGGGAGGCCATCGCGCTGATGCTCGACGCGGATCCGGCCTCGATAGCCGTCGACGTGCGCCCGGAACTGCCCGGCGTCGTGTCGCACGCACTGGAGGCCCGCCGCGCCGCCCGCCAGGCGGAAGAGGATGCCGAGCGGGCCACGGCCGCAGCGGTTCGCGCGCTGCTCGACGACGGCTACACCGTGCGTGACGCCGGCGCCATGCTCAACCTGTCGCCCCAGCGCATCTCGCAGATCGCGCCCGCTGCCAAGGCCCGCCGCAAGGCCGGCTGATCGGCGTCAGCCGTCTTCGTCTGGGCTGGCGGTTGGGGACGGCGAGGCACTCGCCGACGGGCTCGGAGAGTTGTTCTCGCGCGGCTGGCTCACCGTGATGGTGATGGTCTCACCGGCCTTGCCCCTACCGGTCTTGCTCTGATCGGTGACCTGGCCCGCTTCTTCCGGGTCCACCAGGTCACCATCCACGACCCTGACATCGAAGCCGGCGGCGTCGAGCTGGTCACGGGCGACCTCTTCGCTCTTGCCGACCACGTTCGGGATCTGCCGGATGTTGGCCTTGGAGACCCGGACCGTGACGATGGAGTCCTTGGCGACCTCGGTGCCCGCAGGAGGCTCGAGCGAGATGACCTCGTCTTTGGCCTGGTCGCCGTCGACCTCTTCCTTCCTGGCCACAAGGCCCGCCTCTTCGAGCCGCGCCTTGGCGAACTCGAAGGTGCCGCCGACCAGGTTGGTCGGGATCTTGACCGGTTCGGGGCCACCGCAGACCTGGAGAAGCACCTCAGACTGCCGCTCGACCTTCTGGCCGCCCGTCGGAGTCTGCTTGGCGACCTGGCCCTTGGTGCACTCGTCGTTGAAGATCTGATCGCCGACCACAGGCTTCAGGCCAGCGTTGGTGATGTCGTTCTGGGCGATCGCCAGCGCTCGGTTGGTGACATCGGGGACCTGGGCCTGCGGGGTCTCGTTGCCCTGGTTGGAGAGGATCAGGCCCGCCACCAGCGCGACCACGGCCAGCACACCGAGGGCGGTCAGGGCCGCGATCACCCAGGCGGAAGCCTTGCGGCGGCCCGGGTCACCGACCCGAGCCACGGTCGGTCGGCTGCCCACCGAGTTGATCTGCCGGGTGGCCGCGCCGCCCATCATCGACACCGTCTCGGCCTCGCGAAGCACGGGCGTCGCCATCACCGGACGGCCGGCGGCCGCCCGCAGCAGGTCGGCGCGCATCTCCTGGGCACTCTGGTACCGGTTCAGCGGGTTTTTCGCGAGCGCCTTCAGCACGATCGCGTCGACGTCCGGGTTGACGTCGGGGTTGATCTCGCTCGGCGCCCGCGGATCTTCCCGCACGTGCTGGTAGGCCACGCTGACCGGGCTGTCACCGACGAACGGCGGGTGACCGCAGAGCAGCTCGAAGACCACACAGCCGGCGGCGTAGACATCCGATCGCGCGTCGACCGCCTCGCCGCGGGCCTGCTCCGGCGACAGGTACTGCGCGGTGCCGATCACGGCGCTGGTCTGCGTCATCGTGGTGGCGCCGCTGGCCAGGGCCCGGGCGATGCCGAAGTCCATGACCTTGACCTGGCCGTTCTGGGTCATCATCACGTTGCCGGGCTTGATGTCCCGGTGGATGATGCCGTGCCGGTGGCTGAACTCCAGCGCCGCGCAGACGTCGGCAGAGATCTCCAGGGCGCGCCGGGGCATCAGCCTCCCCTCGGCGGCCAGCACCTCCTTGAGCGTGCGCCCGTTGACGAACTCCATGACGATGAACGGCAGCGTCTCGCCCGTCGGCGCGATCTCCTCGCCGGTGTCGTAGACCGCGACGATCGCCGGGTGGTTGAGGGAAGCGGCGTTTTGCGCCTCGCGCCGGAACCGCATCTGGAAGGTGGCGTCGCGAGCGAGGTCGGTGCGCAACATCTTGATCGCGACGTCGCGGCCGAGCCGCAGGTCACGCCCGCGGTGCACCTCGGCCATACCCCCGTAGCCGAGCAGCTCGCCGACCTGGTACCTGCCACCGAGCAGGCGGGCCTGCGCAGTCATCTCGTCTGTCGTCCTTCGCTCGTCTGGTCGTCGGCCTGCAGGATCGCGTGACCACTCCACCGGAATGCCGAGTCCGCCCCAACCGACGGTACGGCGCGTTCCACCGACACGTCGCGACTGACCGGGATCTGCAACCCGGTTGGAATCGGGCTCGCCGTGTTATTGCCGCTCTGTCTCACCAAGTAGGAAATCAGGCCCGCGCAAAGAAGCACGAGCACCCCCAGTACCACCGCGAGCACAATGAGTATCTGCCGGTTGGCGGAACCTTCCTCTGGCACTGGCTGGGCCTGCGGGTAACCGTACGGCTGCGCGGGTGGGCGGCCCGGCACCGGTGCCGGGCCCGGGCGAGTCGCCGGTGGCACGGAGGCGGCACCCCTCGGGTATCCGGGCTGGGCGTGCGGAGATGCGTGCGGAGAGCGGACCGGCGCCGCCACGGGGCTGTGTGGAGCCGGCGGTGGATACGGCGGGGCCTGACGGGCGCCGCCATGAGGGGCGGTGGGCGCCGGGGCGGGAACGGGTGCCGACGTGGGCGCTGGCGACGCCGGGTGCACCGGGGCGGCCGGACGGGCGGGCGGCGGCGCGCCCAGCGTGGCGGCGGCCTGGCGGGCCACCGCCGCGAGGGTGGCGGCGCTCGGCCACCGGGCCGCCGGGTCCTTGGCCATCGACCGGTCGACAATCGCGCGGACTGCCGGCGGAATGTCGGCGGGCAGCGGGCGGGCCGTGTCGCGCACGTGTCGCATCGCGATTTCGAGCGGGTTGTCGCCTTCGAACGGCCGGTGGCCGGACAGGCACTGGTAGGCGACCACGCCGAGGGCGTACACGTCGGAGGCTGGTGTC
This sequence comes from Micromonospora sp. CPCC 206061, assembly GCF_036906915.1. Classification (NCBI taxonomy): domain Bacteria; kingdom Bacillati; phylum Actinomycetota; class Actinomycetes; order Micromonosporales; family Micromonosporaceae; genus Micromonospora; species Micromonospora sp. CPCC 206061. The sequence continues at coordinate 347,677 of NZ_JBAKHX010000004.1, forward strand.
GCGGTCGCGCCGGCCGCCTGCTCGGGCGAGATGTACGACGCCGTGCCGAGCACGGAACCCGCGGCGGTGAGCTGCCCCACCATGGCCGAGCGGGCGATGCCGAAGTCGGTGAGGACCAGCGTGCCGTTCGGGCGTACCAGAAGGTTGCCGGGCTTGACGTCGCGGTGGACGATGCCCTTTTCGTGCGCGGCCTGCAGCGCGTCGGCGGCCTGGGCGAGGAGCGCCATCGTGCGGGCCGGCGTGAGCCGGCCCACCCGGCTCAGGGTGCGCGACAGGGCGTCTCCCTCGACGTACTCCATGACCAGGAAGGCGATCTGTTGATCGCTGCCGTAGTCGTACACGTCTACGACGCCAGGATGGTTGATGGTCGCCATCGTGCGCGCCTCGCCACGGAAGCGCTCGGCGAATCCGGGCTCCTCCAGCAGGGCCGGGAGCAGGATCTTTACGGCGACGGTGCGGCCGAGGACCTCGTCGGTGCCGCGCCACACGTCACCCATGCCGCCGCTGGCGATGCGCTCGTCCAGACGGTACCGGCCGCCGAGCATGACTCCGGGGCTCAGCATCAGTTGCCACCCCCGTCGGCGATCACGGCCTCCATGATGTCGCCGCCGATCTTCGCCGCCTCCGCGCTGCCGCCGGCTGCTCCACGCTCCAGAAGCACGCAGACGGCCGAGATCGGTTCACCGTCCTTGAGGACGAACCCGATGAACCAGCCGTGGTCGTCCGGGTTGTCACCGTCCTGGGCGGTGCCGGTCTTGCCGCCGACGGTGTATCCGCCGATCCGCGCGTTCCGGCCGGTGCCGCCTTCGACCACGTTGATCATCATGTCTTGCAGCTGGCCGGCGACCGTGGCCGATACCGGGTTATTGATCTTCTTGGGCGATGCGGTGCCGATGGTGCGGCGGTCGGGGCCGAGCAGCTGCTGCACCAGGTACGGCCGCATGCGCTCGCCGCCGTTGGCCACGGTCGCGGCGATCATCGCGCCCTGTAGCGGCGTCATCCGCACGTTGTTCTGGCCGATGCCGGACTGCGCGAGCGCCGCTGGGTCGTCGCCGCCATCGGGGTTCTGAATGGTGCCGGTGCGGCTGGCCGCCACCGGCAGGCCCGAACCGTCCAGGTTGCCCACCGTCAGGCTCTCGTCTTCGAATCCGAACGCGCGCGCCTTGTCCTTGATCTTCGCGGCACCGAGCCGGACCGCGAGCTGCGCGAAGCCGGTGTTGCACGACTCCCTGAGCGCCTCGGCCAGCGTGACCTGGGATTCGGGGCAGATCGACGCGGCCGCGTTGCGGATCGGGGTGCCCGAGGTAGGTGCGGTGTATGAGGCCCCGGCCGGGATGTTGGTCTGCGGCGTCACGCCGCTTTCCAGCGCGGCCGCCGCGTCGATCACCTTGAACGTCGACCCGGGCGGCAGCACCTCACCGAGCACGCGGTTCTTGAGCGGCCCGTCCTTCGCCTTCTCCAGCTGGTTGTACGCGGCCTCGGCGGCGTTGGTGTCGTGGCTGACCAGCGGGTTCGGGTCGAAGCTCGGCATCGAGGCGAACGCCTGCACCGCGCCGGTCTTCGGATTGATCGCGACCGCGGCGCCCCGGGTGGAGCCCACGTCGTTGCCGGCCAGGCCCTTGATCGCGGCGTCCTGTGCGCGCAGCGAGAGGGTCAGCACCACGTTGCCGCCGGCGGTCTCCTCGCCGGTGAACATGTCGCGGAACCGGTCGGCGAAGAGCCGGTCGCTGGTGCCGGCGAGAAACTCGTTTTCCGCCTTCTCGATGCCGGTGGCCGCGAGGTTGACCGGCTTGTACCCGATAACGTGCGCGAACTGGGCCTTGAACGGGTACGTGCGCAGGTACTTCAGCTCGCCGGTGGTGAGCTTGCTCTCGGCGAGCGCCCTGCCGCCGACCTCGATGACCCCGCGCGCCCGCTCGTACTCGGCCACCTGGACGCGACCGTTGAGGTCGCTGTTGCGGTACTCGTCGGCCTTGTAGCCCTGCACCCAGTTGAGGTTGGCGAAGAGCAGGCCAAAGAGGATCATCACGACCACGCCGGCCCGACGCAGTGGACCATTCATGACCTGATCACCTCCGTCGGGGCGCCGTGCAGCTTGACCGGTGGCCCAGCAGGGCCGTCACCCTGTGCTGACGCGCTGCCGGTCACCGGGCGCCCCGCGGCGTCGGAGATCCGGAGCAGCATCGCGATGATCAGCCAGTTAGCCATCAACGACGAGCCACCCGCCGACAGGAACGGCGTGGTCTGACCGGTGAGCGGGATGAGACCGCTGACGCCACCCACGATGACGAACACCTGGAGGCCGAGCGTGAAGGCGAGGCCACCGGCCAGCAGCTTGCCGAACGAGTCGCGCACCGCGAGGCCCGCGCGCAGGCCGCGCTCGACGATCAGCAGGTACATCACCAGTAGCGCGGACAGCCCGAACAGGCCGATCTCCTCGCCCAGACCGGCGAAGATGAAGTCGTCTTCGACGTCCGGCACCTTGGTGGGCTGCCCACCGCCCGGCCCCGCGCCGAAGAGTCCACCCGTGCCGAGCCCCAGCAGCGACTGCACCGGCTGGAATCCCGCGTCGTAGGGGTCGGCGAACGGGTCCTGCCAGATCTGCACGCGATCGTAGAAGTTGGCGAACGGGCCGCCGACGCTCGCGCCCAGCGAGTAGGCCAGCGTGGCGCCGCCGAGGAAGAGCAGCAGACCGATGATCAGCCAGCTCACCCGTTCGGTGGCCACGTACAGGATGACCACGAACATGCCGAAGTACAGCAGCGCGGTGCCCAGGTCTTTCTCGAAGACCAGAACCAGAAGGCTGAGCAGCCAGACGGCGACGACCGGACCCAGGTCACGGCCGCGTGGGAAGTCGATGCCGAGGAAACGGCGGCTGGCCAGGGACAGCACCTCGCGCTTGCGCACGAGGTAGTACGCGAAGAACGAAACCAGCGCGAGCTTGGCGAACTCACCCGGCTGGATCGAGAACCCGCCGATGAGAATCCACAGCTTCGCGCCGTTGACCTCGGAGTACCTGCTGGGCAGCACCGCCGGGATCATCACCAGCACGATGCCGACCAGGCCCAGCGTGTAGGCGTACCGGGAGACGATCCGGTGATCACGCACGATGATCAGCAGAGCGGCGGCCATGATCGCGGCGAGCAGTGTCCACGCCAGCTGACGACCGCCGTCACCAGCGAAGATCGGGTAATTCGCGCGGTCGGCGGCGTCGGCGCGTGCCATGTCGATGCGGCGCAGGAAGCCCACGCCCAGCCCGTTGATCAGCGCTACCGCCGGCACGAGGGCCGGGTCGGCGTACGGCGCGAGGAACCTGATCACGACGTGCAGGCCCAGGAACACCAGCGACACCAGTGCGGCCGGAATCCAAAAGTCTGGGGTGACCGCGTCGAGCATGGTCGCCTCGACGGTGGCCGCGTACGCGGTGATCAGCACCATCGCGAAGAGCAATAACCCCAACTCGGCGTTGCGCCGGCTCTTCGACATCCGGATACGTGGCATCTCCCCCGTGACGGCGGGCGACGCGGCCGGTGTGGCTGGAGCGGTCACAACAAGATCCTTGGAGTCCTTCGCACTCCGCTCAATCCACCGAGCGGCAGCCAGCCGGGTCGGCCGGCGACTCCGTGTTGGTGGGCTGGGCGTCGGGCGTGCTCGCCGGCGCCGGGCCGACCGGGGACGTCGGCGTGACCAGCGGCGTCGCCGACACCGTGGCGGTCGGTGCGCTCGGTGTGGCGACGGCGCTGGTCGCGTTTCCAGCCGGCGTAGTGGCCGCTGCGCCCACGTCTGGGCTCGGCGACGTACTCGGCCCGCAGGTTGGCTTGAGGTTGGGGTTTGTCGGGCTGTCAGTGATGAGCTCGGCCAGCCGGCGCTCGGCGTCGGGCTCGTCATCGGCGTGAATGCCCTGCTTGACCCGTTCCTGGGCGACCGCGGTGAGGTCGTCGAGCTCCATCTCGCTGGTCTGGTGGACGCTGGAGAGCCGCAGCCCCGCGATCTGGCCCGGGACGCCCTGGAACACCGCGAGCTGACCGGAGTCGGTCGCGCCGACGTAGTACTGCCGCTGGGTGTAGGTCCAGCCCACCGCGAGCCCGCCGCCGAGGACGGCGAGGAGGCTGGCGAGCAGCAGCGCGGTGCGCGCCGGGTGGCGGCGGGGCTCCTCGGTGTCGCTCTCCCTGCCGGTGCCGTTGTCGGAGCCGTTCGACTCCGGCGCCGCCGGACGCGGCGCGGCGTGCAGGGCGGATGCCCGCGACGCGGGCGTCGACTCGTCCATCGACGTGGACATCCCGCGGTCGCGCGCGGCGGCGCCGCCCACGATCGGGGCGGCTTCGACGATGTCCTGGTCGGTCGCGTCGGCGATCACCACGGTGATGTTGTCGGGACCACCGCCGCGCAGCGCGAGCTGCACCAACCGCTCCACGCACTGCTGAGGGTCGGTGAACTCGCGCATCGTGTCGCCGATGGTCTCCGCGCTCACCACGCCGGACAGACCGTCGCTGCAGATCATGTACCGGTCGCCGGGCAGCACCTGGCGGACCCTGTACTCCGGGTCGATGTCGCGGCCGTCGAGCGCCCGGGTGAGCAGCGAGCGCTGCGGATGGCTGCTCGCCTCCTCGGGGCTGATCCGGCCCTCGTCGACCAGCATCTGCACGTACGTGTCGTCTTTGGTGATCTGCGCGAACTCGCCGTCGCGCAGCAGATAGGCACGCGAGTCCCCGATGTGGACCATGCCCAGTTTGCTGCCTGAGAAGAGCGCCGCCGTCAGCGTCGTGCCCATGCCCTCCAGGTGGGGGTTGGCGTCGACGGTGTCGCGGAGCTGCTGATTGGCCGTGTCGACCGCGCCGCGCAGGGCGTCTACCAGGGCATCGCCCGGGACGTCCTCGTCGAGCGGGGCCATCGCGCCGATGACGATGTTGCTGGCGACGTCACCGGCGGCCATGCCGCCCATGCCGTCGGCAACGGCAAGCAGCCGCGGTCCGGCGTAGACGGAATCCTGGTTTCCGTCTCGGATCAGACCGCGGTCGCTGCGGGCCGCATAACGCAAGGTCAGAGTCATGGCCGTAACTCGAGAGATGTGCGGCCGATACGGATCGGCACGCCGAGGGGTACGGGGGTTGGTCCAGTGACCTTAGCGCGATCCAAGTAGGTGCCGTTGGTCGAGCCGAGGTCTTCAATGATCCACTGGCCGGCGCGCGGGAGGAGCCGGGCATGCCGGGCGGACGCGTAGTCGTCGGTGATCACAAGGGTGGAGTCTTCAGCTCGCCCTATCGTGATCGGAGCCTCACCAAGGGTGATCCGCGTGCCGGCGAGTTGCCCGGCGGTGACCACCAATTGGTGCGCGGCGCGGCCCCGCTTCACCTTCGCCGGCCTACCGAGCCCCGCCGACGCGCCTACCCCGCGTGGCGCGGCGACGAGGCGACTGCTCTTTGCCCCGGCGAAGAGGTCCCGACGGATGACCCCGACCACTGTGAACACGAAGATCCACAGCAGAACGAGAAACCCGAACCGGGCGACAGTTAGGACGAACTCAGGCAAGGTGGCTAGCCGTCCACTCGGAACGTGAGGGTGGTCGTCCCGAGCTGGATCATGTCACCTGGGTTGAGAGCCACGGCGGATACGCGCTGGCCGTTGACCATCGTCCCATTGGTTGAGCCCAGATCGGTCAGCACCACCTGGGCGCCATCGAAGTCGAGCCGGGCGTGGCGACGGGAGATGCCCACGTCGGGCAGGCGCAGGTTGGCCTGGTCGCCACGGCCGATCACCGTGGAGCCCATCTGCAGCGGGTAGGTGCGGCCGTCGCCGGAGACCAGCCGCACATTGCGGCCGCCACCGTGCTGTTGTGGTGGGCCATAGCCACCGCCGGCCTGTTCGTACGGCGGGTACGCGGGTGGGGCCGGCGCGTCGTACGCCGGCTGCTGCACCGGGGCGACCTCGCCGCCGGTGTAGACCTCGGCCGTGACCCGGAACATCCCGGTATCCAGCCCGTCGCCGCGCTCGATCTCCACGATCACGTCGCCGTAGACAGTCCACGCCTGCTCACCGATGAACTCCGCCTGTGACTGGGCGAGTTCCTGGGCGAGCGCGGCCGCGTAGGGCGCGAGCCGGCTGTGGTCGTACGGAGAGAGATCGATCACGTAGCGGTTAGGCACGAGGGTGCGCCCCCCGGCGAGGATCGCTTTGTGCGCCTCTGCCTCCCGCTGCATGGCGTTGAGGATCTCCACAGGGTGGACGACCCCCTTGAACACCTTCGCGAAGGCACCTTCTACCAGGCCTTCCAGGCGCTTCTCAAAGCGTTGCAGCACGCTCACCGGCTCCTCCTCGGGTTCCGAGGACATGATGGTATCCGGCCGCCGCACGCGTGAGTTGCGCACCAACGACCGCCTGATTCCGGCCCTTGTCAGGAGGCCGGTGTTGCCGTGCTACTCTTCCCCACGCGCCACGGGCAGTAACCTGCTCGCGGGTGCAGCCACGCACAGCGTAATATGTGGTCGCATCCTGTCTAGGGGGAAACGTGAGGTTCCTCCCGGTCAAGTTGTGACAGCCACGGGGAAGTGGCGGAATGGCAGACGCGCACGGTTCAGGTCCGTGTGCCCGAAAGGGCGTGGGGGTTCAACTCCCCCCTTCCCCACCAGCTAGTGAAAGCCCCACCCACCAGGGCGGGGCTTTTCTCGTATCCCGATTCCGCGCGAGTACGGTTGGGGAAACCTGAGCGTCGGGACGAGCGCGTTATGCTCCTGAGCGGTTTCGTATCCCCGAACCTGGAGTGACGTGTGAGTGTCGCGCTGGTGACCGGCTCTGGCGGGCTGATCGGATCGGAAGCAGCTCGGCACTTCGCCGGGCTGGGTCTCGACGTGGTCGGCATCGACAACGACATGCGCCGGCAGTTCTTCGGCGACGAGGCGTCCACAGCGTGGAACGTCTTGCGCCTCACCAGCGACCTCAGCGGGGCGTACACCCACCACGACGTCGACATCCGCGACCGGGACGCGCTAGGCAAGATCTTCCAGCGGTACGGGCGGGACATCGCGCTCGTCGTGCACACAGCTGCCCAGCCGTCGCACGACTGGGCCGTCCGCGACCCGTACACCGACTTCGACGTCAACGCCGTCGGCACGCTGAATGTCCTGCAGAACGTGCGGGAGCACTGCATCGAGGCCCCGGTCATCCACTGCTCCACCAACAAGGTGTACGGCGACCGGCCCAACAGCCTGCCGCTGGTCGAGCAGGAGACTCGGTGGGAGATCGAGGCGGGCCACCCGTACGAGCAGGGCATCACCGAAGACATGTCGATCGACGCCTGCCTGCACTCGATCTTCGGGGCGTCCAAGGTGGCCGCCGATGTGATGGTCCAGGAGTACGGGCGCTACTTCGACATGCGCACCGCCTGCTTCCGCGGCGGCACCCTGACCGGCCCGGCGCACTCCGCCACCGAGCTGCACGGATTCCTCGGGTATGTCATGCGGTGCAACATGGAGCGCCGTACGTACAAAATTTTCGGGTACCAAGGAAAGATGGTCCGCGACGCCATCCACTCCCACGACGTGGTCAGCGCGTTCGAGGCCTTCTTCCGTGCCCCCCGGTCGGCGGCTGTCTACAACCTCGGCGGTGGCCGGCACTCCAACTGCTCGCACCTCGAGGTCTTCGCGCTCGCCGAGAAGATCACCGGCGTCGAGATGCTCAGCGAGTACCACGAGGCGAACCGGGTCGGCGACCACAAGTGGTGGATCGGTTCCAACGCGGCGTTCGAGCGGGATTACCCCGACTGGCAGCAGGCGTACGACGTCCCGATGATCCTTCAGGAGATCTACGAGGCCAACGTCGGCAAGTGGGTGCCTCGACCACCTCACGAAGACGCTCCGCCGCGCTCCACGTCTCCGCGGGGACCCCGGCCATGATCGCCAAAGGTAAGCGCAACGTACTCGGCGTCCTGGTCGACGCCGTCGACTACGAGGCCGCCACCGCGCAGGTCATCGCCGCCGCGCACGAACGGCGCCCGCTCGCCCTGACCGCGCTCGCTGTGCACGGTGTGATGACCGGGGTCCTCGACCGGGCGCACAACGCCCGGCTCAACTCGTTCGATCTGATCACCCCCGACGGCCAGCCGGTGCGCTGGGCGCTCAACCTGCTGCACGGCGCCGGCCTGCCCGACCGCGTCTACGGGCCCACGCTCACGCTCAAGGTGCTCGAACGCTGCGCGGCCGAGGGTCTGCCGGTCTACCTGTACGGCTCGACCGAGCACACCCTGAGCCATCTGCTGCCCTCGCTGGAGCGGTCGTTCCCCGGTTTGAAGATCGCGGGCGCCGAGGCGTCGAAGTTCCGCCAGGTCCAGCCGGGCGAAGACGTGCAGATCGCCGACCGCATCCGGGCCTCCGGCGCGAGGCTGGTGCTGGTCGGGCTCGGCTGCCCACGCCAGGAGGTCTTCGCGTACGCCATGCGGCCGCTGCTGGACATGCCGCTGATGGCGGTCGGTGCCGCGTTCGACTACCACGCCGGGCTGCTGCGCCAGCCGCCGACGTGGATGCAGCGGGTCGGGCTGGAGTGGCTGTGGCGGCTCGGTCTGGAGCCCAAGCGGCTGTGGCGCCGGTACGTGGTCCTGAACCCGGCCTACCTGGCGCGACTGGGCGCCCAGAAGGCCAAGCTCTGGGACGCCACCCCGCCGGCCCCCGCGCCGGCAGACGAACGCCCTCCGACCTTCTCCGTCTAGGTCTGCGTCAAGGCGGATCCCCCTAGCCCGCTCTTCCCTGCGGGAATGCGCTTTCCTATGCTGGGCGCATGATGCGGATCGACGACGGGCTGACCCCCACGACCCTGTTACCCAAGATCGAGCGGCTGTGGGACGCCTCGGCGCAAAAAATCGACTCGATCGAGAAGACCTGCCCGCCGGGCTCGCCGTCGCCGGTCTTCACCGTGGACGGGCAGTACACCGCTCGCGGCTGGACCGAGTGGACCCAAGGATTCCAGTACGGCTCGGCCGTGCTCCAGTTCGACGCAACCGACGAGCGGCGCTTCCTCGACCTGGCGCGCGACCTCACCATCCGGGTCATGGCGAGCCATGTCAGCCACATCGGCGTGCACGACCACGGCTTCAACAATGTCAGCACGTACGGGAACCTGTGGCGGCTCGCTCTGGAGGGGCGTAACGACGACGGTCACCTGGACTTCTACGAGCTGGCCCTGAAGCTCACGGGTGCCGTGCAGGCGGCACGCTGGCGGAGCACCGCCGACGGTAGCGGCTACATCTACTCCTTCAACGGGCCGCAGTCGCTCTTCGTCGACACCATCCGATCTTGCCGTGCCCTCGCCGTCTCGCACCAGCTCGGCCACGTGCTGATGGGCGAGCGCGACGAGCGGATCTCGCTGCTCGACCGGATCGTCCAGCACGCCGCGAACACCGCCAAGTGGAACATCTTCTACGGCGAGGGGCGGGACAGCTACGACATCCGTGGCCGCACGGCCCACGAGTCGATCTTCAACGTCAACGACGGCAGCTACCGTTGCCCGAGCACGCAGCAGGGGTACTCGCCGTTCAGCACCTGGACGCGCGGCCTGGCGTGGGCGATGGTCGGCTTCCCGGAGCAGCTGGAGTACCTGGCGAGCCGCCCCGACGAGGCGAAGCCCGAGGTCGTGGCCATGATGCTCAAGGCCGCCACCGCCACCTGCGACTTCTACATCGAGCACAGTCCTACGGACGGCGTGCCGTACTGGGACACCGGAGCACCGGGGCTCGCCAAGCTCGGCGACTACCTGGACCGCCCGGCCGACCCGTTCAACGAGCACGAGCCGGTCGACTCGTCGGCGGCGGCGATCGCGGCGCAGGGGCTGCTGCGGCTCGGCCGGTATCTGAGCGCCAACGGCCAGCCGGACGAGGGCCAGCGGTACTGGCAGGCCGGCCTGACCGTGTGCGACACGATCTTCGACGAGCCGTACCTCAGCACCGACCCACGCCACCAGGGCCTGATCCTGCACTCGGTGTACCACCGCCCGAACGGCTGGGACCACGTGCCGGCTGGACAGACGGTGCCGAACGGCGAGTCGAGCATGTGGGGCGACTACCACGCCCGCGAGGTCGCGCTGTACCTCCAGCGCGTCGCCCGCGACGAGCCCTACTACACGTTCTTCGGGGGAAACCGGTGACCCGCGCCGCGATCGTCACGGGCGGCTCCCGGGGCATCGGCCGGGGCATCGTGCTGGCACTGGCCAGGGCCGGGTACGACGTCGTGGTCAACTACGCCAGCAACGCCGACGCCGCACGAGAGGTCGGCAAGCAGGTCGAGGCCGCCGGCCAGCGCGCACACCTCGCACAGGCCGACATCTCCAGCGCGGCCGACCGGAAGCGGCTGGTCGACGAGGCGGTGAGCGCGTTCGGCCGGATCGACCTGCTCGTCAACAACGCCGGCGTGGCGCCGAACGTGCGCGCCGACCTGCTGGACGCGGGCGAGGAGTCGTTCGACCGGCTGATCAACATCAACCTCAAGGGCCCGTACTTCCTCACGCAGCTCGTCGCGCGACACATGATCGAGCAGGCCGAAACGGTCGCGAACCCAAAGATCATCACCATCTCGTCGATCAGCGCCTACACCGCCAGCCTCAACCGGGGTGACTACTGCGTCGCCAAGGCCGGCCTGGCGATGGCCACGCAGCTGTACGCGGCGCGGCTGGCCGAGCACGGCATCAACGTGTACGAGATCCGGCCCGGGATCATCGAGACCGACATGACCGGTGCGGTCAAGGAGAAGTACGACAACCTGATCTTCAACGAGGGGATCACGCCGATCCGCCGCTGGGGTCAGCCCGAGGATGTGGGCAAGGCGGTTGTGGCGGTGGCGACCGACCTGCTGCCGTTCAGCACCGGCCAGGTCATCGACGTGGACGGCGGCTTCCACCTCCGGATTCTCTAGGCGAGCGCCGGGAAGCGGCGGGCGCCTGGACCGTCCGCCGCCAGCTCGTCCTCCGGGTTGCTGAGGCGGCACGCGGTCAGCGACAGGCAGCCGCAGCCGATGCAGCCCGTGAGGTCGTCGCGGAGGCGCTCCAACAACGCGATCCGGTCGTTCAGCTTGGCCTGCCAGCGCGACGACAGCCGCGCCCAGTCGGCCCTGGTCGGGGTCCGCGATTCCGGCAAGCTGTCGAGCGCGTCCCGGACCTCCTCCAGCGAGACGCCCACCTGCTGCGCGATCCGGATGAACGAGACCCGGCGCAGCTCGGCACGGTCGTACCGGCGCTGGTTGCCGCCGGTGCGGCCGGCTCGGATGAGGCCCAGCCGCTCGTAGTACCGCAATGCGGACGGCGCCACGCCGGAGCGGTGCGCGAGCTCGCCGATCGTCAGTGTCTGCTGCACAACAGTGACTTTACTTAAAGCCGACTTCAACTTGCACGCTGGTGGGCATGACCGTGACCACAACGACGAACCGGCTCGACGAGTTACTACGCCGCATTACCGGCGACGAGAAACACGCCCCCAGCGCCCACTCCACGCTCGATGTCATCTGGGTGCTCTACGACCGGGTGCTTCAGGTGGCGCCGGACCGCGTCGGCGACCCCGACCGCGACCGCTTCCTGCTCTCCAAGGGCCACGGGCCGGCCGCCTTCTACGCGGTGCTCGCGGCAAAGGGTTTCATCCCCGAAGACTGGCTGGACGACGTCGCCGGACCCGAGAGCCGCCTCGGGCACCACCCGGACCGCCTGCTGGTGCCCGGCGTCGAGATCGGCTCCGGGTCGCTCGGCCACGGCCTCGGACTGGGCGTGGGCACCGCGCTCGGGCTGCGGGCCCAGGGACTCACAACCCCGAGGGTGTACGTCCTGGTGGGCGACGCCGAGCTCGACGAGGGCTCCAACCACGAGGCGATCGCGTACGCGGGCGCGACCGGCCTCGACACGATCACCGCGGTCGTGATCGACAACCAGTCGACCACCCACGGATGGCCCGGCGGCATCACGAGCAGCTCACAGATCCGAGCCACGGCCGAGCTCAGTCCGCATGTCGAGGCCGCCTGGGTGCGGCCGTGGCTCGGACCGTTCGGATTCCATGGCTGGAGTTCGGCCACTGTGGACGGTCGTGACCATGACGCCATCGAGCGGGCCCTCAAGAGCCACGAACCCGGACGTCCCCACGTCGTGGTGGCCGTCGTGGAGACCAAGGAGTGATGATGCGCGAGACATTCGTCGACACCGCCACCCGACTGCTGGACGACGACCCGCGTACGGCGGTCGTATTGGCCGACATCTCGGCGGTCGCCTTCGAGCCGGCGGCTCGCCGGCACCCCGACCGGGTGCTCAACATGGGCATCCGCGAGCAGCTCATGGTCGGGGTGGCGGGCGGGCTCGCGCTGACCGGGCTGCGGCCGATCGTCCACTCGTACGCGACGTTCGTCGTGGACCGGGCATACGAGCAGATCAAGCTCGACATCGGGCACCAGGGCGTAGGCGCGATCCTCGTGAGCGTGGGCGCCTCGTACGACGGCTCCACCGCCGGCCGCACACACATGTCACCGGGCGACGTCGCTCTCTTCGACACGCTCGACGGGTGGACTGTCCATGTACCCGGTCACGCCGGTGAGGTGGCACCGCTGCTGATCGCGGCGGCCGAGCACGACGAGCCGGTTTATATCCGGTTGTCCACCCACCACAACTCGGCGCCGCGCCCCGCGACGGGCCTACAGACGATCAAGCGGGGCCAGCGGGCGGTGGTGGTGGCCGTCGGGCCGATGCTCGACACGGTGCTGGCCGCGACCGAAGGGCTCGACGTCACCGTGGCGTACACGAACACGCCGCGCCCGTTCGACGTGCGGGGACTGCGCGCCCTGGGCCACCACGACGTGGTGATGGTCGAGCCGTACCTGGCCGGAACGTCGAGCGCGGTCCTGGCAGAGGCGCTGCGCGACGTGCCCAGTCGGGTGCTGGGCCTCGGGGTGGGCCGCGCCGACCTACACCGTTACGGGAGCCCGAAGGACCACGCAAGGTGGCACGGGCTGGACGCGGCCGGGCTGCGCCGATCGATCAGTGAGTTTGTGAACTAGGAGCGCCGGGCGCGCTCGCGACCCAGGATCCAGAGGGCTTCGACGCCGTCTTTCCAGGTGATCTTCTTGCCCTCTTCGCGGTTGCGCGCCCGGTAGCTGATCGGCACCTCGTAGGGGCGGATGCGCCGCCGCAGCAGCTTGCCGGTGACCTCGGCCTCCATGCCGAAGCCGCGGGAGCGCACGTCGAGCGAGCGGTACAGCGCGACCGGCATCAGCTTGAAGCAGGTCTCCAGGTCGCCGATGTACGAATTGAACAGCACGTTGGCGGCCGTGGTGACCGCCTTGTTGCCCATCACGTACCAGAAGCTGTAGGCGCTGTGGCTGCCGAAGGTGCGATTGCCGTAGACGACGGTGGCCCGGCCGTCGAGCACCGGGGCGAGCAGCTTGGGGATGTCCTGCGGGTCGTACTCCAGGTCGGCGTCGAGGATGACCATGTATTCGCCCTCGGCGCTGTTGACCGCGGTCTTGATGGCGGCGCCCTTGCCGGCGTTGCGACGGTGCGTGATCACCCGCACCCGGGTGTCGTCTATGCCATCGAGTGCATCCGCGGTGCCGTCCCGGCTGCCGTCGTCGACGACCACCATCTCGATCTCGCACGGGTAGTCGACGGAGAGGGCCTGCTTCAGGGCGTCCGCGATGCGTTCTTCCTCGTTGTAGACCGGCATGAGGATCGAAAGCTTCACGGGGATCTCCACTAGGCTGACGGCTGGACCGGACTCAGCCTAGCTTGGTCGCCTGGGCCAGGCGCGCCTGCACGGCACTTTCGCCACATCTGATGCACTTGCTTCGCTCGGGGCATCGCGCGCCTGAAAGCGCGCTCGCTTAGCCGGGTGGACGCGTTTGGTTTACTTCCCGCCATGCCCGCAGCCTGGACCCCGTTCGTGCTGGCGCCGCTTGTGGCGTTCGCAGCCCTCGTGTACGCGGTCCGTCCGCACGCCGATGTCGTGGCGCCGCGGCGCCTGGCCGCTGTCTGGGCCGCGCTGGCCGTCGGGGCATACGCCGTGGTCAGTGTGGAGATTTTGGGAGCACTGCACGCGTTGACCGCTCCCGCGGTAGCGGCCGCCTGGACGCTCGGGCTGGCCGCCGCGCTCGGGCTGGCGTGGCGGCGCCGCCGGCCCGTGACGGTGGAGCGCCCATCCTGGTCGAGGCCCGAGTGGCTCCTCGCCGGCGGCATCGGCGGCCTGGTTCTCGTCGAACTGGTGATCGCACTGCTCGCCGAGCCCAACAACTTCGACTCGCAGACGTACCACCTGCCCAAGGTCGAACACTGGGCCGCGCAGGGCGACCTGGAGTTCTGGCCGACCGCGATCCACCGGCAGGTCGACATCCCGCCGGGAGCCGAGTACCTCCTGCTGCACCTGCGGCTGCTGACCGGCGGCGACTGGCTGCACAACCTCGTGCAGTGGGCCGCCGGCGCGGGCTGCCTGCTGGTGGCCTCGCGGATCGTCGCGCAGCTCGGCGGCTCGCGGCGGGCCCAGCTCATCACCGCGTTCGTCGCCGGCACCACGCCGATGGTGGCGCTACAGGCGACCAGTACCCAGACCGACCTGGTCGTCGCCGCCTGGTGCGGCTGCGTGGCCACGCTCGCGCTCGACGGCCTGTCGCGCCGGGCGTCGCCCGGCGCGGTGCTCGCGCTCGGCGCGGCCACCGGGCTTACTGCGCTCACCAAGACCAGCGGCCTGATCGGCGCCGGACCGATGCTGGTGCTGTGGGGGGTGGCCCAGCTCAGGCGGTCGGTGCTGAAGACGGCCGCCGCCGGGCTCGGTGTGATCGCGGTCGCGGCGGCCATCGTCGCCCCTTTCATGCTGCGCGTGTACGCCGAGTTCGGGCACCCGTTGGGACCACCACGGCTGCGGGACTCGATCCCGATGCAGCGCCACGACCCCGGCTCGATACTGGTCAACGGGCTAAGAATCGGGCATACCGCCCTGGATACCCCACTGTCTCCGCTGCGCACCGCAAGCGCCGACACGATCATCGGGTTCGCCGACCTGATCGGTGTGGACCCGCAGGACCGGGCCACCACGTTCGGGCGCACGGAGTTCCCGATCCGCGCCTGGTACCCCGACGAGGATCGGGTCGCGTTCCCGATCGCGGGGACGCTGGTGCTGATCGGCGGCGTCGTCGCGCTCGCCCGGCCGCGCCGCGGCGTTGTCCGCGCCTACGCGACCGCCTGCGCCGCCACCGTCATCCTGCACTCCGCCATGATCAAGTGGCAGCCCTGGGGCAACCGGCTGCTCATGTACGCGCTCATCCTCGGGATACCCCTGGCGGGGCTGTGGCTCGACGCGGTGCTCACGCGGGCCAGCAGGCGCACGGCCAGGGCCGCCGTCGCCGCCGTGCTCGCCGCCTCGGCGCTGGCCGGGGTGCTCGCCGTCTCGTACGGCTTCCCGCGCCGCCTGGTCGGCACCGGCTCGTTGCTCACCACCGACTCCTGGGACACCCGGTTCCTGCGCCGGCCGGCCTGGGCGGACGAGTTCCGCTGGGCCGCCGGCCGGGTCGAGGCGGCCGGCGCCCAGCGCGTGGGTCTGGCGCAGCAGAACGACAACTGGGAGTACCCGTGGTGGTTGCTCCTGAAAGATCGGGAGATCGTGGCTCTTCAGTCCGTACTCCCGAAGCAGCCGCCCGCCGACCCGCGCTCGGTCGACGTGATCGTCTGCACCGGCGACCGCCGCGCCTGCGACCGGCTCGTCCCCGACGACTGGCGCCTGGAGTGGCGCGGCTACGTCGGATACGCCGAACCTGTCACCGCTTCCGGGGGATGACGACCAGCCGAGCGACCGTGCGGTCACCGTCCTTCGCGCCCGCGACGCCGACCTCGGTGCCGACCTTCACGTCACTCGGCTGAATCGAGTCGCGGCGCTCGCGCACCCGCAGGTCATCGCCGAACGTCCACTCGACGGTGTGGCCGTCGGTCGACTTCACGGTCAGCGAGTCGTCGCCGATCGCGGTCACCTCGCCGCGCTGCACGACCACGGTCTTAGGGCCGTTCCTGGTCTCAACGACGATCTCGCCGTGGATGGTGTTCTTCCGCAGGAACCCTCGTATCCGCGGGCGGTCTCGCCTGTCATTGTCGGTGGGCGTGGCGGTCGGCGTGGGATCCGCCGCCTCGAACCCGATGGCGGACAAGGCCGCCTGCTCGACGTCGAGCGAGACGGGCTTCGCTCCGCACCCCGCCAGTCCCAGGGCCAGCACACCGGCCGCCGCGACGAGAACCAGACGCTTCATCGGTCTCCCTTCCGTACCTGCTCCCGCATCTGTTGGAGCACCAGCGTCGGCGAGAGGCACGAGCGCACCGTCAAGCCGATGTACGGGTTTCGTAAGAGGGCAGCGTGACCGTGAAACGGGCCCCGCCTTCCGGGGCGTGTCCCGCCTCGATCGTGCCGCCCAACCGGCGTACCAGGCCGGCAGCCAGCGCCAGCCCCAGCCCGCTGCCCACCTTCCGTACCCCTTCGTAGCGCTGCCGCAGCGCGCCGCGCTCGAACGCGACCGCCAGGTCGTCGTCGGTCAGGCCGGGCCCGCCGTCACGCACCTCCACCACCCCGTGCGGGCGCGCGGCCACCACGAGTGGGGCTCTCGCCGGCAGGACGCGCAGGGCGTTCTCCAGTAACCCGTCCAGGACCTGCCGGATCCTCCCCGGGTCGGTGTGTGCAGGGATGTCGCCGTCCGGCGCCTCGACCCTCAGCTCGATGCCGGCGGCCTCACACCGCGGACGCCACGCCTCGGCGGCGCCCCGGACCAGCCCGGCCAGGTCGACCGGCACCGGATGCAGCGGGAAGTCGGCCGCCTCCAGCCGGGCCAGCGCCAGGAGATCGCCGACGAGCCCGTCGAGGTGCCGCGCCTCGGCCAGCATGGTCTTGCCCGCCCGCTGGGCCCCCTCGGCGGCCACCACGCCGTCGGCCAGCGCCTCGGCGTACCCACGGATCGCGGTCAGTGGCGTGCGCAGCTCGTGCGAGACCGACAGCAGGAACTCCCGCTGCCGCCCCTCGCTGGTGGCCAGCGCGGCGGCGAGATCGTTGAGCGCGTACGCCAGATCGGCCGCCTCCCGCGGCGGCTCCACCGGTACCCGGATACCCCGGTCGCCCGCGCGCAGCCGAGCGGCCGCGGCGGCGGCGTTGCGGATCGGGCGCGCCAGCCGCCGGGCGAGCAGCGCGCCGGCGACCACGCCAGCCATCAGCCCGGCGAGCAGCGGCAGCCACAGGCCGCGCAGCACCCCGAGCCAGACCCGTCGGGCGGCCGGCTTGGCCAGCACGACGCCGTTTCCGCCCGGCAGGGCACGACCGACCACAATGGACCGCTCGCCGGAGACGAGCCGCCGGCCGGTGAAGTTCCTGCCACTGGCCACGCGGGAGACCACCTGCTGCGGCAGGCCCGGCCGATCCGCCTGTCCGGCGCGGATCAGGTACGCGTCGATGCCCTGGTTGCGCAGCTGCCGGATGACCCGGTCCTCGTCGGCGCCGCGCCCCCGGTCGAGCCGTGGGCGGAGCACCTCGGCGGTCAGCCGCGCCTGTGCGATGAGCTCCTGGCGGGCTTCGCGATCCTCCGAGCGCACGGTGACGGGTACCGAAATCAGCACGGTGACAAGCACCGAGACGACCGCCACCGCGCAGCCCGAGAGGATCGCTCGGGCGGTCAGGGTGCCGGACTTACGCATCGGCCGCGTATCCGACGCCGCGGTACGTGCGGACCACGGCCGCACCGTCACCGAGCTTGGCGCGCACCTGCGCCACGTGCACGTCGACGGTGCGCGTACCGGCCTGCGCGCCGTACCCCCACACGCTGGCCAGCAACTCCTCGCGCGTGAACACCCGACCGGGCCGGCCCATCAGGCGCGCCAACAGGTCGAACTCGGTCGACGTCAGCCGCACCGGCGCACCGTCCACTGTGACCATACGGCGGCCGGGGTCGAGCGTCACGGGGCCAACGGTGTGGGGCCGCTCCTCGGGCGTACCGGCCGTGCGGCGCAGCACGGCGCGCACGCGGGCGACCAGTTCCCGGGGGCTGAACGGCTTGGTGACGTAGTCGTCGGCGCCCAGTTCGAGACCGACGATCCGGTCGACCTCGTCGTCGCGGGCGGTAAGGAAGATGACCGGCGTCCAGTCGCCGCCC
Source organism: Micromonospora sp. CPCC 206061 (assembly GCF_036906915.1). NCBI lineage: Bacteria > Bacillati > Actinomycetota > Actinomycetes > Micromonosporales > Micromonosporaceae > Micromonospora > Micromonospora sp. CPCC 206061. The sequence continues at coordinate 365,793 of NZ_JBAKHX010000004.1, forward strand.
TCCCGCAACCGCCGGCAGATCTCCGTGCCGTCGATGCCGGGCAGGGCGATGTCGAGAACGCACGCGACCGGCCGGAGCCGCCGCGCGGCCACCAGACCGGCGTCGCCGTCCCGTTCCACGTGCACGCCGAAGCCCTCGCGGACCAGGTACATGCGGATCAGATCGGCGATCGACCGCTCGTCCTCGACCACGAGGACCAGGCCCTTCGTGGGGTTCACGGGCACCATGATGCCCGCCACAAGGCGACGAGGATGTTCGGATCAGGTACGGATTTCGCATCGGGGGGCGTCCTCGCGGCAGGACGCCCCCCGACCGCGTCAGGCGGCAGCCGGCACGGGTGGCGCCATCGGCGCCTGGACTCGCGGTGCCTCGTGGACGCGCTGTGCCATCGACCGGGGACGGAAGGCGTGGCTGAGCAGGGCGTCCAGGTGCCATACCTGCTTCGGGTGACCAGTCTTGATCCAGAACCGTTCGCGCACACCGTCGATGGCGGTGGCGGCAAGCTCGACCGCGGAGAGGCGCGTGTCCGGATTCCAGGTGACGTTGCTGAGGTGACGCAGTTCGGTGTTCAGGTGCAGCCGCAAGCGGTGCAGCATGCGAGTCTCCTGCGTGACCACCAGGCGGCGGTACGTCAACAGCAGCAGGAACTCGCCGTGCATCGGGCGATCGGGCCGTAGGCAACGGCTGACGAGCACGGTCGCGTCGTCGGCTTCCACACAGCGCCGGAAAATCGGCATGTGGCGGCTCACGGTCGGGATGGCGACCCCGGCTTCGGCGGCTGCGGGCAAGAACGTTCGTGAGAAGACGTCCATGCTGCGTTTAACGACGTGCTAACGGGATATGTCGCGGCTTACCGGAGAAGTTCCACGATCGTTGCGTTTGCCATCCCGCCGCCCTCGCACATCGTCTGCAAGCCGTAACGGATGTCGTTGTCACGCATGTGTTGCAGCATCGTCGTCATGATGCGGGCGCCGGAGCCTCCGAGCGGATGCCCCAATGCGATCGCGCCGCCGCGGGGGTTGAGCCGATCGGGATCCGCCTCCGTCTCGGCCAGCCACGCGAGCGGTACCGGCGCAAAAGCCTCATTCACCTCGTACACGCCGATCTCCTCGATGCCCAGCCCCGCGCGGCGCAGCGCCTTTGCAGTGGCCGGAATCGGTGCCGTCAGCATGATGACCGGGTCGTCCGCGGCGACCACCGCGGTGTGGATGCGGGCCAGCGGCCGCAGGCCCCGCCCGCGCGCCCACTCCGATGTGGTGACCGCCAGCGCGGCGGCGCCGTCGGAGATCTGCGAAGCCGAACCGGCCGTCACCACGCCGTCCGGCTTGAACGGCGTCGCCAGCTCGCCCAGCTTCGCCAGCGACGTGTCGCGACGCACGCCCTCATCGGTGTCGACCCCGCCGATCGGCGCGATCTCCTCCTTGAACGCGCCCGCGTCCTGCGCGGCCGCCGCCTTCTCGTGGCTGGCGAGCGAGTACTCGTCGAGCTGAGTCCGCGAAAAGCCCCACCGCTCAGCGAGCATCTCGGCGCCGACGCCCTGGCTGAAACCCTGATCGCCGTACCGCTCCCGGATCCCCTCGCCGAACGGCCACGCCCCCGCCGCGCTCGACCCCATCGGCACCCGCGTCATCGACTCCACGCCGCCGGCCACCACCAGGTCGGCGTGCCCGGCGAGCACGGTCGCGGCCGCGAAGTGCAGAGCCTGCTGGCTGGAGCCGCACTGCCGGTCAAGGGTCGTGCCGGGCACCGACTCCGGCCAGCCCGCGCCGAGCACGGCATTGCGCCCGACGTTCCACGACTGCTCGCCCACCTGCGAGACGCAGCCCCACACAACATCGTCCACGTCCGCCGGATCGAGCCCGCCGCGCTCGGCGAGCGCCTGCAGCACGTGCGCCGACAGGTCGACGGGATGGATGCCAGCCAGGCCCCCCTTGCGCCGGCCGACCGGGGTGCGCACGGCGCCGACGATGACCGCGTCTCTCATATTCACCGACACTACTCTGGAGTAGGTGGATGCCTGTAGCTGGCGCGTGCCCCGCAAGATCCCGATCGTCAAGTTCACGGCCGCGGCCGGCGTGCTGGCCATCGGGCTGCTCTTCGACGACGGCGACGTGGTACGACTCGTGCTGGCCGCGATGGTCACCGCCGGGCTCGCCGGCTGGGGGGCGCGCGATCTGATCGCGCCGGTGCGGATCGCCGCCGACACTGACGGACTCACGGTGGTCACGGGCCTCGCCGGCCGTCGCCGGCTGGCCTGGTCGCAGATCGAGGGGGTACGCGTCGACACCCGACCGCGGCTGGGAATGCGCACCGAGACCCTGGAGATCGACGCCGGCGACACGATCCTCCTGTTCTCCGAGTCCGACCTGGGCACCCCACCGTCCGACGTGGCAGCAACCCTGTCCCGCCTATCCCCGCCCTAGCCCCGCCCCCGCGCGGCGCGGCGCTCCGCGGCCCTTCTGCCGTCGATCAAGGGCAAATGCACGTGGTTCGATCTCTTTTCCGCGTGCATTTGCCCTTGATCTGTGCAGATCTCCTTGATCGCCGGGCGGTGCGGCGTGGTCTGCTCGGCGCTCGGGCGACCACCTTCCACACCGCGCAGGTGCGACCGCAGCGGCGACGCCATCTGATCTTGGAAAGTCCGGGAGCAACCCCTACTCGACAAGATCGCGCTGCCCCGCGCCATCACGGACGCGGGGTGCCGAGCGGGCTGCATCGGCGCCGCGCGACGTGCGGTGGCGGGGAATTAGCAGCATCGACGCGGCCCTGAGGCTGCGGAGCACACCCAGACGCCGCGCCACCACAAACGCCGCGCCACCACAAACGCCGCGCCACCACAAACGCCGCCGCTTGCCATGCTCCCCACGGCCATGCGGCGGTTCCAGCGCCCGCTGGGCGCCCGCGCCGATGAAGGAAAGGCCAGGCCACTCGGGGACGCGCGGATCGCCCGAAGCGGCGGCGCCACAGGGCGCGGCGCCTGCGGCGATCAAGGGCTTTTGCATGGATCAAGGGCGAATGCACGTGGTTTTGAGATCGAACCACGTGCGTTTGCCCTTGA